>JBGVED010000020.1:0-2304 GCA_045119835.1 Bacilli bacterium | reverse complement strand
AATTAAGTAGAGAGTGAAAATTATTAATTTTCCGCTCCCTCTCACACCACCGTACGTACGGTCTTCCGTATACGGCGGTTTAAATAAACATCCTATTGAATAGGATTAAGATAATACTCTAAGGGGTCTATAAGACCTCTTTTCTTTAATCGAGACTTTGTAATTGCTCTTTGTAAGACAAATGAATGTGAGATGAATTGGTATCCTTTTCTGCAATACGTTAAGCCTTTTGCTTCTTCTTTTTGTATACCTAGTATAACTAAAGATTTTATTTGTTTATCGTATACTTTCCATTGTTTCCAAATAATCACCCTAATTGCATTTCTTAACCAAGCCCCTAATTTTTCGAGTCTATATTTCATAGATGACTTTCTATAGTAATTAATCCATCCTCTCAATACTTCATTGATTTTCTTTATTCTATAAGATAAGTCAATACTCCAAGAACGTTTTACAAGTGATTTTAATTTTTTAAATAGTCTAATAAAACTTTCTTTATGTGGCTTAGATTTCCAAACTTTTTGTTTGGTATCCTTGTAGAATGAAACTCCTAGATACTTTAGATTGCTTGGTCTAGTGATATGCGTTTTAGTCGAATTAACTTTTAGTTTTAACTTAGTTTCAATAAAACGAGTTATAGAATACATGACTCTTTTTGCTGCATTTTCTGTCTTAACGAAAATTACACAATCATCTGCATATCTAGCAAAATGTAGTCCTCTAGTTTCTAGTTCTTTATCAAGTAGTGTAAGATAGATATTACTCAACAATGGTGAAAGGTTTCCACCTTGTGGTGTACCTACATTTGTCTTTTCAAATGTCCCATTTACCATCACTCCCGCTTTTAGATATTTCATAATTAAAGAGGTTATATCACTGTCTTTAACTTCATTATCTATTATTCGGATAAGTTTATCGTGTGGTACATTATCAAAGAACTTTTCTAGGTCTAAGTCAACTATCCATTCGTATCCTTCGTTGATTAATTCTAACGCTCTATCAATTGCGTTTTGACATCTTCTATTTGGTCTAAATCCATATGAGTATTCACTGAATGTTGGCTCAAATATTTGTGTTAATACTTGTACTAACGATTGTTGAATTATTCTATCAACTACTGTTGGAACTCCTAGTTTTCTTATTCCACCATTTGGTTTTGGTATCTCCACTCTTCTAACAGGAAGAGGTTGATACTCTCGATTTAAGATTTGATTAATTAGTTTATCCCCATTGACTTTTAAATAATCCTTTACTTCTTCGCAAGTCATTTCATCGATGCCTGAAGCACCTTTATTTCTTATCACTTGTTTATAGGCTTCATTTAAATTATCCTTGGATAGTACTCTCTCAATCACTTTCATAGTTTTGCTTTTCCTCCTTTTCGTTTGTCTACAATACACCTAATTCGTTTTACTCTTTGGAACTTACGTTTTCCTTTCATTCTTTTCAGTTTCAACGTAGACACATTGATTTGTACTTTGCAAAAGGTTTATTTATTCAGTCCTTCGGTTGTTCACCTACTATGACCTCTGCTGACTTCTTAGGACAAACCTTTTTTCGACTTATATTTCTATAATTCCTAAGACCTCACGGGGTAAGTTATATATCTTTCTAGCCTTGAGTACTTGATTTACTAATTAAAGTTTTACGGTTACTAGTGATTTTATATTGTAATGTATATTCATCACACTTTAATTGCCTTATATCAAGTTTCTGTTCGTTACCCAGTCTATTTGCTACGCACTTCCTTCGTCCCATACCTCACGATATTAGACTTGTGTTTCACTATGTAGTTATTGTAACTTTCCTACTCGGGACTTTCACCCTTTAGATATATAACGTGCCCGTCGCACAATAAAAAGCCTAAAGAACATATTCTTTAAGCAAATAACAATATATTAAATAATAATACTTGGAACAAATAAAATATAAATACTATTGTACCTATTTTATTAGTATATTTAGTTTTTCTAAAAAAGAAATAATATACAAGATGAAGAAATATGAATGGGATAGATATAAATTCTATTGACCAAGGAAAAAGTGCACCCATCTCTAAATTAGTACCATTAATTGTACCTAATTTAATATCTTCAATTATTAAATGTATTGGAAAATAAATATGTAATAAATTAAAGCCAATAAATATTAATAATAAAATAATAGAAAATGCTTGTTTATTTGTTTCTCTCATAGATTTTGCCTCCTCTAACATTATACTTATTTACTATTAAAATCTCAAGATGATAACAGTTAGATTACATCTATTAATATATATTATGAAATCAATTAAAGTTGGATTTA
>JBGVED010000019.1:0-16054 GCA_045119835.1 Bacilli bacterium | reverse complement strand
AAAAAAGTTTTAAACACAATTCGTTAACAATATTATATTAATGTGCAACAATATAGTGGAAAAGAATTGGGAGGGATTTTATGTCAATATTAGTTGCTGGAGGAGCAGGTTACATTGGTAGCCATACTGTAGTTGAATTATTAGAAAAAGGATATGATCCAATCATAGTAGATGATTTATCTAATAGTAAAATAGAGGTATTAGATAGAATTGAAAAAATAACTGGTATTAAACCTAAATTCTATCAAATTAATATCTTGGATAAAGATAAAGTAGAAGAAGTATTTAAAAAAGAAAATATTACAGATGTAATTCATTTTGCTGGTTTTAAAGCGGTAGGTGAATCTGTTAGTAAACCATTAATGTATTACAATAATAATTTAAATACAACAATTAACTTATTAGAGTTAATGCTTAAATATAATGTTAATAACATTGTATTCTCAAGCAGTGCGACTGTTTATGGCGATCCTAAAGTATTGCCTCTTACAGAAGAGTGTGAAGTAGGTGGCGTAACAAACCCTTATGGAAGAACTAAATATATGATTGAAGAAATACTAAAAGATGTTGCTAAAGTTAATCCAAATTTAAACATAGCAATACTTAGATATTTCAACCCAATTGGAGCGCATCCATCAGGATTAATCGGAGAAGATCCTAATGATATCCCTAATAACTTAATGCCTTATATCACACAAGTTGCTATTGGTAAAAGAGAAAAATTAGGTGTATTTGGTAAAGATTATAATACAGTAGATGGAACAGGAGTTAGAGATTACATTCATGTAGTAGATTTAGCTAAAGGACATCTAGCAGCACTTACTAAACTAAGTAAAAAATCAGGACTTGTAATCTATAATTTAGGTACAGGAAAAGGAACTTCAGTACTAGAAATGGTTAATGCTTTTGAAACTGCAAATAATATTAAAGTTCCTTATCAAATTCAAGATAGAAGACCAGGAGATGTAGACGCTTGTTTTGCGGATTGTTCTAAGGCAAATAAGGAATTAGATTGGTATGCAAACAAGGATATAAAAGAAGCTTGTAAAGACTCTTGGAAGTTCCAAACTAATAATCCTAATGGATATAGTAAATAGTTAAATTAGCGAAGAAAACTTCGCTTTTTTTATCCACAATAAACATATCGCCGTTTTTAATTGAAAAAATAAAAAATATAATGTATCCTTAATAACCGAAGGGGTTATTAAAATGAAGCATATTTTTAAAAGAGCGTTATGGAAAGATATTATTATTCTTGTTGTTTTACTGAGTGAACCATTTTTTAGATATACAGCTTTTAGAGATGTAAGGTCTATTTTATATACCGGTTTTGTTCTAATCGGATTAGTGGGGATCTACGCTACTTTTTACATGCTTTATAATGCTAAAAGTAATAAGCAAAGACTATGGATGGCTGTTATTTATTCAATATCCTTTTTATACATGTTTGATAGAGATATGTTAGATGTATATATATATCTTTTGATAGCTTCTATTTTCATAGAAAATAGAAATAAGTGTTTACAAACATATTTTATTGCCTCAACTTGCTTTATTAGCATTGCTGTAATTTGTTACTTTTTGAAAATTATCCCAGAATATAATACGGTTAGAGATGGTTCTATAAGATATAGTTTAGGATTTGTTCATCCTAATACTATATTTAGATATTTCTTTGGAAACCTAATGGCGTTATATTTGTTGGATAAAAAGAAGATATGGTTCAATATTTACTCTATAGGTATGGCTGTTACTTTGTTTATGTTAACCAATAGTAGAACTGGAATAATAGCAACATTTATATTCGTATTAATATCTAATTTTGAAATAATATTTAGAAAAATATTTAATAAAATTGATTTAAGGTATGCTTTTTTATTAACGGCAATATTTTCTGTTTCTTTCGTGTTTATATATTGTGAAAATTCAACTTTAAATGAATTTTTCTCTGGGAGACCAGCTTTATTACATGATATATTAGTCAATGCCAAATGGCATATTTTGTATGGAAGGGAATATTTTAAAAATTGCGATAATAGAACTATCTATTTAATAGTAAGGGATGGATTGCCTGCATTATTAATTTCTGCTTCATTTTACTACTTTACATTTAGAAAAAAGGTTAGCAATGAATTAAAAGTTGTCTTTTTAGCAGTTTTAATATATGGGCTTACAGAAAACATTAGAAGCCTTGGACAAGATATTGTTCCTTTAATTTGTATGTGGAGTATTTATGATAATTATATAAAATTAAAATTTGAGAAAAACGACAAAAATTTACAAAAAATAGTAAATAATGACAATATTTAAAGGGTGTTAAGGGCATTTTGTTGACACCCTTTTATATTTCATATAAAATTGAAAAGACAGGAGGGGAAAATATGAGACAAATGTGGAACAAATGTAAAACTTTAACAGTATCCTTCATTTTAGATATTTTACTTCCTTTAATTTTTTCTGTTATCTTCTTTGGTGTAATAGATTTTAGTGCATTGACATCTGGTTCAAGTGTTGATTTAGCGCAGGTGTTTGGTCAAGTTAGAACTAACAAATCAATTTTTGATTTAATTGTTAGTATGCAAAATGTTTTATCTTTAATAACAACTTTTGTTATGGAATTAATTGGTTGCATTAGATTTTTTAATACAATTAATTTTGAAATGATAGAAATAGATGATTGTTCAAATAATAATGGTTTCTTTGCTAAAGAGTACAAAGAATTCATTTTTAATAAAGCCAATGCTATTTATTTAAGAATTTAAAACTCCTATTTTAATTAGTGCTTTTTTACAAATTTAATTAAATAGGGGGTTTTTTATTGTGAGTAATATAGCAGTTAAAGAAAAAGAAGAGACACTTGTTGAAGAAGAAAGTGTTGTAGAAACTACTAAAGTAGTAGAAAAAGTAGAAGATGATTTCAAACCAAAATTTAAGGTTTATTATATTTTTAAAAGATTAGTAGATATAATAGCAAGTTTACTAGCATTGATACTATTAAGCCCAGTATTCTTAGTAGTAGCAATCCTAATAAGAAGAGATGGAGGCAAAGCCTTCTTCATTCAAAATAGAATTGGTAAAAACGGAAAAACAATCAAAGTTTATAAATTTAGAAGTATGGTAATGAATGGGGAAAAAGTACTTGAAGAATTATTCGCTAAAGATCCAAGTATAAAAGAGGAATATCTAAAAAATAAAAAATTAGAAAACGATCCTCGTATTACAAAAATTGGTAAATTCATCAGAAAAACAAGTATTGATGAATTACCACAATTAATAAATGTTTTAAAAGGAAATATGTCTCTAGTAGGACCTAGACCTTACTTATGGAGAGAAAAAGATGAAGGTATGGGAGATTACTACAAATATATAATAGCGTGTAAACCTGGAATAACAGGATACTGGCAAGTAAATGGAAGAAGCGATACTAGTTTTGAAGAAAGATTAGAATTGGATAAATACTATAGCAAACACATTAGTGCATGGTTAGATATTAAAATCCTTTTCAAAACAGTAGGAGTAGTACTATTTGGAAAGGGGGCTAAATAAAATGAAAAAAACAAAACTTTGTTTTATATGTTCATCAGGAGGCCATTTTTCAGAACTTAAAAATTTAAGTAATATAGCTAAAAGTTATAACAGTTTCCTTGTTACTGAAAAGGTTGAAAACTTTAAGAGTGATTTTTGCGAAAAAAAATATTTTGTTAGAGAAATAAATAGACGAGAAAAATTGTTTGTGTTACGTTTCTTACTATTGGCAATGAAGGAATTATGGGTCTTTATAAAAGAGAGGCCTGATTACATTATTTCAACAGGTGCGTTGTGTGCCTATCCCATGATTAAAATTGCAAAACTATTTAGAAAGAAAGTTATATACATAGAGTCATATGCTAGAGTTAAAGATTTATCTATGACGGGGAAAAAAGTTTATAAAGATGCAGATTTGTTTTTTGTACAATGGCCAGAATTAATTGAAAAATATCCAAAAGCGAAATATGTAGGTTCATTTTTTGGGGGTGATACCATATGATATTTGTAGCATTGGGAACTCAAAAATTTCAATTCAATAGAATTCTTATTGAAATTGATAATTTGATTGAAGAAGGAAAAATAAAAGAAGAAGTATTTGCTCAAATTGGACATTCAACATATCAACCCAAAAATTATCAATATAAGCAATTTTTAAATCCTAAAGATTTTGATGACAAAATACAGTCGTGTGATATTTTTATTAGTCATGGCGGAGTAGGATCTATAACTGGTGGTCTTAAAAATAATAAGAAAATAATAGCGTGTCCAAGATTAAAGAAATTTGATGAACATATAGATGATCATCAATTAGAAATATGTGAAAAATATAGTGAACTAGGGTATGTTGTTAAAGTGGATGAGACAACATCATTAATAGAAGCAATTAGCAAAGCGAAAAAAATAGAATTAAATAAGTTTTTTTTCAATAAGAATGGAATTGAACATATAGAAAAAAAAATTAATGAGTATATAGAGTTAGAAGGCAAGAGGGATTGATTATGAAAATATTGATTATAAATACAGTTCCTTATGGGTTAAATGGAATATCTAATGTTATTTCTACTAGCATTACAGAAATAAAAAAAATTAATTCAGATGTTCAAGTAGATGTTGTTGTTCAAGGATATATAGATAAATTTTATGAAGACATATTTGAAAAAAATGAAATTAATATCATAAGGAGTCCTAGAAGAAAAAACGTTATAAAATATTATCTTTTTTTGAAAAAAATTGGGAAATTAAATAAGTATGATATTGTACATATACATGGTAATAGTTCCACAATGATTTTAGATTGCTTGCCATTTAGAAAATTGAAAAATAAAATAGTTGTTCATGGACACAATACAAAATGTACGCATATGAAAATTCACAAAGTGTTAAAAAAAACATTTAATAATATGTACGATTTAGCGATTGGGTGCAGTAAAGAGGCTGGGGAATTTGCTTTTACTAAAGAATTTGTTGTGCTGAATAACGGCATAGATATAGAAAAATTTAAATTGAATGTAACAAAAAGAGAATGTTTGAGAAATGAGTATAATTTGCAAAATAATGTAGTGTGTTTGCATGTGGGTTTATTTAATAATCAAAAAAATCAATCATTCTTGGTGGAATGTTTTAAAAATTTAAAAGATGATTCAAAATATAAGTTGGTTTTGATAGGAGTTGGAGAGTTGCTTGAAGAAGCAAAAGAAAAAGCAAAGGGATGTTCCAATATTTTATTTTTAGAAGAAAAAAAGAATGTAAATGATTTTTATTCAATGGCGGACGTGTTTTTATTTCCGTCTGTATATGAAAGTTTTGGGCTTGTTCTATTAGAAGCACAAATAAACGGGCTTCCGTGTATCTGCTCCAATCTAATTTCAAAGTCTTCTTTAGTAAAAAAAGAACTTGTTGAATACATCTCTTTAACAGAGAAACTTTGGTGTGAAACAATAATGGGAAAAAAAATAAGAACGTGTGAAAGTCAAAATTTGGATGATTTCAAAAAATTCACCAAAGAAGAAATGGGAAAAACTCTATATGAAATATATTTAAAATTAAGTGAATAGGAGGTGAAAAACTTGAAAAAAGTACTTATAATTTGTCCTAATTATTTACCTGTGCCGGATTGTAAGGGTGGAGCGGTAGAGAATCTTATCACACAAATTATTGAACAAAATGAGATAGAAAAAAAATTTGAAATTGATGTTTTGACCATAAAAGATGATTTGAATAAATATGGCTATAAATACACAAAGTTTATATTTTCCAATAATAATTTATTTTTAAAATTAACAAACAAGAGATTATTCAAAAGAAAGTGGCTTTTGAAATTATATATCTATAAAAATATAATTTTTAATAAATTGAATATGGATAAGTATGATTATATTGTTTGTGAAAATGAACCACTTTTAGGGAAAATTTCGTATTCAAAAGGGAAAAAAGCAATTCTTCATTTACACAATGAATATATAAATACACAAACAACAAAATATATGAAATATTACGAAAAATGTTTGTGCGTCAGTGATTTTTTGGCATCAACAGTAAAAAAAGTTTGTGACAAAGTTGAATGCACTACTCTTTACAATGGTGTTGATTTACAAAAATTCAGTGTTGATGAAAATATTAAAAATAGAGAAATAATAAGACGAGGTTTAGGAATAAAAAATACAGATATCGTATATATTTTTTCGGGGAGAATAGATGAAAATAAAGGGGTATATGAATTGATAGATGCTTTCAAAGAGAATCATAAAAATAATGAATATTTAATTGTTTGCGGGAAACCTAATTTTGAAAAAGATAAAAAGTGGAAAAATATTTGTAGAGAAAAAAATCCAAATATAAAATTGTTGGGATATGTAAATAACTCTGTAATAGGTGAATATTATTGTGCGGCAGATGTTGGCTGTGTACCTTCAAAGTGGAATGAATCGTTTGGAATGGTTGTAGTAGAGCAAATGGCATCCAATTTGATTATGATGACAACTGATTGCGGAGCGATACCGGAAATAATAGGAAAAGATGCTGTTTATGTCGAAAGAGATAATTTGAAAAATTCTATAGCAAAAAAAATGGATTATATAAGACTAAATTTTGATAAATTGAAGAATAGGACTTCATCGTATAAAATAGAAAAGTTTAGTAAAGAAAAATATTTTGAAAATTTTGTGAAGTCAATAGAGAAAATGGAAAATGAACAATTGTAGAAGAATTATAGAAAACAAATTTTTAATTTTACTTTTACTTATACCTTTTTTTATACCATTATCATTCAAATACATTCCAATATTAAATGTTATTTATGTAGGTTTATCGATTTTAAGAGTAGCGATATTTGTTATTTTATCAGTTGCTTTTGTTTGGAATTTGTTAAAAGGAAATGGAAAGAAAAAGTTTCATGGTTTATTTTATGTTGCAATATTTGAATTGCTGATCATGGTATCTTCGCTTTTAAATTCAGAATCGCTATATAATCCACTTAAGAATTTTATAACAATATTTTCAATCTGTTTCATTGTTAACTATTACGTGAATATAGGAAAAGCAAGAAAATTTTTTGATATTCTGTTTTGGATGTATACTGTACTTAATGTTGTTAACCTAGCTAGTATAATTATATATAAAGAAAAAGGAATTCAAACAGCTATGTATCAAAATGATGTTAATTTGTTGTATTTTATGAATATAGACAATGGAATAGCGCTTATAAATGTGTTGATGATATATTTAACGATTGTAAAAGTGTATTTTTCTAAATCTAAAATATATTGGCTCTTTTTACTTATTCCGTTATTAAGTTGTATTTTTGTGGATTCAGCATCCGGTAAGTTAATTACATTTATACTATTAGGATTAATATTGTTAAAAAAATTTGTTAATTTGAAATTATTTTGTTTTTGTGGTTCAGCGGTTGTTGCTTGCTGTTTTCTAATTATAATTTCAAATCACATGCCATTAAGAAACGTGTTTTTAGATATAATAAGTGAAATCTTGAATAGAGATATTACTTTATCTGGCAGAACGTATCTATGGCAAAAATCTATAAATATGATATCAAACAAACCATTTTTGGGATATGGCGATTCTATTATGGATCATATAGAAATTTGGGGAGGATATTATTCTGCTCATAACTTTTATCTAGAAATATTGTTGGATGGTGGTATTGTGTCTTTTATTTGCTTTTTGATTATTCTAATAAAAAGTTGTGAGTCTTGTATTAAATTGAAAAATCAAGATATATCAAAATTAAGTCTATTTGTCATGTCGACGCTTTTAATTTATTTTTTTGTTGAAGCGTTGGGAAATAATGTTCAGTTTTTTATGGTAATAATATCAATTTTAGAAATAGAAAAAATTACGAAAGAAAAAAATGGTAGGAGGTTAGAGCTAAATGGAAGCAATTATTAGTGTCATTATACCGTGCTATAATGTGGAAAATTATATAGAGAAATGCTTGAATTCTATATTAAATCAGAATACAGATATTCCGTATGAAGTGATTGTTATAAATGATGGCTCCAAAGATTCTACTTGTCAAAAAATAAAATTGTTTGATAATAGTCGAATTAGGATAGTTGATATCGAAAATCATGGCGCTGCATATTGCAGAAATTATGGGGCTAAAATCGCCAATGGAAAATATTTGATATTTTTAGATTCAGATGACTACGTCAGTGAAACATATATTTCTACGTTGTATAAAAATATTGAAGATGGATATATTCCGTTTGGAGCAATAAGTAAAATTGTAAATAATAAAAAAGAAATTTTTAAAGAACTTGATGCTGGTAAGTATTCTTTAGAAATAATTGTAGAAAAAGCTTTATGCGGTCAAATTATGATGACATACAATAGAACTATTTTTTTGAAAGAAAAATTTTTAGAAATTGAAAACAATAACTTGAGATATTGTGAAGATACAGTTTTTTTGTTGGAATACTTAATAAAAAATAATGTAGGAATAAAATTTATAGAAGAAGAAATTTATTATTACAATATGGATAATATAAATTCTGCCACAAATAATTTTTACAGTGAGAAATATGTGGGCTCATTTATACGGATTCCATTTGCAATAAATAGAATTTTTGGAAAATATAAAGTTAAAGGTAAGCAATTTCTAGTAAATAGAGAATTTGTCAGAAGCGCAATAAGAGTATTTAGAACAGTTAATTATAAATCATTTAAGAAAATATTCAATAATTCAAGATATGATGTAATAAGAGAAAATAAACTAATCTCTTGTAAAAATTTCAAATATACAATGTATATGTTTTTTCTAAAATATAGATTGTATTGTGTCATTTTCTTTTTAGAATCTATTGTATGTAAAAAGAAAAATAGAAGAAAAAAAATATTCTTGAGTGTTGAAAATATAACTATAAACGAATAGTTAAAAAATTTGCTAATAATACATTAAATTTTAATTGAATATAATTGCGTAAGAGAAGTGTTGGTTTTATAAATTGACAGATAGGAGAATAAGTATGGGAAGAAATATAGGTATAATAACCATTAACGGTGATAACAATTATGGTAATAAACTACAAAATTATGCGACAATCAAAATATTAAATAAGTACGGATGCGCAAAGAACATAATAAAACGCGACAAATGTGAATATAGAAGCCGTTTAAATATCGAATCAAGAAAGATAATAAAGACAGCGCTTTTGCTAGTTAATCAAATCTTAAAGAAAGAATATGTATTTAATAGACAAATAAATTTTATGAAGTTTAATAATAATATATTTACATACAAAAAAATGATTTGTAAAAATATTGATTACAAAAAATTGAATGCTGATTTTGATTGTTTTGTCGCAGGATCCGATCAAGTGTGGAATCCTAGATTATATCCAAATCTTTATGTAAACATGTTGGGGTTTGCGGAAAAAAATAAAAAAATTGCTTTTGCTCCTAGTATATCTGTAGACGAACTGACGCTAGAACAAGAAAATATGTTTAAAGAATTATTAAAAGACTTTGATAATTTATCCTGTAGAGAAGAACAAGGCGCAGAATTATTAAGAAAAATAACTGGAAAAAGGGTAGTCTCTTTAATAGATCCTACTTTAATGCTATCTAGTGAAGAATGGGATAAAATTTCTAAAAAGCCAAAATTTCATGATGAAAATAAGAAATATTTGTTGTTATATTTTTTAGGAGATTTAACTGATTCATACAAGCAAATCGTAGAAAATATAAAATCAAAATATAATTTAGAAGTCATCAATATTTTAGATAAAAAATCAAAGTATTATTCGTGTGGACCATCTGAGTTTGTTTATTTAATAAAAAACAGTCAAATAGTATTAACTGATTCATTTCATGGTAGTGTGTTTTCTTATATTTATAATAAACCATTTAGAATATTCTATAGGCAAGATGGATGTGGTTACATGAATAGTAGACTTACAAACTTAATGAACAAGTTATGTCTCGACAATTCTATTTATTTGAATGTAGGAGATTCTATTGATGCTATATTGAATACAAATTACAATAAAGAAAAGTTGATTTTTGAACAAAAGAAATATGAGGAATTTTTGAAGGAAATATTTAGTAATTGCAAAAAGGAGGGTTCGATATGATTAGTATAATTTCCCCTGTATACAATGGTGAGACATATGTTGAGAGGTATTTAGAATCATTATTAAATTTGAGTTATTCTGATATACAACTTATAATTGTAAATGATGGATCTACCGATAGAACGAAAGATATAATTTTATCATATGAAAAAAAGTTAAAGGATAAATTCAATGAATTTCAATTTATAAACAAGGAGAATGGTGGAGCAGCTAGTTGCTTAAATTACGCAATTAAATATGCTAAAGGAGAATATCTTTTTTGGCCAGATATGGATGATGAGTTAATGCCAAATTCTATGGAATTATACTTGGAAAAATTTCAAAGTGATTCAAACATAGATGCTGTTATTGGAAAGGCTAAAATTTTAGATTTTGAAACTAGAGAACCAAAAGGATATTTGCAAATAAAAAATAAACAAATAAATAAAAGGAATTACTTTAGAGACTTAGTTGTTGAAAAAGATGTTATATTTGCTCCGTTAACTATGATTAAATTGTCTTCTTTTAGAAAAGCGAACAAAGGAAATGAAATTTTTGTTTCTCATGGAGGTCAAAACTGGCAAATGTTATTGCCTATGGCATATTACTGTAACGTGGTATACATGGATAAAGTTACATATGTATATAATTTCCGAGAAAATAGTCATAGTCATTCAGTTACTTTACAAAAAATGAATAAAAGAATAGATTTACATAAAGAGATTTTAGAAAATTGTATAGACAAGATAGATATGTCTCAAAAAGAAAAGAAAAAGTATCATAATATAATAAGAAAAAAATACAATGAAAAAAAATTAAAAATTTACTTTTTGCTTCAAAAAAAGAATGAATTTAAAGAAGAATACAAAAAATCTGATTTTATTTTGAAATTGAAGTATTTGCCTATTTTAATTTTATTTAGATTTGGATACAAAATATATTTGTTGAAAAAAGGAAAAAAGAAAAATGGATAGGAAAAAATCGATTTTAAATATAAGTGCTTCCATAGTATCAAAGATAGTGCTGATAATATTAAATCTAATATCAATAAGGCTTTTAATTAAATACATAGGAAATGAAGCTAATGGACTAAACTCATTATATAATTCTATAATTGGGGTTTTAAGCGTTGCTGAGTTGGGGATAGGATCAGCAATAACATTCTGCATGTATAAGCCGATAGTTGAAAATGATAATAAAAAAATTATTGCTTTATATTGCTTGTTTGAAAAATTATATAGAGTTATTGGTATGATAATTTTGGGGGCAGGAATAGCAATAATGCCTTTTTTGCCAAATTTCGCAAAGGAGTATACGTTAGATACAAATATTTATTTAGCTTTTTTATTTGTTTTATTGTCAACGGTTATTAGTTATTGCTATAGTTCAAAAACATCATTAATAAATGCTTACAAAAACAATTACGTTACAACATTAATTCATATGGTAGGAAATATAGCAATGTACTTAGTTCAGATAGTGGTCTTGTGGGTGTTTTCTTCATTTGAACTTTTCTTGATTAGCAAACTAATAAGCGTAATAATACAGTGGATATTATCTAAAAAATATGCGAAAAAACATTACTGTGACATTATATGTAAAAAAGAAAAATTAGATGAAGAAAGTAGCAAAGAAGTTAAGGAAAAGATAAAAGCGCTGTTTATGCATAAAATAGGATATACATTAGTTAATACAATTGATAATATCATTATATCAACATATATTGGTGTTGTTATATTAGGAAAGTATACTAATTATATAACAATAATAACAGCAATGACAGGAATTCTTGATTTGATCTTTTTATCATTGGGTTCGGTTGTTGGCCATTTGTGTGCCAAAAAAAATGTCGAAGAACAGAAAAAATATTTTAAAATATTTTATGAAATTAATTGCATTTTGGCATTTGTTTTTTTTCTTGGATATTATTCTGTAATAGATAATCTTATTTCAATTGTTTTTGGAGAAAATTTAAGTTTAAGTAAAAATATTGTAATGATAATTACAATAAATTATTTCATAAAATTTTTAAGACATAGTGTCATTTTATTTAGGGATGCGACTGGATGTTTTTATCATGATAGGTGGAAACCTTTGTTAGAGGGGATAGTAAATCTAATTTTATCTTTTATGCTAGTGGGAAAAATTGGGGTTTTTGGTGTAATACTTGCCACAATTATTACTAATCTTCTTATATGCAATTTGATAGAACCATATGTTCTTTACAAAAATGCATTTAATAAAAGTCCTAAAAAATATTATTTGATTAATTATGTAACAATTATGGCATTTGTTATGTGCTTATTTATTTTAGATATGCTAATGATCAATGCTACGAAAATCTATATAGAATTATTCATTAATGGAATCATTGCTGTTATTTTAGGGGCAATATCATTTATTATGATTATTACTTTTGATAAGACTTTCAAACTTTTCGTATTAAGGCAATGTGGATACACACTTACTGCGTTTAAAAATTTAAAAAATAAATCGTAAAATAATTTTGATTATGTATATTTATTATCAATGATAAAATTTTTATAATAAAAAAGTTTTAAATGTTAAATAACTTAACTTATAATTTATTTTTATGTATCATTAAAGAGAGGTGTATTTTATGAGTAAAATGAAAATCGTTAAAATAGGAGTTCTAGGAACAAAAATATTTTTTATATTAACATTAATAGTGGGAGCAGTATTGTTTGTTAAAAATAAAAATAATGTAGAGTATTCAGAAGAAACTAATGTAACATATGGAATAAAGATGTTAGATGGTACTATTTATAGTAATGAAGATAGTGGTGTTATCAAAGCTAGTCAAATAGATAAGATAACAGTAAATATTGAATACTATAATACAGACAAAGATATTAAAGATAAAGAGTATAAAATAAGTGCTTATATGACTACGTATATTAACTCTACTGTATCTAACGAAGCTTTAGGAGTATTAGCGCCTAGACAAACAGTAAAAAACAATGAAAAGATTATCTCTAATATTACTAATGTTACTTATGAAATAAATTATAAGGATAAAATAAATGAAATTAATGATTATATTGCCTCACAAAAACTAGAAGGAAAAGTAGGTTCTGGTATTGTTGAGTTATCGTTAGTATCTGGCGAAGAAAAAGAAGTAATTAATATATCTTTATTAGATGAGAATTTATCTATAGTAGAAGATAAAAAAATAAATAATGTTGTTAAAGAATCTAATATATTAAGTATTCTTATTATGGTGGGATCTGTAGTAATGACTGCTATATGTTTCTGTCTATATATGTTAATTCGTAAATTTGAAACATTAAGTGTATTTGAACAAGAAAAGATCAAAATATTCAAATTTAACAAAGATATTTTAGTAGAAGGAACATTAAATGAAGAAGATTTAAAAGATGCTATTAATGTTAATAAATTTAGTGAACTAGCTAAAGTACAAAGTATGGTAGGTTTACCAATTATATATAATAAAGAAGAAAATAAATGTTCATTTATTATAAAAGCAGGTAATAACAAATATTCATATATTTTAAATAAATAATAAAATATAAATAAATATTAAATATAAGAGTCCTATAAAGGACTTTCTTTGTTACAAAACTACGTATTCATTCTATTGATATTATTGAGGCGGATAAATAATGGATAACAATAATATTATAGTGAAAGGAATAGAAGTAAGTTATAAGATAATAAATGAAGACGATTATATTTGTTTAACAGATATGGCAAAATTTAAAAATCCTATTGAACCACGATTTATTATATATAATTGGATGGGAAGTAAAGAGACATTAATGTTTTTGTCTTTGCGAAAAATTATAAACAATTCAAATTTTAACCGTATCGAATTCGATACGGTAACAAAAAATGCTGGGACCAATTCTTTTATGATAACTCCAAATCAATGGTGTGAAAAATTAAATGGTGTAGGAATAGTTGTAAAAAATGGTAAAAATGGAGGAACATATGCTCACAAAGATATAGCCTTTGAATTTGCTAGTTGGCTAAGCCCAGAATTTAAATTATATTTAATTACAGAATTTCAAAGATTAAAAGAACAGGAATATAAAAGTATAGAATGGAGTGCAAAAAGAGAATTAGCCAAAGTAAACTACCATATCCATACTAGTTCCATTAAGCATAACCTGATTGTTCCAGAACTAAGCAAAGAACAAATATATTATACGTATGCTTCAGAAGCGGATCTTTTAAATGTAGCCTTATTTGGTATAACCGCGTCAGAATGGAGGAAACAAAACATTGAATTAAAAGGCAATATGAGAGACTATGCTAGTATTGAACAACTACTGGTGCTAGCCAACATGGAAAGCTATAATGCGATGTTAATAGAACAAAAACTAGAGAGTAAAGATAGAATAGTGTTATTAAATAATATGGCTAAATCGCAGATGAAAGTGCTTTTAGGAAATGGATCTATTAATCTAGTAAAAAATTAAAATAATTTGTTACAAATCATGTTTTTATTCCTATTGATATTATTGAAGTGAACCAATAATGGATAGCGATAATATCATAGTTAAAGGAATAGAAGTGAGTTATAAAAGAATAAATGAAGCGGATTATATTTGTTTAACTGATATAGCAAAAGCGAAAAATCAAAATAATGCAAATATAGTTATAGGCAATTGGATGAGAAATAGGATGACAGTTGAATATTTAGGTTTATGGGAAATTTTAAATAACCCAGCTTTTAAACCTATCGAATTCGATGGGTTTAAAAGTAAAGTAGGATTAAATTCTTTTACGCTTTTTCCACAAGAATGGATTAAAAAGACAAATGCTATAGGAATAATTTGTAAAAGTGGAAGATATGGGGGAACATATGCTCATAAAGATATTGCTTTTAAGTTTGCTAGTTGGATATCTGTAGAATTTGAATTATATTTAATAAAAGAATTTCAAAGATTAAAAGAACAGGAGTATAAAAGCATAGAGTGGAGTGCAAAACGCGAACTAGCTAAGGTAAACTACCATATCCATACAAGTTCCATTAAACATAATTTAATAGTGCCAGAACTAAGCAAAGAACAAATATATTATACATATGCAACAGAGGCAGACCTTCTTAATGTTGCCTTATTTGGTATAACATCTAGCGAGTGGAGAAAATCAAATATCGAGTTAAAAGGTAATATAAGAGACTATGCTAGTATTGAACAACTACTGGTGTTAGCAAACATGGAAAGCTATAATGCAATGTTAATAGAACAAGATATAGAGAGTAAAGATCGAATAGTGTTATTAAATAAAATGGCTAAATCGCAGATGAAAGTATTGTTAGCAAATAGTTCTATTAACCTAGTTAAAAACTAAATTTATTTGTTACAAACCATAGTGTTATCCCTATAGATATTAGTGGAGGGGTAAATGTGGAAAAGATTATAGTAATGGATAAAGAAATAAGTTTTGAAAAAAGAGAGGAGTATTACTTATGCTTAACAGATATGGTAAAGGAAGAAGATGGGCAGTATTTTATTGTTAACTGGCTTAGAAATAGAAATACACTAGAGTATATCGGGATATGGGAAAGTTTATATAACAAAAATTTTAATTATGTCGAATTCGACACAATTAAAAGCAAATCAGGATTAAATAATTTTAGAATAAGTGTAAAAGAGTTTGTTGAAAGGACAAATGCTATTTCTCTTTATGCAAAAGCTGGCAGATATGGAGGTACATATGCGCATAAAGACATAGCTTTTGAGTTTGGTATGTGGATTAGTCCTAAATTTAAAATATATTTAGTTAAAGAATTCCAAAGATTAAAAGAACAGGAGTATAAAAGTATAGAGTGGAGTGCAAAAAGAGAATTAGCCAAAGTAAACTACCATATCCATACTAGTTCTATTAAGCATAATTTAATAGTACCAGAGTTAAGTAAAGACCAAATATATTATACGTATGCTTCAGAAGCGGATCTTTTAAATGTA
>JBGVED010000018.1:0-22135 GCA_045119835.1 Bacilli bacterium | reverse complement strand
GGTATTTTTACTAATTCTTGTTTTAATCTTTCATTTTCTTGTTCTAACTCATCAACTTTACTACTATAATAAGCACCATTTTCATAGCATTCTAATTTGCTTTTTAATTCGTGATTTTCTTGTTGTAATTCACTATTTATTTCTTGTCCTGTTCTTATATCTTCTTGTAATTTAGTTATGTAATCTAATAATTTATTCCAAGCACCTCTATTAAGACCTAGTGGTTCAATCCAATTTTTTGCGCTATTTACTTCTAATTTCACACTATCTAATATTTCTTTTATTTCATCATTCATAAACTATTCTTCAAAATACCAATTATCATTGATAAGTCGTTTCCTTTCTATCAATTCCATATCTTTGTTTCTATATTCTTCTTCTAATAATATTGTTAAATTGGGATTAATCTTACTTCTAACAAATCTACTTTCATTTCCATTACTTTCTTTATCTAAATCTAAATCTATCATTATTGCTTGATATAAACTTCTATATTTATCAGTGTATTTTTCAATTAAATACTTAGGTTTCTTATCTTTTATTTCATTATTCATTATTACTCACCTTCTTTTACTACTCCACATAATTCACATACTGGTTTGTTATAATCATCAATTATTGTTAGAGTATTTCCATTACAATAAATACAATGAGTAGCATCTTTATCTTTTTTATGTTCTTTAAGATATTTTCTTTTTAATTCTCTATTATAACCAAGCCCCATTAATTTACCATTAAAAATACCATAACCTTTTTCACTTAATTGTTCGGTTGTTAATGCTATTGGTTCATTCATTATTACTCACCTTTGCTTTCTAAAATAACTATATTCCTATTTTTTTTAATTCATCAAGTGTTAATGTTTCAATACCTAATTGTTTTGCTTCTTGCACTATTCCATCTATAAATATACTCATTTCTTTACTATCATAAACTGATGTGCCATAATAAGCAATTATATTCTTATAACCATCTAATTTACTTTTACCAAATATTTCACATATCCAGCCAATTCCTTTGCTAGTCCAAGCATTTATAAATGTATCTATTGCTTCTTTCTTTATTGGTATTATTTCAAACTTACCCCTATCTCTTATATTTTTGCGATATACTTCTTCTTTTGTTATATGTAATTTATTTGCTATTTCTTTACATAATACCCAACAATAAGCATTTGCATCTAATGACCTTTTTTGACGATATTCTTTTATTTCATATTGCTTATCTTGTTCTAATTCCCATAAATATTGTAGTAATTCTTTTGGAGTTCCTATCATAATATCTCCCAAAATGGTAAATCAGGACTAGATGTGTCCAAATCTTCTGCTTTAAAGCTTTCTACTTCATATACTTCTATTTCTTTTTTATTGTCATCTAATAATTCAAAATCATTAATAAATATAAATGGCACTGTTTCTTTATCTTTTAAATAAAAATCAATCCAACCACTTTTTATATTAATAAAGCTTTTATCTGGTATATCTGTGCCTTTTTTAAAACTACATAACATATATCCATTAATATAATTTCCATTTATATCTTTCTTTGATAAGCCAATTTTATAAACTGGCTTATCATTGAAATCTTTTCTAAATATTTTTTCTTTTCTATTACTTACTATTTCCATTACATATTCTCCAATTTCTTTTTAGCATCTCTTAATTGTTCTAATGTCATTTCTCCATTGCTTGATACTCCATAATGTATATATAATTTTTCTCTATCAATGTCTTTTTCTTCTAATAATCTACTTATCTCAGTAGTTAATTTTAATATTTCTTCTTGTTCTTCTTCACTTGGTAATGGCATTAATAAATTTACTAATGCTTTGATATAATCATCTTTGCCATTTTCTCTTAGCCATACTAAATATGATTTATCAACTTCACTTAATTTTTTACCACTATGCTTTCCAAATGTTAATACATAATCTTGTGCTTCTTCTAATGTAATATTTTTATTTTGATTTTCAATAGCATTTTGTACTTCTTCTGCACTTGCTACTGATGTATCAATTCCAAATCCTGCCATACCTAATGCTCTACCTACTGCCGATGTTTCGCAATTTTCAATATAACTTGTTTTATTGATAAATGTACTATCTTCTTTTTCATAAGCAGTTCCTGTTGCTAATTTATAAATTTCATTTCCTTCTCTATAACCTATAATTGCTTTAAATACACATATTCCATTCTCATTGCTTAATAATTCAGTTTCAATTATTCCATTAGGATATAACATTCTAAATGCTTTAATTCTTTGGTTTACTTCTGCATATTCCTTTCCTTTAATTTCTGTTGTTCTTATTGTGTCATTTACTCTTTGTAAATCTTCAAATGTAATTTTTTTTTTCATTTTTTCTTTTCCTTCCTTCTAGTCTATAAAAAAATAGACTTATCGTAAGTGGCTATTAATAATTCGCAAAAGGGTGCCACCTACGATAAATCTACTTTTCCCTTTTGCTATTATAATTATATAATAAATATTACTTTTTGTCAATGTTATTTATTCTTATACTTGCATATAACCAAAATAATATTGTTTGTAATAACATTCCACATAATATTCCTAATCCAAATATTAACATTTTATTCTCCTTTAATTTTACTTGATAAAAAACTTATTTTATCTGCTATTAATTTTGTTCTTTTTTCGATTTCTTCATTTTCTGTTCTTATAAATCCCTTACATGCTATTGTATCTCCTTGTTTACAATATTCAATTAAACTATTTTTAATTACACCATTTATTATAAAATCAATATAATTAATTTTATATTCTCCATCTTTATTTTTAAATGCTTCTTGATTTGCTATTGTTATTATAGCATATTCTCCAAAATCTACTATTTTTTGTAATTTACCAATTACTATTACATTATTCATCATTATTCTTCACCTTCCCATACTAAGTATCTTTCATCTTCTTCATCTCTTGAAATTTTATAAGCATCTTGTACTGTTAAATATCCATAATCACTTTGATACCTTTTTAATTCTTCATCATAAATATATTTTGCAAATAATCCATCATTATCATAAACACTAAATGTTTTATGGTCCTGTAATTTTTTATTCAATTGATTTAAGCCATTTAATTTCATCATCAGTTAATTTAACTCCTTCATCTTTTATTTCTTCATTTAACCAACTTGGTGCTTTTTTTATATTAAACCATTTTTCTCTTATTGCTTTCCTTATAACTAAATTATAATTAGTATATTTATTTTTGTTATTATTGCTTTCTACATATTCATCTAATTTTTCAATTATTTGATTTATATATTCTTTTCCAAATTCAACTATTAATTTATCGTATTGTTCTTGTGTTAATTTAATTCTTTTATAAACTCCCATATATATATATTTATTATTTATATTATTATTATCTATATTATTAATTAAACTTTTTTTAATACCCCCCATTAAAATTTTTTTAATACCCCCATTAAAATTTTTTGAATAGTATTCAATAAATTTTACCCCATTAATTATATTTTCCTTTTTACCTATTAAATCTTTATCTACTAATGATTTTAAATTATTAATAACACTTTGTTTTGTTGAATTAGTCCAATCTGCTAAATATTGTAACGAACCTGTAAATTTTTGCTCTTCATCTTGGCTAAATCCATATATAATTGCATATATTAATAATTCTGTTCCTTTTAATTGCAAATCATTTACCATAAAACTTTGAATAACTATGTAATTACCATCTTTTACTTTTGACATTATTATTTCTCCTTCATTGGTACTAAAATTATTTTATTAGAATATACTTCCATATAAAACCGATTTCCCCATTTAGTAACAAATGCTTTTGGTATTACTATTTTATTCATACTTTTTTCTGCATTTTTTTGAAGTATTAATTTTGGCTTTTCCATTCTCTATCTCCTTTCTATAATTAATATAATTATATACCAAAATATACCAAATGTCAATATATAAAAAAGAACTTTTTTATTTATCTTCATTCATTAAATGTAAAAGTTCCTGTGCTAATGATAACTTGCTTTTTAAAAAGTATACTTGTGCCTTATTATTTTGCTCTTTATATTTTACTGCATTATTTTTATACATTTTTATAGAATTTTTTAAAAATTTAACAATATTATTTCTTTCAGTTAATAATTTATCATAGTTGGCTATTTTTTCTGCATCTTCTAAACTTAAAAATTCACCTTTCATTATTTATTCTCCATTTCATTTTTTAATTCTTCAAGTTCTTTTAATAATCTATTTCTTTCTTCTCTAACTCTTTTTATTTCTTCATTTGCTTTTTGCTTATAATATTCTTTATGTTTTTCATAATATCTTCTACTTGCTCTTTTTTGTGCTTCTGTACTCATAATTCACCTTCTTTCATATTGCTTTAATAATTTAATTGCTTTTATTGTATAATCTAATAACTCAGGATAAGTAAGTTTTATATACTTATCCTTTGTCTTTAAATAATTTTTTATTTTTAATTTAATTAATACATATAATGCTTCATCTTTCATTAGTAATTATCACTGTCTTTGTCATAAGCATGTAATTCTCCACTCATACATTTAGGACAATGATTTTGTATTGTTTCTCCTTCATCATCATACCAACCACAATCACAATTATCACATATACAATGATATTTATATTCGTGTTCTGGTAATTCTGGCATTTGCTTTTGTAATTCTTTAATATCTTTCTTTTTCATTTTACCAAGTCCTTTCATCATATCCTATTTGTTCTCTTGTAGTCATTCTTTTATAATTATCTTCTACATCTTGCTTAAAATCTTTATATTCTTCTTTTATTTGTTCTAATTTATCATCTAAATCTTCAATTATTGATATTAACTCATCTATTGAATAATAATCTTTATCTTTAAAATATTTTTCTCCTATATATTTTGGTAATGTCCAAGTTCTCATAAAAATTTCGTCCATTTTTTTATCTTCCTTTCTTTCTTTTACTTGGTGCATAATAAACATATCTGCTTATTGTTTCTCCATACTTTTCCATTTGGTATTGTTCTATCATAAATATTAATTCATTTAAACAACTAAATCTACCATGCTTTTTTCTAAACCATGCTCTAAAACTATCTCTACTACTAATTTGTATATCTTTATACATATTAAAATATAACTGCAATTTAAATTCATTTCTCATTACCATATTATCACCAACAAACTAAACCAAAATGCTATCCATATTAAAGTGCCAAGTAATATTTTTTTCTTATAACCATTTTTACACTCTATATTATGCTTAAATGTTCTCCAATACCCTTTTAATCTTTTTTTCATTTTCTTTCTCCTTATTTAATACTATTAATATAAACTAATGTTAATATAACTAATTCTGTATAGAATAATGTTACCACTACCCAATTTTTTAATCTGTATTTTTTCTTTTTCATTTTCTTTTCTCCTTCCTTTCCTTATTTACGAATTAATCATATCATAAATATTTATTATTGTCAATAATTTTTTAATAAAAAAAGAGAAAATTTACATTTCTCTTTAAAACCTATTTATTTTACTTATATTAAACAAAACTTATTTATAGTATATTTATATTATTTCTCTATTTTCATTCAAAATAACCATATAAAATTGAATATAAATGCTATTTACTATCTCTATGAAAGATTTTTTCCAAAATATTAACAATTATCTTTAATATTTTAATAAATATATTGTCTTTTTCATCATCATCTGGTTCTATTGGTTCTTGGTCTGGTTCTTCTATTACTTGTGGTATTTCGACATTTAATTTCTTAACCCATTCACCATTACTTGCTATCCATTTTCCTGGTTCTATTTCATACCAAGTATATGTGCCATCTTCATAATATTGTATAAAATTATATATTCCTGTTGGTATAAATCCAATTGCAGGGCTATCTGTACTATGTCCTAATCTACAAAATAGTTCTGGTTCTACAACTTCAATTTGTATTTTATTTATATCTCTTTCTATTGGACTTGGTAAACTTGGTTTTGCTACTCCAAAATAGTCATAGAAATCATTTACTCCAATACAACCTTTGCTTTCATCAAACCAACTTTGCCAATCTCTTACATCACAGTGTACTGCATTTCCTATATATCCTATTCCATTAAATCCTACTGTTTGGCAAGCACAAGCAACTTCCACTCCTGGTATTAAATTTCCTGCTCTATCATAACACATAATATCAGTTGCTTTTCCTTCATAATGCATTCCTGTAAATCCTGCTAAATACATTTCAAAATCATAACTACGATAACCACTTGTAATATATATATAACCTATTCCAAATTTATTATCTAAATAATTATATAATTTTTCCAACATTATAGGCAAATTATCATCTATTAAAATAACATCAGTTGTTAACCTTCCCCAATCATCACAAAATGATTTGAATTCGCCTATTTGAAAATGTGGACTTATAAAATTAGCACCATCTCTTGCATAAGAATATTCTCTTACCATTTTTATTCTCCTTTTATTATTTTATTTAAATTATGAATTATATCGTATGTTCCACCTGCAAATATTCCACTTATTGCAATTGCAGTATTAAAATCTTTTGTTATTATCCATTCAATTATAGCAACTATTAATCCTACTATAACATTTTGTATAGGTATTAACTTATTATTTAATCCTGTATATTTTTTTGCAATAAATCCTAAAATCCAAGTAACAACTACTGTTACTATTGAAATAATCATTTCTAATTCCATTTTAAACTTCCTTTCTTTAATTTAATAAATTTCTTAAATCATATATAGCACTTGCAGTAATCACAAAAGGTAAATCATTATTTACTTGTGTTATGTTAGTTTGGTCTTGATATGAAGTTGCTTTATTATATATTGCTTCTAATTGGTTAATTAATGTTGTATCAGTTATTTCAGTATTTGTTGGTGTTGTCGTAGGATAATATATTTCATTTTCTACTGTTAATGCACTTGAATAAGTTATTGTTGTTCCACTAACTGTCCCACCACAATAAGAATATACTGTTGCATTACTTACCATATCACTTATCGTTTTACTTAAACTTCCTATTACATCGCTTGTTTTTAAAACATTTTTCTTTAAATACCACTTATCACTATTTTTGTAGAAGTAATCTTCATAATTACCTATTTTACATAATTCTATTGTACCTAAATTAAGTGGTAAAGTTTGTTTTGTATATGGTAAATAACTTGTTGCAGTTGTTCCTTTTTCTAATTGTATTGTATCTAAATAAATCTGTAAATTAGATATGTAAGTTGCACCATAGGCTACACCATATGCTATATAATTTGTAGTACTACCTGTTGTAAAAGTATAAGACATACCTACATTATTATATTTAACTATAAAAAGTGTTGAATATGTTGGTACACTGCTAAATTCTGCAATTCTTTCCATCCATTGATGAGAACCATCAAAACCTCTATTTGATTTTGATATTGTATAAGTTGTATTTGGCTTAACAGGTATAACAACTAACCTTGATGAATTATCTTGCCCTGAAATAGCATCAGTACTTACATAAGCATTTAGTATTGTTAAATTATTTTTATCAAATAAATTCTTTCCTACTACTTCAATAGTATTATTCCCACTTACTGTATGTATATCTGTTGGATATTCTGGATTAGGGCTTGGCATTCCACCTGTATATGGTTCGTATGTTGTTCCACTTGATAATATACTAAACCTTACTTTTGATGTATATAATTTAGACATAATACCAATTGTCGCTTCTTCGGTTAATGTAAATTCGGCAGTATGGTTTCCTACATTTTGGATAAAACCTGAATTTGCAAATTCTTCTAATATTTTAGTATTGTCACTATAATAAATTCCAACACCACCAGAAGTAGATGACACAATTGTTTCAACTAATAATGTATATGTTCCTGCGGGTAAAGTTAATTGGTAATCTCTTCCTGCATAACCCCAACCCCTACTATCGCTTGTTGTATCTTTTGCAGTTAAATAGCCTTCACTATCAACTGATTTAGCACCTACACCTGATGTCACTCTAATGTTTTGTTGATTTAATTTTTGATAACCATTTGTAGTATCTTGACTTGTTGCACTTGGTTTTAAACTCATAGGCATAGGACAATTAGCAGTATCATTTAGTGTTACTTCTGTTCCTGTGCCTGTTACTTTTGGTAAAGCATTTGCATATAGACTTATATAATCTATTAATTCATTTTGTTCTTCTTGACTTGTATATATTCCACCACTTGTTACTGGGTTTGTACTATTTTCAATTGGTGTTTCATCAAATGTTAATTTATCTTGCTTATTTGTTTGTAAATTAGTTATGTTATTTTGGTTTGTTACTATTTGATTTGCTTGGCTTTGTGTTATAAATTTATTTGTACTTGTGCTATCATTTACTAAATCTGCATTTAATTTATTGCTAGAAGTGATTTCATTTTGTTTTGCATTCAATAATTCATCAGTTTCACTTTTTGTATAAAATGGTCCTTCACTTCCTACATATACCCAACTTCCTATATGATTTACAATTACCCATCTATAATAACTTAATGCTTGATTATGTGTACTATCTTGTAATACTTTAATAATATCATTTGCTTTAACATGTTGTGTATCATAATCTAATAATTCTTGATATGTTCCTACTACATCTATAACATCGCTTGAAACAGTAATGGCATCTATTTGACTTTGTAAATTATTATCCGCATTTTCTCTATTTAATATTTCACCTGATAAACCACTTTGCAAATTAGTTATATCATTTACTATTTGTGTATCATCATAAGTGTTGTTTATTGTTAATGTATCTCCAACTTGATTTAATCCTATATTTTGACCTGCTACTATTGATAAAGTATTTACTCCATTAATAGTTGCATCTTTACCATCTACACCATCAACTCCATCATATACATAAACAATTTTTTCTATTCCTGTTCTATCTGTAATAGTAATTTTTGTTCCATTCGTTAATTGTTCTGCATCTATATCTACATTGGCAACTTCGTTTAGTCCATCATTTAATGCTTGCATATACTGTTCAAATTGACTTGGTGTTATTACTTCTGGACTTTCTGCACCTTCAATATAACTTCCTGCTCTTACATAAACCAATGTTGGTGTAGGACTATATCTTAATATTAATTCTTCATCTTCAACTTCATAAGCATATACTCTTAATTCAAATGTACCACGATTTAATACTTCACTTGGTATTAAACATTCATTATTAATAATTGGTTCTTCAATAGTTGCAGTTCCTTGTACGAATATTGCTTTTTTAACTAATTGGCTTGTATATTCTTCACTAAATGTAAAATAACATTTATTTACATTATATTCTTTATCGTTAAGTATATAATCATTTGTTATGCTTACTTGTGTTTTAGTTACATTTATATTCATATTATCATCTCCTTACTTTAATAAATTTTGGCAGTATTTTTTTGTTTCACTGTTATATCCTAATTTAATATAACTATCACAACTTTCTAATCTATCGTGCATAGGTATATTTTCATTCCAAATTGTATTTCTTAATGTTGACCTTTGTATAGTTTGTAAATCTTCATTAAATCTATTATATAAACCAAATAAAGACCATAAACCAATAACAATTGAAACAATCCAACCACCCCAAGTTATTAATCTCTTGATATTTTTTTCTAACTTGTCCACTTTTATACTCCTTTCTTCCAATTTCCACTAACTCCTAAATATGCTTTACATTTTTTCCAAGTACCATTAACTCCTAAATATGGTGTTGCTTTTTTCCATACACCACTTACTCCTAAATGTAATGTAGCAGTTTCTATCGTTGGTAAATTAGCACTACCACTAGCAGTTGCACCCCAAGACCAGTTTGGATAATTCAATGTAGCACTTGCACTTATACTTGCTTCTCCTGTATCTGGATTATGATTAACTGTTCCTTGTATAGTTGCTAATGGTGTTTCTCCTGATGGCAATTGCCCACCTGCACCAAAACTTGTTGTTGTTGCACCTGTTCCACTTACATTTCCATTTCCTGCATTGTCATATATATAAGAACTTCCACTAAAATATGCTCTTGCTTGGTATTGTACTATACTTGTTAAATTAGTTTCATCTTGGCTTATATATCTTGCATAAATTCTTATGTATAAATCACCATAAGAACTTCCTAAATATGCTTGATTTAACATTTGCCATTCTGTTGTTAATGTCATAATATCAACTCCTAATTATTATATAGCAAGAATATTGCACCATTTGTTACTGTACCTGGTAAACTTGTTCCAGTTAATATTGTTGCTTGTTTAGTTCCTAAACCTGTGTTAACTTCATTTATTGCATCTACTAAACTTGTTTTATCAGTTGTAGTTAAATCACTAGAATTTCCACATTCTGTTGCATTAGCATTTACTACTGATTTTATTTCATTCATATCTACTGCATTACATTTATTAATATCTGCTATATCTTGATTTTCATTTAAAGCCGATTTATTCGTATAACTTATTATTTGCATTTTTCCACTCCTATTCTACATATACATCTTGTGTAATTCTGTAATATTTACCACTTGTAAATGTTCCGTTTATTGTTACATAACTTGTATTTTCATCATAACTTATTATTTCTAAATTATTAATATTTTTATTTTCTGGTGCATAAATCATAAATGAATAAGTTGCTATTCCATTACTTACAGTTATTTGTGTAATTGGGTCTATTGCTATTATATAATTTGTTCCATCACTATAATTTATTCTTACTTTTGTTGCTTGTGCTTCATAATAATCCATATCATTTGCTGTGCTTTTATTTATCCTTATTGCACCATTTATATTATTTAATCCATTACTTCGCATATTTAATGTATTATATAAATTTATATCAACTGTCTCATATATATTTTTGTCTATACTTTCATTTATCTTTAATAATTCTTGATTAGTTTCACTATTTAATGTCTGTTGTGCTATTTCATAAATTGGTCCTAAATCATAATTCATTAATGTATTTGGTATTTCTAATGTAGATACTGTTACATTATCATTTATTACTTTATTATATAAATTTCTTGCAAATATTGGCACTCCTGCATTATCACTTAAAACTACATCATGTGGCACTAAACCATTTATATTTGAATATCCTATTCCATTATAATTTAAATTGTTAAATATAGACATTGCTATATATGATTTATCACCTAATTGTAAATAATATTTATATAAATTAAACTGGTGAAAAGTATTTGTCGCATATAATCTTTGACTTGTTGTATATGTTAAATCACCAAAATTATTATAATATACTACATCGTTGTAAATTATTCCCATATAATAATCTATTGTATCATCTGCATTTGGCACATTAAATGAAATATAAACATTATAACCGTCTGTATATAAATCCGATTTCATTAAACTTCCTGGCATTGCAACATCTGTATTTGGACTTTTAAATATTTGATTTAATGAATTTTCTACTTTATATATATATTGATTATAAATAGCACTATTATCTGTATTACAATAACTTAAATATATTGTGTTTTCATTTAATATAACTGCTTGTATCCAACTTGCAGTTGGTTCTGGTAAATTAAATTGATTTTCAAGTGTTATTTCATCATTATTATTGTTAAATATATATAAATATCCTGTGCTTCCATTTGTATAAGTACAAGCAATTTTAAATGTCATTTTATCTTCTGCATTCCAACTAGCCCAAGCACCACTTATGCTACAATTATTTGTTGTATATGTATATTCTGTCCATTCATTAGCCATTCCTACATTTATTGTAAATTCTACCAATAATGGATAATTTGTACTTGTATTATTGCAAAATAAATATCTATTTCCTAATGGCTTTTTAATTAATTTTTTTGTTGTTCCACTTTGTAAAGAAGCAGGTAAATTATAACTTTGTCTTAATACTACTTTATATTCTGGTTGATTACTTGCTTTTATTAATATGTTATTCAACATAATAAATCTTCTTGTACTTGTATTATTAACATATTCTACACCATAAAATCTGCCATCATCATCTATTATTAATTCTTCAAAAGCACCAAATTTTGTACCACTTGCATAAGTATTAATAAATTGCACTGGGTTAAGTAATACATCTAATATTACTATAAAACTACTATTGTCATATTCATCTATTCCATAAAGTAAATGTTCATCTAATTCATTTCCATTTCCATCTTTACCTTTAATTAACTTATAGGTACTTGTTTGTGGTTGTGTTGTATGGTTTGAAATATAAGTATATAAATTATTTTGATACATTGTTACTGTTTTAAATATAGGTTGATTTGCACCACTTTCTAAATCTAATTTACCAGTAAGATAATCTCTTAATTGCTCTTTAAATTCTTCTGTCATACTTTCACTCCTATTCTATAAATGGACTATTTAATACACTATTAAGGGCATTATTTCCATCTACTGTAACACTTATTTCTTCAATTGTTGGATTATTCCAAATTATTACTGCACTATTATTTATATCTATATTTCTTGTTATGCTTTCTCCTTCTTGTATATTACCTTGTGCTTTATTTCTTTGATTATCAAAATAATTTATTGCTTTTTCACTATTAAACGAACTTGTTAATTCATATACATAGAAAAGATTTACTACATTTTTTATAACAACATATTCTATTTTTTTAGATTTAACCATATATTTTTGTTGCAATTCTTCTATTGGTGCATTGAAATATACAACTTCACCAATATTATAAAGGTCATTATTTTGTGTAGTTAATGTTAATATTACTTCTGCTTTACCTTTATATTCAATATATGTTTCTCCAATTTGTTGCAATTCTTGACTAGAAACTATATCATTTCTACTTTCATATCTTGATATAACACCTAATGTATTTGTTTGGGTTGCTATTCTTGTTACTTCTTCATCATTATAAACAATTTGTCTACCTTTAACTAATGGTGTATAGTTAATTGCAATTTGTGTTCCTGCCGTATAAGAACTTGCACTTTCTACAATATTTTTACCTGGTGTATAATAAAAATCTGCATCTGCTCCTAATTCTTTTTCTTTTTGTGATATTACATCTTTTTCTACACCATTTACTGTTACCGAATTAACTATACCTACATTTTGTTGTGTTATAAAACTTGTGTTATATCCATTGCTTAATAATACTTCTGTATAATCTATGCTACCATATACTTCATTACTTAATATTATTTGCTTATTTCTATAATCTCTTGTTCCATAACTAAATTTTAAATCAACTATGTTATTGCTCTCCCAATATGCTTTTGTATATTCAATATTACTTGCTTGTGGTAAAGTATCTGGGTCATAAAAATCAATTGCCATTGTATCACTATCAACATATCTTGCTCTCCATCTACTTCCACTTATATCTGCTAAATATTGTAAAACATCATAAGCAGTTTTATTTAATGTAGAATAAGCACCTATTATATCATTTGCACTACTTATATCTATATTTCCTACTATAAATCCATAATCACTAACTGAACTTACAACCATACCTATTGCTTCTGCAATTGTCTTATTATTAATAACATAATCCAATGTATCACTTTCACTTAAAAATGTTTTATAATCTAATATTTGTAAACTGCAATAATGCGGATATCTAGGGTTTAGACTTATATCACCACTATTTTTTACTATTCCTGCAAATAATACATCATATTGTCTTTTATAATATCTAATATCAATAACTGTTGTTATATTTCCTATACTTAATTCAATATTATTTATTCCATTATATGTTATAGGCATTTCATTATTTGTTAATGTAGTTATACTTGTGCTATTTAATAAATACTGCATTTCTACATTATTTGTTAATAACCAACTTTTAAATCCTGCTATATTTGGACTTGACAACAAAGTTTTATCAATATTTAAAATTAAATGATTTTCATCAAATGTTATAAAATTTAAACTACTAGAAGTTACATTATCATATTCTATAAATTCAAAATAATCACATTTTACAACTTCTTGATTACTTATTGTTAATTCCATTGAAACACCATTTGTTATATCACCATCTGTATTTACTCTCCAATTTTCAGTGCCATCAATTATAACACTTCCAACATTTCTTTCAATTATTATGTTATTTTTATCTGCATATAAAGTATCATTTATTCCATTAAAACTTCTTAATGGTTTGTCTAATTTATAAACATTATTTTTTGAATTTCCATTTATATCCTGTGTAATAATTTCTATATCATATTTATTTGTTAAGTTATTATATTTACCAACATTAACAAATTCTTGTTTTTCATAAGGTGATGGTGTACCATTTTGAATAGTTTTACCATATATTGTAAAATTTTGCCATTCTTTTTCTTCGTTCGTTTCAAATTGTGGACTTGTTCCACTAATACTTAATATTACTTCATTTCCTTCATTTATTAATTCAAATTTAGAATAATCTTTTGGATAATAAAAGCGACTTACATAATCTTTATCAAATTCCCAACTTTTTGGATAACAATTATTAAGTATGGTAGAAGAAGCAGAAAGCATTTCTTCATTTATTGTAAATTCATTTTGGCTTACTACTTCTTCATTATTTATAAACATCTTAATCATTATTTATACCCCCATACCATAGTTATAATCATTTTTGCTTCCACCACTAAATGTTTTTATATCATTAACCATTTGTCCTAATGGGTCTTGTTTCATACTTATATTATTATTTACTATTACATTTGGACTATAATTTAATGCACTTGAATTTGCTAACTGTGGACTAATTCCAAATGTTTCTCCAACTTGTTTTTGGACATCTTTTTGCATATCATCTAATGCTTCTGTATATCCTAATACTGAAAATTTACCTATTAATGCAAACTCTTTACTTGGAGACTTTATGCCTAATATATTCTTCAAACCACCTAAAATTGATTTACCTAAATCTTTAACTTTATTTACTACCCAATCTTTCATATTTTTAATTCCATTCCATAATCCTTCTATCATTTGTTTTCCTATGTTTTTAAGATTATCTGGCAAAGCAGTAAACGGTGCTATTAATAATTGAATATATTTTTTTATTCCATCTATTACAATTTGTCCAAGTCCTTTTATAAACTCCCATGCTTCTTTTACTGCATTTTTTATACTTTCCCATAAATTTATAAAGAAATTTCTAAATCCTTCACAGTGTGTCCATAAATAAGTAATACCTGCCCATAAAGCAACCAATAAAGCAATTATTGCTACAACAGGGTTTGCCATCATTACACTCCATAAAGCACCAAATAATGCTATTAATTTACTTATTGCAAAAAATCCTGCTAATATACCAAAGAATGTTAATAATGGTATTATTATTCCTGTTATTGCATCTTTATTTTTAGTTAGCCAATCAAATAAATCAGTTAATTTTGGTATGAAGTTACTAATAGCACCAAATAATTCTTCTGTAAATGCACCTTTCATTACTCCTGCACTTTCTTCTAAATTACTCATAGCACCTTTATATGTTTTAGATTGCTTTTCCATTGCTTGATAATATTTTCCACCTTCACTACTTGCTTTTTGTAAAGCATTAGAAAGCATTTCATAAGTTACTTTTAATCCTGTTGCTTCTTCTTTTGTTATTCCCATACTATCTGCTAATAATCCATATATATCAATTCCTGCATAAGCAAATTGTTTTATATCTAATGCACTTGCTTTTCCAACATTTTTTATTTGTTGCAAATTTACTGCCATTCTTTGTAATTCTTCATTTCCACCACCACTAGCAGAAATTGCATCGCCTAATGCCAATATATCTTTTCTTGCTTGGTCTGCTTCCAATCCTGTTGACAATAACAAACTTTGTGCTTGTACTAAACTAGCAACATCAAATGGAGTTTTTAAAGCATCTTCTTTTATTTTTTGCATTACTTTATCTGCTTCTTCACCACTACCAGTTAATGTAGTTAATCTTGTGTTAAATGTTTCCATTTGTGCATTGTATTCTATACCTGCTCCAACAAAAGCATTTACCATTTTTCCAACTGCAACTGTAATAGCAGAAAAGGCAACTTCACCTGCAACTTTTGTAGCATCAAAACTACTTCTTATTTCTTTTTGTGCTTCTTCTACATTTGTATTATCACCTTTAAATTTTATTAATACTTCGGCATTGTCCATAGTTTCACTTCCTTTCTTTTTATATTAAAAAAGGGTGAGGTTTACCACCCCACCTTTAAGGTTTCATTTTACTAAGAAGATGCAACTACTGTTCCTTTGCCTATAATATTAATAGTAATTCCAAAGTCTGCTTCATCTTCTGCTGGACCGCCTAAATCACTAAGTGAAAAACTAACTGGTACTTGATAAGTTGTATATTCTAACACTCCATTACTAATACCTGTTAATAAATCAAACTGCATTAATTGATTACTAAATTGTGCTATTTCTCCTGTTGCTATCAATGTATGTATATCACCTAATAATGCTTGAATAGCAGTATTGTTTATATCAATTTTAACAGTTCCTTCAATACTCATTGCTACACCAGTCTTCAATGCTCTTTGGATAGCATCACAGAAAACATAAAAAGTCTTTTCTTCGAACTCTGTATTGAATGTTAATTCTGATGCAGTACACATTTTAGTAAATGTTGGATTTTGTGTAGTTCCTGTATTAACTGCTAAACCTTTAATGAATTGTCTATTATTTAAATAAAATTCCATTTTTTAATTCCTTTCTTATGCTATACGATTTACTATACATTTCATAGTCATTGAATATGCTACCCTACGAATATCCATATATTGTATTGCTCTTGGGTTTGTCATTTGCATAAATATTATTTGCCACTTTTGAGTTTCATTTCCATTAACAAAATCTATTGTTACATTTTTTCCTATTAAATTACCTATTTCTACACTTGTTTCTTTTTCTTCTTTAATATTATCCCCATAAACATTTATTGAATAATAATTATATAAAGTGTTGTCATTATCATAAAAAATTACTTTTTGCCCACTTTCTTCTTGGCAAACTATAACTTTTAAATCATTATCGTTTGTAGAATATTCGGCTTTTATAATATAGTCAGGTATGATACTTCTTAAATAAGTAATTAATACTAAATTCTTGTTTTTAATATCTTGTTCTGTCATTTTACACTCCTTAATGCACTAATACATGCTTGTTGTACTATTATAGCAGTATTATTCTTAAATATTGTATGATACCATTGTTCTTCTGTTTTATCATTAGTCCAATGTACATCTTTCATTTTCCATACATCAAAAGCATAATCAACCCCTGCAACTAAACCATATTCTAAATCATTTAAACCAATAGGTTCACTTGTACTTTCTGCTCTTTCAAGTTCTCCTGTTAAATAAGGAAATGCTTGTTTTGTTTTTGTTGTTTCTTTTGTCAATGTTGCTATATTCTTTACTGTTTGGTTTTCAAATTTTGCTATTTGTTGCACTGGTATATCTCTTAATATTTCAAATTCAATATTCATCATTTCACCGCTACTGTAAAATTAGCAATTTTATTCCACACCCAATTATCTTTTACTCTTAATATAGAATAAGTTCTACCATTAAATATAAGTTGGTCGCCTTCTTTAACATCTACACATCTTTTTAATATGTAATATCCTGTTGCTTCTGGTACCGTATACATTCCAAATTTAACATCTTGGTCGACATTATAAGGACAACAAACTATATTCTCTTGTATTTTATCTTGGTCATCATAATATCCACTCGGATTTCTATTATTTTTAATCAAGATAGCAGGCATACCATTTGCTATATACATAATCAACACCTAAAAGGCAAATTTAAGCCCATATTTTGATTAATTGGATTGCCACGATATAAATATCCTGCATTGGCAAGTATTCTTAAAGCAAGGGTACTATAATCAGTTTTAAATTCACTTTTCATTTCCCCTGCTTCTACTCTACCTTTATAATCAATAAGTGGTATATCATACTCATACATAAATCTTAATTGTTCCATAGAAGCATTTTTAATCGGAGTAGGTACTGTTTCACTATTCCAATTTGGATTTCTATATCTTAACCCAATTTGTGAATATATCATTTCACATACTGCTTCTATTTTCCATAAATCGTTTTCTGGCATAGTTATATTATATTTTGAAGAAAATTCTTCAATTGTAAAGAAAGTCATAAATTGACCCCCTTTCTATTATGCAGATACTTCTTCTACTAATTTAATAATAGCATTTGGTTCAACAACTTTTGCACCAAACATAATGTTACCTTCCATAACGAAGTATCCTGGAAAGCCTGGATAATTGTTGTTATATTCTACGAAGCTATCAAAGAAACTATCACCTACTACTGCAATTGGATTAAAGAAATATCCTTTTACATCTGTAAGCATACTATCATTGATTTGGAATATATCTACTCCATAAGCATTAGCAATAGTTCCTCTATCAACACCTTCAACACCTGTCATTGTTTCATATTTTAGAATAGATGTTAATGCAGATACTAGATTTCCATATTCAGTTGCACCTAATCCTAGTCTATAATCATCATATACATTGTTATTGAATAATCTTGCTTTTAATCCATTTAATAGACTAATATAATCTGCTTGTGTGATAGGAGCCCATTGTGCTTCATTAGTAACACCTGTTGCTAATACACCAAATCCATAAGTATCAATTCTTTTTGCTACTGCTTGGTCTTTCTTATCCATAGCATCTTCTAATGTGTTAGTAAAGTTAGTTCCTGCTACTAATACTGGTATTCTAATAGAATAATCCATAGGTAATTCAGTTAAATCAACTTTAATTGAATTATAACCTAACATACCAGGAGTTAAAGCACTTGTAATTTCTTTTGTTTCTCTTACATTAACTGTTGCTTCTCCTGATTTTAAAATTTCAATCATTGGTGTTCCTGTATTTCTTAATTCACCAATATATCTTTCATTCAAAAATTTATAAAATGTTGAACGATAGATTAATGAGTAGTAAATTCTCTTTGCTACTGCTTGTAAGTCTAAACTATATACACCATCTTGTGTGTAGTTCATTTTTAATTCATCTCCTTTTACTTTTTAAACAAGTCTCTTATACTTGTCTTTCTTGTTATTTTAATCTCTTGTTGTTGTTTATTTTGTGTATTAAAATTACTGTCATTTGGTACTTCAATTTTAGTTTCTGCTTTTGGGAAATATGTTGCTCCAAATTTTTCTTTAATCATTCCAATTGCTTTACTATCATCGGTTTCATCTTTAAATAAAGTATTTCTTAATTGTGATACTTCATTAAATTTGTCTTTTGTAAACCCTTGTGTTACCATTTCAACTTGTAAATTTAATCCACCAATGGTATTATTCTGTTCTACATTTTTTGCTTGTAAGTCATTATAATTTTTTTCCAAAGCATTGTACTTTGTTTCAAGTTCTGCATATTTTGAAGTGCTTTCTTTAATACTATCAGTTCTTGCTTTGTCAACTTCTTCGCTTAAAACATATCCCTTTCTAATATCATTTTCCAACTTTTCGATGTTTATATCATCATTGGATAGTTGGATATCCTTGTTTTTTAGATATTTGCTAATATCCATATTTTTTCCTCCTATTTGTCTAGAATTATAGAAAGAAGTGCATTAGTGCTTTTATAAGCACTACCGAATAGATATAGTCATTAAGTACAGCAGTATGTCTTAATGAATGCTACCACTCGTGGCAACTGCCTGTTCCATATATCTACTCGGTACTACCTATAAAGGCAGTACTACAATTGTTATTGATTATCTATTAATAGCAGTTACTTGTTTTTGTAAACTATTACTTGGTAATTCTGTTTTTAAATCTCTTATTTTACTATTTATATTATTTCTTCTTTGATTTAATTTATCAAATGCTTCTTGATTTCCTAAATCTTTTTGTATTTTCATATCTGTTGCTATTCTTGTTTTTTCTAATGTTAATGAGTTTACTTTTTGTCTTATATGGTATTGTTCTTCTATTTCATCACTTGTATATACTTCATCACTTATTTGGCTTATATCATAAAATAATGCTAATGTGCATTTACAATTTGGGTGTATTATATCTCCTTCTTGTTCTTCTGCACTCACTCCAATTATTCTTTCTACTTCACTCTTAGTTAATATTCTATTTTGATATTGCCAACAATCTAAACAACTAAATGGGTGATATGGTATTATAAATAAATTAATACCTAATTCATCACTATCATTCATTGTTTGGTTCCAACCTGCTCTTGTTAAATCTGTATTATGTAGCATTGATAAATAACTAGATAATTGTACATGTCTTATTGGTTCTCCATTACTAAAATATGCTATTGTTTGGTTTACTTCTTCATTATATGTACTTATCTTTTTTTGTATATATGTATCTTTGTCTTGTCCTACAATTGATTTCTTGCTTCTTTCATAATTTTTTACTACTCTTTTATCAAATTGTCTTTCTAATGAAGCAAATTCTTTTTCTGGTACTAATTTAAAATATTCATCATTTATAGTCCATCTTTCAGTAGGTATGTACTCATCATCTATTCTGCCTTTATCTATTGCTAATTCTACATTATTTTCCCATACCATTTGTTGTAATTTATTTATTTGCTTATCCATAAATTTATGGTCTATATTATTCCATATTTTATCTACTTTATTTTTAAAATATTTTACTGGTTTATTTTCTTTTAAACATTTGAAAAATAATATCTTCGTTTCATTTTGTAATCTAGTGTAGTGTGCATTTACATTAAAGACACTTTCTGCTATATATTCACTAGATTTCTTCATACTTGATTACTGTTTCCTTTTCTTCTTCTTTATATGCTTTTATTAAATCATCATCTGTTGTTGGTTCATCTAGCATTTTATTTAATATTGGAGTTATTATTTTTGCTCTATATGAATAAGGCACACTACCTATTGTTTCTATTTTCTTTAATAAATCTAACTTTTTAACATCATCAAATCTTTCATTACTACCATAATCCCAATCTAATTCAATTGGTATAAGATTTTCTTCCATATCTTGACTTTGTTGTAATTTAACTATATTTTCTATTAATTTATTAATTTGTGGTTCTAATTGTCTTTTAATTGCTTCTACTGTCATTTCAGTTAAATTTGCATTTAAATCTATACTTGCTACATTTTGATAACTATCTTTTTCATATCCAAATGTTGCAGGACTTAAATTTGCCATTTGTATTATTTGATAATCACAAAATTTAAAACTATCTATATACTGTTGTACTCTTATTTCACCCTGCACAAATTCAAATAATTGATGCTCTAAATCACCAGGTAATAAAGTAAAATAGTCTTGAATATTATTTACTGTTAATGTTGATACTTCATACATATTATTGCTTGGTTTCCAACTACTTGCTATATCTCCACTAGAATAATGTTGTGTAGTAACAATTCTTGTTTTTGTTTTATCAATTTCTTCTGCAAATGTATTAAATATGTGCATTTCTTCATTGATAAATTTTTCACTATCTTTAAAGAATTCTTGCCCTATATCTATATTAACTATTGGCTGATATGGTAAATTATAAACTGCTTTATAATCATTTCCTGTTACTTGGTTAAATTTCCATAATGGCATTGGTATCCATTCTTTATCTTTATAACTTCTTTCATAAGCAGTCATTGTAACAACAGAAGTTCCATCATCTTTGTTTTCAATGTGTCTAGTTAAACTATATAATGCTTCTTCTCCTTCAAAATCTTGTATAATATCACAACTAATTACTTTGTCATATTTTTGTACTAAATTATGTATTTGGCATTTATTTAAACACTCTAAATACACTTTATCATCAAATTTATGTATATAAACAAAACTTTCTTTTGAATATACTGCTTCTTCTAATGCTTTGCCTAATGTTGGCATTAACCAATTAACACTTAATCCTTCTGTTTGTGTTACTAAATCACTACCAAATAATTGATTTCTTATATATGTTGCTATCTTTTTAGCAGATGGTGCTACTACATATCTTTCTTCTTCTTTAATATTTGGTATTCCATTTGTATATCCAGGCATTGTTACTGTTGCTCTTATTTTAATATAAGGAGTTTGCAATAACATGCTATCTCTTATCTTACCTTCCAT
>JBGVED010000017.1:0-58132 GCA_045119835.1 Bacilli bacterium | reverse complement strand
GTTATAAGTTTGGTAATGTTAATTGGAAGACTAGAAATATTACCTGTACTAATTTTATTTAGTCCAAGAACTTGGAAAAAATAAGATTATTCCATGAAAGGAAGAAATTTATGAAAAAAATAATGACGTGTGTATGTTTATGAAGAATTATTCTATTGCTTGAAAATAAAATAGTAAAAATATAATATAAAAATAAGAAGGTGATAACGGATGTTGCTAAGATTTAGGAATACGTATAAAACAAGAAAAATAATGTTGTTTTATGCGATTGTTTCAATTGCTTCATTCATGTTAGCAGCTTTTGGAGTTATGTTTCTTACAATATTTAACTATTGGTGGATATATGTTTTATCAATAGTGTTTTTTCTTGTATTTTTTTATACATCCTTTTTATTAATTCTAGAAAATAATGGATATAAAATAAAGTATTATTGTGATAGAAAAAATTTTAAAAAATTGTATGAAGCATTAATAAATAAATATAAAATAGAAAGCAAAAAAAGTAAAAGAGTCATCAAAAGAATAACAATAGATTACTTTAGACAATTTGGAAAAATTGATGAGTTTGATATTGATGTTAAAAATGAAGTTTTTGATGATTGGTTAAATAGACATAATAATGGAATTGTATTTTCTTTTAAAAAAGAAGACATGCTTGATTGGTATTTTTATGAACTATTAAGAACAGTCTATGTTAAAGAAGATTATAGAATTAATATAGATAATTTAGTAAATATGTTTAATAAGGAAGAAATAAATAAACTACTAGAAAATTGTATTTTTGTAAGTAAAGAATTTAAAGAAAAATGTATGTTTATATATGATTACCCTTCATTTGTAAGCAAAAAAAAATTAAGTGACATGTATTTTGAACTTATATTAATAATATGGGGATTTCTTCAAATACTTAGTAAAGAAGACTTTGATAATACATTATATAATCCTAATTTTTATTATAGTAAAGATAAAAAAATGGCATATGCAATAGTTAAAGAAAATGATTTATTTAATGTTATAGAAATAAATTTAGAATTAGAGACTGAAGAGCAAATAACCTTTGAGTGTAATAGTAAAGAATTAGCATTACAAATAATAAATGATAAATTAATGGATTATGAAAAAGAATGTGAAAATATGTTAAGATAAAATATATAAAGGAAAGGTGATTTAAATGGAGAAGTTAACACAGAAAGAAGTAGAAGATTTAAATTTTTTAAGAGGATTAGATAGAATTATTATTCCTAAAGAGTTTACATATTGGTGTCATAGTACAATGTATAAACCTATTGAAGATTGTTCTACCCAATCTGATAAAAGGTGTTGGAATGAAATACCTACAAATAACTTTACTCTAAAAAAGGAAATGTCTTTTGTTGGTAGAATTCAAAGAGTTAATAGCGCACTAGACTATGGAAATTTACCAACAATTACATACGCTAATACTGCATCTTCTTTGCCTTTTCAAATAAGAGTATTACAGCCAAAACATGAATATGTTACTAGTTTATATCCAGATCCTAATGTTCAAAAGCAACACTATTTTTCAGAAAGAGGACTAGGAGATGGTAGACATCCTAAATTACCAAATAAAACAGATTTATATGTATTTAGTTTTGCTCAAAAGGATGATGTTAGTGATCAAGATATTGACATTGTTTATTGTGTTAGTAAAAGAGATATTTCTATTATTGCAGATTTAGTAAGAAAAATAATAAAGGAAGGAAATGTTGGTTATAATAAAAACGTTAATATAATCAACAATAGAGCGTTTGAAAATAATGTTCCTACAATTATTGAGCGTAGCACTAATTATTCTAGATTTTTTGATACGAAAATAGTTGATAAAGTAAGAAAAGATCAATTAATAATGGAAGCTGGTTATAAGCAAGATTACAACAAACTAATTAAGAGAAATAAGAGATAGAAAATAATAAACGTTTTTTCTATCTTTTTATTTGCATTGTTGGTTGATAAAAAAAACTTTAATTAACATTAAAATAATGATATAATAAACAAGCCGTTGATATTACATGGAGGTGAAAGTATGAAAAGAAGTATTTATATGAGTATATTATTATGTTGTATGATGTTTTTAATTTTTACGTTTAATAACTATCAAAAAATTAACGCTACACAAAACATTGAAATAAATGCCACATCATATGAATTTAATAATTCCTCAAAGTATGTTTTGGATGATGATAATATAGTAAATGAAATGACTTTTGGGAAAAAACAATTAGGTAAATTAACTATTAGTGGTAATATAACTCAAGAATCAACTTTTAGAAATACTGTAGCATATGGAATTAAAGAAAATATTTCTTTTTCATACTCTTAGGATGGAAGCCTTCAAACAAGTAATAAAAAAGAGTGGAATTTGATATCTGATTCGGGTAAAAGTGTTAACGAAGTTTCTTTAACAGGAAGTATAGCAAAAGGAGTATTACTTATTCAAAAATCTTATGAGGGAGATGTTTGGACCACGGTTGGTAATCCAGTGGTAAATTTTTATGAAACAAATAAAATAGGAGCAGAAAATTTTTATACTACTGCTGGTGAAGATGTTGCTCAAGGCGTTTATTATAGAATAATATTTGCATATAAAACCGGAAAAAAAACAGGCACCTCAGGTATTCTGGGGTGGGAAGATGATGTCTATGACTATAAAAAGCATGCGGAAGTTTATAAATTTTATGTAGCTCTAGATACTGCCACATTATCCTTACATAACTTGTCTATTACAGAGGGAGGTTTTGAAAGTGATGAATATAGTGTTGAACTTTTAAAAAGAGGAGAAACTTTACAAGATGGAGATACTACAACAGCTGGTTTTTACATTGATAAATTAGGATCATCATTTTATGTTTCTGCATCTAAAAATAATGAAGAAAAAATAGAATTGGCAGATGGAAGTGAGATAACAGGATGTGGCAAGGATGATGATTGTGCTCATACATATTCAGAATGGAGCATTGTAAAAAGTCCTGATTGTGATGATAGTGGGACAAAATCAAAAACATGTTCTAAATGTGGGGATACAGTTACTGCAACAATACCAGCGTTGGGGCATAATTATGTCAATGATGAATGCACTGAATGCGGAGATGAAAGATAATAACTAAAAAAGGGATTTCAAAATCCCTTTTTAATTTATCTTTTTAACGACTTCTTGTATAATTTCTTCAAAACTATTTACAGAAACTATTTCTTGCTTGTTTTTACTATAAGAACAGAATAATGGATTAGTTATAAATGTAAGGAAATCCTTAACAGAAATCATATAATATGAAGTGTCTCTATTGTGAAAACTAAATATTAAAAAGTTATCTTCAGGGTTTCCACTTTTACTAAATTTAACTTTTACATTATTGTGAGCAACATTATTTCTAATCTTATCAATTACATCTTGCATTTCTTTAGAGGTTGTTATTCTTTTACTCGACTTATTTTTCTCATCTATTAAAGAAAATCCTTTAAAGATACTTGCCTCCAACTTTGATTTTAAACTCTCAAAGAAAGGCATTTCCTTTTCTAAATCATCATTAAATTTATTCCAAATGAAATTTGCAAAAGCTAAAAATATACATAAAGAAAAATAGACTTCTTCACGAATCATAGCTAAGTCGTTATCTTCCTCTATATCAAATAAATTATGGGCCATAAAATGATATATTCTAGGTAAAATTCTATTAACGGATTTAGGATTTATTTTAAAGTTTTTTGCTTTGCCGCTATTTGATAAAGAATCATTTTGATTCAAATCAAAATCATAAAAATCTTTTAAAATAACAAGTATGTTTAATGCTTGATATTTATCCTCTAATCCTTCAATACTTTTTAAAAAATAAGGGTTTCTAGCCAATTTATTTGCTACAAATTCACTATTTTTTAATTCAGACACCTTAACATTAACATTTTTAAATATCTCTTTAATATTTTGCGATAAATAATCTTGCAATGACAATTCTTTTTCTGTTATCTCTTCATATTTATTTATAAAATGTGTTAAAGTACAATCAAGTTTTTCTCTGTTTATACCTTTTACATTAGAAAGAGAAATGTTTTTGCATTTCTTTAAATAATTAAGTATTTCTTCTTCGCTATTTAATTGCTTTTCAAGATTAGCAACTTTTAAATAATTATAAGTATTAGAATCTACATCGAAATTAGTCATATTAATATGAGACAGTGATTCGTATAAAAAATAAGGAACAATAATAGCGCGATCATCGAGGATAAAAGCATAAGCATAAAAGCTAACTTGTGCAGTACGCTCATTAATTTTAAAAGAATACATATTTTTACTATGCGCAATATTATGTCTTATTTTCTTCATTATAAGGGAAGGAGAAACACTAGAATTATCTAGGATTTCACCATTTTTATTTATAAAAACAAACTTGTTATAATATTGTTTTTCATGATAGTAATTATCATAGTTAAAAGAATTGTAAAATTTTTCCTCAATTAAGTCACCATTTTTTTCAATTAAAGAATATGCACATGAAGCATAGCCTCTTTCAATTATCGAAGCTTTCTGTATTAAATTATGATTTTTAGGATCAACTTTTTTAGCGAGAGCAAATGGAGATAATTCGAAAAAAGGAAAAGCCGGTAATAAATATTTATCCTCTTTTTTAGTAAGCATATGTTCATATTCACTTATAGCATTTTTTTTGATAAATATAGGGACATTTTTTAATTTAGCATTAACATGGATTTTCTTTGATAAAGGAATAGTATAAGTTCCAACACCAAATATTTTGTCACTTTCTTTTAAACTTTGATATTTATACAAAAAATTTCCTTCTTTTTTGTAAATATCATAAATAATCATAGAATTAGAATAGTCATCCATTTCCAATATGGGTTGGGAAATAGTTTCATTAGATTCCATAAATTTCTTTAATTTTTCGCTTTTGTTAACAAGAAAATTATAGGCAGAAGAACCAATAAAGTCTATAGATATACAAACCATAGAATTATTTATTATTTCACTTGCTACTTCAGCATCATGAAAAGGTTTATTTTCTGCATAACAAGTTAAATTTTCTAAGTTGGTCATTATCTCTAATAAAAGTAGCATTTCCTCTTTAGATAATTTAAATTCGCTAATATCTTTGTTTTCAGTTAAATTAATAGCAGCATTACAAAAATTTTTAATAATATTAATCAATTAATTCACCACACTTTACAAATATAATAACATTAAAAAATAATATAAACAAACGAACTATTAATAATCATTTAATTTTGGACAAGTATGCCATACATCAACAGAATATTAATCTTATTATATAAACAATAATGTTTATATGTATTGAGATTTTATAGTGATTTTGCTATGCTTTTTGTAAGTGTGATTGTTTGTTGTAGTAAGGGGGGAAGATTATGAAAGCCAAGGTAAAAATATTTATAATATTAATTGCTTTAATTTTTAATTCTAGTTTATTTTTATTTGAAGGTGTAGATGCCTCTTCAAATGATCTAGAAATTAACGAACTTGATTTTTCCTCTTTTGAAAGAGCCATAATAGAATTGAATAATCTTGATAAGACAACATATTCTATGCGTAGAACTAGTCAAAATGACACAGTAATAGAGTCTCAAACAAAAGACTTATATAAATTAAAACGCCTTATAGTACATGGTAAATTAAAAGAAACATATGGCGCAATAGATGTTATAAGCTATGATAATTTGCACATACTGTGTTATTCATCATCTTCAAATACAGAATATGCATACAAACAATTACAAAAAGATACCTCATTAAATGTAATTGTAGATCAACAGCATAAGGTTGATGATTATGCAATGAATGATTATAGTTATGATGGTTATAAAAACTGGGCGGCAGAAGCGGTTGATATAGGCGGATATAGAAAATACCTTTCCGACAATAACGTTACAAAGGAAGTTGTTGTAGTTGTTTTAGATACGGGAATCAATACATCACATAGTATGTTTAAAAATAGATTATTAACTGATAGCAATGGAAAAATAAAAGGTTTTTCCTATTATAACTCAACATACCGATATAGTTATAACAATTTATCTTTCGATTTAGACGATGAAACAACACCAAATATTGATGAGGAAGATCGTGACAAGTATAGCTTCGAAGACGATGATGGACATGGTACTCATGTTGCAGGAATTATTTGTGATTTAACACCAGAAAATGTAAAAATTTTACCCATTAAAGTTGGAGATGAAAAAGGATATTCAACAACGGCAATATTTATTTCTGCTTATTTAAGAATTATCAATATTTATTCAAATCAATATGAAATTGTTAGCACTAATTTAAGTTTTAGTGGAGCAGGTAAAAGTAGTGAAGATGAAAAAAATACTTTTAATGAAAAGTGCTACGATCCTTTAATAAAATTAAATATATTACCAATAACCGCTGCTGGCAATGAAAGTCAAGAGAATAATATAGAGGGGTTAAATGCTATTGTTGTATCTTCACTAAAACAACACGATGGTGAATATGTATTTGATTCTTCATATTCAAATTATGGAAAGATTGTTGACATAGCTGCACCAGGAACTAGTGTTATGTCTGCTGCAATTTCATCATACGATGGTCAATCTTCAAACTTTGTCCTTAGTAGTGGGACATCTATGGCCTCCCCACAAGTAGCAGGTATTGTTGCTCTTTTGTATTTAGATCCTAATTTACCTGAAGATTATGACGCTAATTACATAGAAACAAAGCTATATGAAAACACTTTAGATATGGGTGAGATAGGTAAAGATATTTATTATGGTGAAGGTATGTTAAATATCAAATATTTTCAAACAGAAGAAACCGCCTCATTAACTTTCTTTGAAGATGGAGTCGAAGTTTCTTCTTATATAAATAGTAAAAATTTTGAAGAAGAATTTGATTTAGAAATACAATGTTCAAAAGAAGGTTTTGAAATAATATATACAACAAATAAAAAATTACCTACTTTTAAAGATCATATTGATTACACCTCTTATATAAACATAAAAGAAACTATTACGCTTTACATTATGGCAATTAAAATAGTAGAGGGTAAGATAACTGAAAGAACAGATGTATATAGATTGTCCTATTTTAATTCATCAACCCCTATTGAACTTTGTTTTAAGGTTAGCGATAGATCGTATTTAAGTGAATATACAGGCAATTATACAACTCTTAATATTCCAGAAGTGATGCATGGTAAAAAAATATTAGGCATTGAGCCATCATTATTTAAAAATTCAAATATTGAAAGTATAACTTTACCATCAACTCTAACTACTATAGCAGGATACGTATTCCAAAATGCTAAAAACCTTAAATATATATATGCTCCTGGTGTAACAAAGATATACAAAGCAGCATTTGATAATTGTACTTCTTTGAAAATGATTTCAGACCAACATCCTACATCTAATCAAACAGAGGGCGCATATTTACCTTCTTTAGAAGAAACAGTAAGTTTCGCTTTTAGCGATAATCATAGTTTAGAATCTGTAAGATTATCTAAATTGAAAACACTTGCTGATGATGGATATGATTTTTATAATTGTATAAATTTAAAAGAAGTCTATTTACCGAACATTACATCTATACCAACAGGAACGTTTATGAACTGTTCAAACTTTAGTGGAGGTTTCCATATAAGTGAAAATATTCAAGCAATTGGAAGAAGAGCATTTTATGGAACAAAAATATCTTATTTTACAATAGACAAAAATAATAAATATTTTTATACAGATGGCATAGGTTTATATGATACCTCAACATTTCTATCAAGCGCTCCCAATAATGATAATTTTAACTATGAAATATTAAGTGAAGTTGTAATTAAAGGAAGAACTTATACAATTACCACAATTGCGGAATCGGCTATGTCAAATGTTACTATAAATAGTTTGACTATTCCTCAATCAATAACAACCATAAATCGCTTTGCATTTGATAATACAAATATAAATACTCTTTATTATAACGCAAAAAAAGCAACACATACTGGCTATTTTGATGAAGAAACATATATGAGAGCTAATGTATTTAATTCTATAAAAACAATAGAGTTAGGAGCAAATGTTGAAGTTGTTCCACAACGATTATTTCAAGATGTTTATTTTGATACACTAATTGTAAATTCTTATAATACAAAATTTGCATCTGCAAGTTTTTATAGAATGAAAGAACAAGGAACTTTAGATAAATTGATTTTAAATTTCCCGGATGTCATAAATACAACATACTATCATAATCAACTTGTAGAATCATGCATATTTACATATAGCGAGGTAAATTATTTATATACAAAAAATAAAGTTAATCCAAGCACATTATTTTACCGTTTGAGTAATCTCATATATGAAAGTAAAGATGGAGAATATTTTATTTATAGTAAAGAATTGGTATCTAATAAGTATAAAATAGAGTCATCTTCAAATGGTTTTGGGCAAATAGATCCACAAGGGAACATCCTTTTAAATAAAGGCGAATCACAAAAATATACATTTTCTCCAAATACAGGATACTATGTTTATAGTATTATCGTTGATGGGGAATCATTGTCAGATAATGAATTGAAAAATGCTATTGACAATGGATATACGTTTTCTAATGTTTCTACCAATCATACAATACAAGTTTTATTTAAAGCATATGAATATACAATTACTTATAAAGATGATAAGGGATTGACTTTATCTAATTTATCACCTACAAAATATCAATATGGTCAAACAATTACTTTACCAACTCCTCAAAAAGGCAGTAAAACATTTTTAGGATGGTATGACAATATTAATTATAGTGGTAGCCCAATAACTAAAATTTACCCTTATGATTATGGAGATAAAGTGTACTATGCTAAATTTGATGAAAGCAGATTTACGATTACTGTTATTCAAGCCCAAAATGGTACTATTAGTTTACCTTTAAATTATTATGAAGAAGGAAGCAATGCATATTTTGCTATAACAGCAGATGAGGGTTATCACATAGAGTATTTAATTATTGATGGTATAATTTACAATTCATCATCTTTAAATACGTATGAATTTGTTAATATTTCTAAAAACCACTCTATTAGTGCTAAATTCTCTGCTAATACTAATACAAGCTATAAAGTAAATCATTGGCAGGAAAGTTTGACTTCAGATGGGACAATAATAAATGGCAAGTATTATAATTTGTTTGTAACAGAAATATCTAAAACAGGGGAAACAGGTGCGCTTACCAATGCAAAACCATATGAATATGAAGGGTTTGAGGCACAGCCAATAAATCAAAAAATAATTTTAGGGAATGGAAATACAATTGTTGACGTTTTATATAATAGAAAAAATTATTCTCTAATTTTAAATTCAGATCAAGGTGTAAGAAGTTTATTTGGAAATGGTACGTATCCATATCAAGCACAAATAACTGTAGAAGCAGAAGTTATAAATGGATATAGCTTTATTGGATGGATTAGCTCAAATCCGCAGGCTGTTAGAAATAGTAATAAAATAAATTATACGTTTAAAATGCCTTCAGAAAATATTACTCTAACTGCCACAACAACAAACAATAAATATAAGGTAACAATAGTACAATCGGATAATGGTAGAATAAATCCTTCGACAGAACAATTAATAGAAAAAGGAGAAAGTTTAACTTTACAAATTATTCCTAATAAAGGCTATTATTTATCAAAATTACTTATAAATGATTTAGACAAAACTTCAAGTATTATCGATGGAAAATATACGATAGAAAACATTGCACAAAATTATAATGTTATAGCAACATTTAAACCAAGAACAGATACAGGATACACGGTTAGACATTGGCAAGAAAGTTTAACTTTTAATGGAGCTATTTCTTTTGAAAATAAGAATTATGAGTTGTTTGAAACAGACGTATCTAATATAGGAACAACAGGAGAATTAACAAGAGCAACAGCTAGAAATTATGAAGGCTTTAAGGCTCAAAACTTTGTACAAAAGACAATTTTAGGAGATGGAAGTACCATAATTGATATTCTATACAATAGAAACTCATATTTATTAAATATTATTAAAGATGAAGGTATAGAATATGTTATGGGACAAGGGTATTATTTGTATGGAGAATTAGTTGAACTATATGCTCAAGAAAAACAAGGATATAATTGGGATTCATGGTTAAGTTTTAATCACTCTATAATAAATAATTCCTTTAATAAGAGATATACATTCAATATGCCATGTAATGATGTAACATTGACAGCTACAGCAACAATAAAACAATATACTATTGATGTTCTACCATCAAATGAGGGAACAATATTAATAGAAAAAGGGAATATTGTTAACTACAATGATAGTGTGGAACTTGAAATAAAAGCTAATGAGGGATATGCTTTAAGTAATTTGTATATAAATGGAATTGATAGATTCCAATATGTAGTAAACAATAAATATATCCTATCAAACATTAAAGAAAATTATCTTATAGAAGCTAAATTTTCTCCTGAAGAAAACATGATTTACTTAGTTAAACATTATCAAGAAAATTTAAGTAAAGATGAGGGAACATATATTTCTGGTAAATATTATACATTGGTAGCAACGGACACATCTAAAAGAGGACAAACTGGAACTTTAACTCAAGCAGTTGCTAATAGATATAGTGGTTTTACTTCTCAGCCAATTACTCAAAAAATAATTTTAGGAGATGGAAGTACTGTTGTTGAAGTTCTTTATAACCGAAACACTTATTATGTTGGGTTACTTAAAGATGCTGGAGTAGTTTCAGTTATAGGATCAGGAGATTATTTATATGGAGAAACCGTTAAAATAAATGCTACTATCAAAAATGGATATAATTGGAAACAATGGAAAAGCTCTAATGAATGGATAATAGAAGGAAGTAGTACTCTAGAATATACATTTACAATGCCATCAGATACCATTCAATTTACAGCACTGACTACAATAAAACAATATCAAGTTACTATTTTACCTACAGTTAATGGATTGGTTATTACTAGTGACAACAAAGTTGTTAATCATGGAGGAAGTTTGCAACTTGAATTTGAACCAGAAGAAGGATATTCATTATCTAAACTTTTAATAAATGATATAGATAGAGCAAGTTATGTCTATGGAAACAAGTATTTTTTAGAAAATATTGTAAGCGATGTTAGAGTTGAAGCAATCTTTGATTTAAGTAAGTATACTATCATAACAAAAACTAATGGAAATGGGACTATAAAACCATCAAAGGAAGCTTTTGTAAGCCATGGACAAAATATAACATTTAATATTTTCCCTGAAATAGGATATGAAATAAATAGCATTTTGATAGATGGTTTTGATATACCTCAAGGTGACATAGAGAATGTAAAAACTAACGGATATACATTCTATAATGTAACAAGCAATCACTCTATTGAAGTAATATTTGAAAAAATTGATTTTATTATATATCTAACAATAGAAGGGGATGGCATCATATCTCCATCAGAAAATGTAACTGTAAAATATCAAGAAGATAAAATACTATATTTCCAAGCAAATGAAGGTAGCTATATACAGGATGTTATAGTAGATGGAATTTCAGTTGGTGAAGTAGGCGAATATAAATTTGAAAATGTAGTAGAAGACCATCAATTAAAAGTAATATTTAAAAAAGAAACCTATAAAGTAGAGATAGAAATTTTGGGTGAAGGATCATTTAATAGTGAAAATGATTTGGAAAACGTGGAGTACGATTCAAGTGTAAGCGTAAGTATAATAGTTGAAGAAGGATATAAGATTAGTCAAGTTTGGGTTAATAAAAAATTAGTTAATATAAAAAATAACATATTAGAAATAGCAAATATAAAAGAAGATGTAAAAGTTACAGTAACAATAGAAGAAGGAAGTGTAGTCGACTCTACAATAGATTCAGTAGAGGTACAAGTAAAAGGAATCTCGTGTGCTAAACATAAAAACGAAAATAGTAGTGGTTTATTTGATTTCCTATTTATTTTACTTGTTACATTAGGTATTGCATTCCCTAAAAAAAGATTCTTTAAATAAAAAATAGATACTTTAATTTATTAACAAGAATTTATTTTAGATACTTATAAAGAGTTTAAAAATAAGGGGTTTTATGCTATAATATAAAACATAGAAGGTGCAGTATCCTAGTCATTTTTACTGTTATGAAGACGTATAACGACGTTTGAGGGCACATCTATGAAGTTCTTGGTGCTTGCTTTGGTTGCCCAAATTGGGGTGAGTGCTGAGAGTTAAGATTATTGGGCGCATTGTAACGGCATACAATATACGACCCAATTTTCGCGGAGACGCAGATGGGTGTAACGCACTTACACTCCCTGCGAAGAACCTGCATTGCAATAAAATGTGTGCAGTGTAGCCTGGTTTGAGTGAGTATGAGGGATTATATTTATTGCTAATATAAATACCTGGCCAGTACTATATTTAGACTTTATATGAAATCATATTTGCAAAACATCCTAGTAGCATGCTAAAGGTGTTAAGGAAAACTTCTAGGCTGTTAAAAAATTTTAGGTGTTTTAAGGATTATAGTGTGTACTAAGTGGCGATTCGGTGTGTAAACTTGCTTAATAGGAAACTGCTCTAGTGGTAACGCTAAGCGCGAGTTTGAGAAATTCGACCGAACCTAAGACACAAGGTTTACTTAAGACATTACCTTCTATAATAACGCAACTCTAAAAAGGTGTTGCGTTTTCATTTATAAAAAAACATATTTAATATATAATATAAAAAGAAAACGAAAGGATATGAAAATATGGGAAAAGACGTATCAAAAAAGAAAAAGAGTTGGTTTGTTGAATATTTAAGGTGGCCATTAATAGTTTTAGTAGTTTCTTTATTTTTATCATTTTCTTTTAGTTTTTTTAGTGAACTAGCATTAAAAGATGCAAATTTAATAATAGCTATTGCTGTTATATTAATATTCATGATTATTTCAATTATTACAGATGCAATTGGAGTTGCTATTACTGCAGCTGTAGAAATACCATTTCGAGCAATGGCTGCAAAAAAGGTTAAAGGAGCTAAAGAGAGCATAATATTAATAAATAATGCAGATAAAGTAGCTAGTATTATTGCAGATATTTTAGGTGATATATGTGGTATCTTATCCGGAGCGGCAGGAGCTGTAGTTACAGCAAAGTTTATAGAAGGAGTAACTAGTGAAATGCTTGTGGTAGTTATTGCTTCTATTGTAAGTGCAATTATTGCAGGAGTTATAATATTTGGAAAAGCTATGGGAAAAAGAATTGCTTTAGATAATTGTGATAAAATTGTTTTAATGTTAGGAAGAATAGTCTATGTTTTTACTTTTGGAAAATTATCAATTAAAAACAAGAATTAGTACTAATGCAGCTCAAAAATTTTAATATACAAATCTTGCGAGTAATGATACAATTGTAATTAATTGTGGGGTGAGTAGGTTGAGTGATAAATTTATATACGAAATAAATAATAAAACGCTTACAATAAAAAAATGCCCTAATAACATTTTAAATAATAAATTGATTGCAAAAATTTTTTCAAATAACCATATAACTAATTTAATTATAGAAGAAGGAGTAGAAGTTATAGCAGAAGCTACATTTTCATGGCATGCAGAATTAGAAAAAGTAAAATTGCCTAGTAGTCTAAATAAAATAGAAAAAGATGCTTTTAATGAATGCTTAACATTAAGAAAAATAATTTTTCCTAATAGTTTCAATAACCTAGAAATAGGAGAAAGTGCTTTTGCTTTATCAGATATAGAAGATTTAAATATTCCAGAAGGCGTTGTAAGCATTGGGAAAAATGCATTTAATCAGTGTCAGCTTTTAAAAAGTGTAAAATTACCTAAAAGTTTAAAAATACTAGAATCACACGCTTTTTTTGAGTGTGAAAAGTTAGTTAGTGTTAATATATCCTCCAATTTAGAAATAATAGAAGATTCAACCTTTGCTTATTGCAAGAATTTAAAAAGAATTACTCTACCTGACGGACTAAAAGAAATAGGCAAATGGGCGTTTAAAGAGTGTAATTCATTAAGACATATTTCATTGCCAGAAAGTTTAATATCTATAGCAGAAGAAGCATTTGAAAGCTGCTCTAATTTAAGAAGTATTGAAATTCCAGAAGGAATAGAAGAGTTAAATGGTTGTTTTTCTTTTTGCCAAAAATTAAAAAAAGTAACTTTACCAGAAAGTTTAAAAGTTATAACAAATGAAGTTTTTTCTAATTGTAGTAGTTTAGGGAAAATAAACCTTCCTAAAAGTTTAGAGATAATAGGAGTCGGATCATTTTTTAAATCAGGATTATGGAAAATAGATATTCCAAGTACTGTTAGAAGAATAGAAGAAGGAGCCTTTAGATACTGTGAGAATTTATTTAATGTAAATTTTAACGAAGGATTAAAGAAAATAGAAGAAAATGCTTTTTATGGGTGCTATTATTTAACAAGAGCATCTTTACCGGATTCAGTAGAAGTCGTGGAAGAAGGAGCCTTTAAAAGTTGTTCTAATCTTACCAGCATAGATTTACCTAAGAGTTTAAAAATATTAAATAATGAAGTATTTGAAACGTGTTTTAAATTAAGGAGTGTTGAAATACCAGAAGGTGTTGAGCGTGCATCATTAGGAGCTTTTAATAGATGTCATAAGTTAGAAGAAATACATTTACCATCTACTTTAAAATGCGTTACAGGAGAGAGATTTATTACTAGGCCATTAAAACTACAAAGAATATATTTACAATGCAAAGATGGCAAAAAAGAGATAGATCTTTCAACAAAAAAATTTTGTTCTAATACCTCTAATAAATTATTTTTATTTGATACAAAGAGTGAAAAATACAGTTTTTATGATGAAGGCGAATATATCGAGTTTAGTGAATTATCATTAAAAGAAAATCCTAAAATTAGAAGAATGATTAATGAAGGATATCTTCATGAGCAAGATTATATTAATTTGTATTATTGGCATAATAAAAAAATAATTCCTAGTCCTTCTGTAATAAAAACAATGCCCATTAAAGATATTGATAATTTTTTTGTTAATAAGAACTGTATAGAGTGGGCAAAACTTGTAAAAGAAAGTAACGTAGAAAAAACTTATGAAGCTGTTTCATCCTTTTTTAAATTATGCTACGTATTAGGGGTATTTAGTGAAAGTACAGCTAGTAGAGATAAAGCGGTTGAGTTTATAAGGGAAAATATTATTAGTAGATTAGATGGCGGAATGATTCACTCTAAATTCGATGGTTTTGTATTAGATAATGGATTTAATAAAGAATATGCAGAGTTTTTTATGAAATATTATAATAGTAAAGATTTCATGTTGACTGGTGATGTAGATGATGGAGTTGTTGATTTAACTTGCGCTAGTTATAATAATTTTAATCAAGTAAAAAAAGTATACCCAAACAAAACATTAAATACTAATAGAAAAGCAGATTTATTGCTACCAGAACATGTTATTAATGCAGTCAGAGTTGTCGAGTATGATGATGTAGATGATGATAACGAAGAATTTGCTTTTGAAGTAGGAAAATATGGGTACACTCAAAAGCAATTTGAAGTATTACAAGAGTGGTACAATAAAGCTAAAAAGATAAAAACAAACGATATGAAATTATTTATTAGTAAGGATAAAGAGAAAACTGGAATAACTTATGAATTACTTAGAAAAGATGATCCTAGAACTGCCGTTTTAGGAAACATAACTAATTGCTGTCAAATTTTAGATGGAGCAGGAGAAGATTGTGTAGAGTATGGTATGATTAAGCCAAATTCTGGGTTTATTACATTTAATTATAAAGATAAAATAATTGCCCAAGCATGGGTTTGGTATGATGAAATTAGTAAAGTTGTATGTTTAGATAATATTGAGGTTCCTCATAGATATTTTAAAAGAATAAATGAAAACAAAGAAATAAAAGAAAGTTTTATAGATTGTTTACTAAGGGTTGAGGAAAATTTGAAAATTGAAATGAATAAGCATAGTTTAGAAGTGAAAAAAGTTACAATAGGTAAAGGATACAATGATATAATTGGTATTTTAAATGATAAATTTAACGTAGAAGAAAATTCTATTGCACTTCATGGTTATAATGGTTATAGTGATGCATATAACCAATATAAAATTGAAAATAAAAATGTAAATAAAAGAAGATGAATTATTTATATTTAAACATACGTTTTTTACTTCCCAAAAATTGACAATTTCAGACTAATATACTAATATAAAACGGTAGAAGAGGAGTATTAAAATATGAAAGATAAAATAATTCAAATTTTTAAAAAAAACATAATTTTAATTATATTTGTGGTATTTTCTATACTATTTGAAATTATAGGAATATGTCATATTGGTGGAAATCCATACATGACAAAACCTTTATATTATTTATTGTTATTGATACTTATAATTAGTGCCGTATATTTAATCAAAAATAACATAATTAAAATTGTTGTTACGTCAATAATTTTATTTTTACAATTAGTTGCAAACGTAGGTTTTGTTTATTTATATGATTCTAATGGCACATTTTTTGAGTGGGCAATGGTAAATCAAAGAGATGACGCTTTTGGTACAATTGAAGAATTATCTTTAAGGTGGGGTCTATTGATTTTATTGAGTATTTTATTTGTAGTGTATCTTGTTGGTACAATTTTAATTGTTAAATATAAAGAGAATAAAATAAAAAAAGATGGGTTCAAAATTTTAGAAAAAATATCTGCTATTTCTATGATAGTTGTTTGCTCCATTTCTTTACTTTCAATACCTATTATAGAAGCAAATAAATATAGCAAATTATCTTACGCCGAGAGATATTTGTTTGGTGAAAAAGTTGACAAATATCAGCAATTAGGGATGACAACAAACGCATTATATGAATTTTTAAATGGAACAATTACTAACGCATTGATAAATAATTATAATGAAGAAGGAATTGAAGAATTTGTATATGAAGATAATTCTAGTTTATTGCAGACATCACCTTATTTTGGTATAAGTAAAGGAAATAATTTAATCTATATCTTAGTAGAGTCATTTGAATGGTATGCATTTTTAGAAAAATGTACTCCAGAACAATCAGCAATTCTATATCCAAATTTAAATAAATTCTTAAATTCTAGTATTTATGCAGATAAATTTTATGCAAGAGAAAAAACAGATACAGCGGAGATGTTATCTATTATAGGAAGTAACCCAACCAATGGCTATATTAATTATGATTTTTATGAGAATGATTTCAGCTGGTCATTACCGAATTTATTTAAAGAAAGCGTTGAAAATAATGGAAATATTGTAAAACAAATAAAATCATTTCACCAAAATGATGGAGATTTTTATAACAGAAATATCCTTCATGAAAATATGGGGTTTGAAGAATTAGTAGATGTAAAAGATATGGCAAACTATGGAATAGTTAATTCCTGGGATGAGGGTGAGTTTAAAGGTGAAAGAACACTAGATTCAGAAACTATTGCTAAAATGAAAGATGAAATGTTCCCTTTGACAAACCAGAATGAACAATATATGACTTTTTGGATTACCTTTGTTATGCATGGATATTATAAAGAAAGAGAAAATTTCAAAGCAGCAGGTTATTATGATAAAATGGATGCTATTGGCGCATATCCAGAAGGAAGTACTAAAGACAATTATTTAAGAACATATGCAGCAGCAGTTATGGATTTTGATAAGGCAGTAGGAATAATGATGGATAAGTTGGAAGAAAATGGACAATTAGATAACACAACAATTGTTATGTTTGCAGATCATAATACTTATTACAATAATTTAAGCTATCATGCAAAAGGAATAGAAGAAAAATATAATAGCGAACTATATAGGATACCTTTTATGATTTATGACAATAAGCTAGTTTCCCAATATATTGAAAATGAAGGAAATAATAAGATTTCAAAATTTACAACTACCTCAGATATTTTGCCAACCGTTTTGGATATATTTGGTATAAATGGTTATAGAAATCTCTATTATGGAACATCTATGTTTATAAAAGATGTTGAAAGCATTATATTTTCAAGAGCCTATGGTATTTTTCTAACCGATAAACTTATAGGTTATAGTGCTGATTCATTGATTTATAAAATAGAAGGATTTACAAATGAAGATAGGGAAGATTTTATAAAAAGAGCAAAAATTTTATTAGAAAAGCAAAAATATTTAGATAAGATTTATAACACTAATTATTTTAAAAATAATAAATTACGCGAAATAAAATAATTATAAAGTAAATAGAAATAGTGTAACACAATTTATAAGAATGATATATCTTCATCTACATATAAGTGATTAAAAGAAATTAGAAATTAAACGATATATATAAGTATATTGTTTTAAAAAAAAAGCTATGTTATACTAATGACGATTAAGGAGTGATCTTATGAGTAAAATCAAAAAAATATTAATTGTTGCATTATTTGTTATAGGCTTTTTTAATTTGTTAGGAATTATAGGCTTTTCATATGCTTCTTCAACTAATTATATGTTAGAAATTGATGAAGCTGTATATTTAGATGTAAGTGAAATTAGGTATAATGGAGATAAAGAATCGCTAGCAAATGCTGAAGTAATAACATCAGTTACAGTAACTTTAGTTAACGTTTCTAATAAAGATTTTAATGATGTGAAAGTAAGATTGATGTATTATAATGATAGCCATCAAAATGGATATCCAGAAGGTTATTCTTTATATAACAAAATAATTGATATAGAAGCTAATGGAGAAACAATAGTTACTTTTACAGAGTTTAGAAATGTTTGGTATTACAATGATGAATTTAGAGTAGGTTTTGATTATGATGAAAATAATCGAATTAATCATGCTCAACCGGATTGGGAACAAATAGATTATGGGTACGAATTTGAATATTATTATGATAAAGCTTTCTTGTTAGCAATTATAGCTTGTTCTGTAGTGTTTGCTTCATGTTTAGGAGTAGCTATTATTCTTCTTTTAAATAATAAGAAAAAAGAAAATTAATATATTAATGGTAGTTAGAAAAGATGTGTTTATATGACACATCTTTTATTTTAAATATGCCGTTTTCGCAAAGTGATTGTGATTCACATCCTTGCCCTTAGAAGGGACTTGAAACTTATGAATTATCATCAAATAAATTCCAATAAATATATGTAGTATATAGTAAAAATGTAGATTTTAATATGTTTTGTAACTTTTGGGAAAAGAGTAAAATTAGGGAAACTTTTTGGTAATAAAAAATATAATAAATGTGCCAATCATAAATAGAAATGATAAATTGAAATTTAAAGTGCTAAATGATATAATAAAAAAACAAAACGAGCAGAAATAGAAAGTGGTGGTTGTATGGAAAAATTTTATCTAGAACGTCCAACAATAGATAGAAAAACGGAAGCTGTTGAATATATTAATGAATTTATACAATACAATAGTGAAATTCATGGGGGAGGCAGTTTAAATAAATATCTTGATAATTATGAGTCATGGTTAGAGCGTCTTGAAAACAATAGAAATATAACGGAAATTGGAGAGAGAGTACCATCAGAGACATTCTTTTTGATAAGAGAAAAAGATGATAAAATAGTTGGTATGATCGATATAAGATTAGCATTAAATGACTTCTTGAAAAAATATGGTGGTAATATAGGTTATAGTATAAGACCAACAGAAAGAAGAAAAGGTTATAATAAAATTAATTTGTATTTAGCACTAAAGTTTTGTCAAGAAAAGGGCTTGTATGAAGTGTTGTTAGATTGCGATTCTGATAATCTGGGATCGGCTAATACTATTATTTCTTTAGGCGGTGTGCTTGTAAAAGAAGGAATTAACGAAATAGATAATACTCTTATGAAAGATTTCATTATTAATGTAGATGATTCAATTAATAGATATTGTAATATGTATGAGCAATATGTGGCTTTGAATAAAAATTTGGTAAATAATATTAAAAATAATAGTATGAAAAAGTAACCTATAACGGTTACTTTTTAATTTGCAATATTTATTCGGTTCACATATTATGGTTACTTGTTTTGCATATTTTATATGCAATTTTCTTATATTGTTAAATGTTGCATTTTGGCTTACGAATAAAGGGCAACATTTCGGCAACTTTTTGAATTTTTATGTAATAGCCAATTTATTAAATCCTTATAACTACTGAACTTTTCATAGCTTAACTTCACTTAGAGCAAGTCCTTAGGAGGGAATTTGAAATTACAGATTATCATTAAATAAATTCTAATAAATTTATATAAGTTATAGTAAAAATGTAGATTTTAATATGTTTGGTAACTTTTCAAAATTAAGCAAAAATAGAGCAACTTTTTGGGTGCTGAAAATGAAATGGGAAACTTTTAGGAAATGAAAATATATTTACAAATAAGAAGAATACTGCTACAATTCTAATAGAAAGTTGGTGCTTTTTATGTCTAACAATTATATAGGTATGAAAGATGAGGAGTTCTTAATTATTGCTAGAGCGCTTAAGAAATTTTATAAAGAGCAAATTACAGAGCAAGAATTTATTGATATAATTAATAGCACTTCTGCGGAATATGTTGAAACAATTTTACCAGATCCTAATAAACTAAAACTTTTAGCAGATGCTGAAAGAATTAGAAGTGGTAAATATACTGTAAGAGATGTCAAAGGGTTTATGATTTCTTATAATGATGAGCCTTGGCATATTTATATGGGTAGAGAAATAATAGAAACTTTAGCTAATGATGGTGATGAGGAAGAAATCGAGAGATTATCTAAGGTTGAAGCTTATGAGGAATCTTTAAGGCGTGGAGCAAAATCAATGCCACCAATGCCAAATTCTTTAAGTGGTTCTAAATCTTATTTAGACTCTATGGATTCATATTATCATGATAGACAAGAATTTATTGAAAAAAGACAAAAAGAAATATGTGCTGAAAAAAAGAAAGATATATTTGGAAGAAAAAAGAGATAAAAGTTTTATTTAATTACTTTAGAATTTATATTATAGTAGCAAAAAAAGATGTATTGATTCGTATGAGTTGATACATCTTTTCATTTGGGAAATTTTTTGACAACTTTTTCGGCTTTTGAGTTGTAGACAATTCTCAAAAGACTTGTAAATACTGGACTTTTTGACCCTAAATTCCCCCTCGGGCAATACCTTAGGAGACGATTCCTCTATCCTGCTGAGGTACACGGACAGGTATATAATTTTGCGTATTTAGGAAACTTTTATGCAACTTTTTATGGGTTCACTAGCTCATTACTTTTGAAAACTTTATGTGGCTTGAGCGCTCTCCTTGAAATCACTTTGGTAAAGAGCATCTCTTAGGAGTGCGTAATTATTATCAAATTATTGTTTAATATGGTTAAATATCTTTAAATATTATCAAATAATTTTGGTAGTTTCAGTAACTTTTGTAACTTTCGAAAAAGTTCAAAAAACGAGTCGATTTTTGGAACTGAAGTGATGACTTTTCAAACTTTTAGGAAACATAAAAAAGATCCATGAAATTATAACTGGGTAGATTATTCAAGGTGTTTTGATGATATTTATTATTAAATGATTTTTTCATGGAGTAAAAAATTTGAAATGCTATAGTATATAAAAAGAGAAGATATCTGTGAAGAAGTAAAAGAAATATTATTTTAAGGTAAAACTGAAATAATAGAAGTAATAGAATAATACATAATAGATAGGTGATTTTTCCTGTTTATCAACTATTTACTATAAAAAATAGTTTCATAATTCGTTAAATGTTATACTAATTATATAGGATGTGATTATTATGCCAACTATAAAAATAAAAGATTCAAACCTTTTGTTTGAAAGTCAATTACCAACAACGATAGATACTTTTATACAAGGATGGTATACAAGTGTTTTAAAAATACAAAAAATGTGCGAAGATCCTGCATTCAAAGAATATTTCTTATCTATATATAAAAAAGAACATAGCCAAGACTTTAATTTTAGAGAAGTAACCAATAATGTGACAACTTTATGCAACAATCTAGATTCTTTATCTAAAAATTTGAGCAAATATCAAGGAAAAAGGATTTTATTTAGAAATCCTTTGCCTAGAATGCCAAAAAATGAAAACATTAAAATAGGAGATAACAAACAAGAAGAACTCAATCAAATAAAAGAAATGTTAGAAAAAACTAAAGATAAAATGGGAAACCAAATAAAGGATATTCAACTAAATTGGCAAGATAATATGCAAGATAAATTTTCTAATAACATGGATTATTTTTTTAATTGCATAGATTCTTTGAATAAATGTTGCGAAAAAACTCAAAAACAAATACAAACAACTAGTAGATAGGATGTGATTGTAATGAGTAATTTAGAACAGCAAATTTTAATTAACACTTATAAGCAATTAAAAAGTAGTGGTGGAATCCAGGATTATAGAGATTATGATATTTCACAATCCTCATTTGATCAAAGAAGATTCATGCAAACATTACCTAATAGTTCTTTTCTCATACCAGAAAATGCAGCAAATGTATTAATAGAAATTCACAACCATACTGAACTCCATCAAAAAGAATTTCCTTTCTTTATATTTGCTCACGATGGAAGAGACAATGGAAATCAAAATAAAATAATTGTAGATGAAATATTATATGATCCGTCATCCTTAAGTACACAAAAAGGAGAACTTGCAGAATATAAGGGAGAATTATTAAGAATATTTAATGAAAAAATAATCAAGCATAAAAATGACCCTAGTTTTATCGTTATACAAGGACACTCTCATCCATCGTTTAGAGGAGATATTGGAAATATGTATTCAGTACAAGACTTATCAAACCTCGTTTACTTAAATAAATTAACAGGAATTCAGTTTGGAGCATGTGTTATGACACCAGATCATAAAGCTAACATCTGCTTTTATGATAACTATTACAACAATTTTTACAAAGTAACTAATTTTCAAATAACACCATCCAAACAAACTGCAGTAAACCAAATAAAAAATAACTTACGATAAAAAAATATTAAGTTTGAATAAATAGCATATCGTAAACAAAAAAATGTATTGATTCTTAACGAATATATACATCTTTCTAGTTGTAATATGGCGTTTATAAAGGGATTTGAACCTCCGGACTTCTCCTTAGGAGTGCGTGATTATTATCAAATTATTATTTAATAAGTTTAAATATCTTTAAATCTCTTATAATAATTTTGGTAGTTTCAGTAACTTTTGTAACTTTCGAAATTTAGCAAAAAACAGATCAATTTTTGGTGCTGAAATGGTGACTTTTCAAACTTTTAGCAACCAAAAAATAGTAAATATTAAACTATTATTTTAGATGAAAATATGTTATATTATTAATAGTTAAAGTATTGACAGGGGAAATTAAAATGTATAGCGTAGAAGAAAGAGAAAATAGTTTAAATAGATTAGTGAATTATTTATCTAATATAAATAGTGTTAAAGCTGTCGTGTTGGTTGGCTCATTAGCTGGTAATGAAAGTGACAAATATAGTGATATAGATTTTTCTATAATAGTAGATGATGAATCTGTTGAAATGGTTTATAACGATTTTTGTAATAAATTAGATAATAATGATATATTTAGATACTTTAGACAGATATATGGGGAAAACAATTGTTTAGCAGGAATCTTTTTAAAGAATGGATTAGAGATAGATGTTGGCTTTGCAACTGAAGAGAATTTTTTGAAAAAATGTGAAAGTAAGGAAGTTCCTAAATATAAAGTTATGTATTGCAGAAATGACTTTTCATTAAATGCCAGGTCAAAAGAAACAAAAGAAGATTACCAAGCATTATTAAAACAAGCCAATCTTGACATTTGGTATAATTTAAAAAATGCTATATATGGACTTAAAAGGAATAGATTATTTAGAGTTGTAAAGGAACTAGATGATACTCGTAATCAACTGTTAGAAATAATAGCGATTAGAGAAGGGGTAGAGTTTAGGCACTTTAAAGAAATAGACAAATTAAGTGATGATATAAAAAATAAACTTTCTCAAACATATTTCAAGGAAGTTAGTGAGAGTGAACTAAAAAGATCATTAATGAGTTTGTTGGATTTATTTATTAATATATTAAATCAAGATAATATGTACAAAGAAGCTGAAGAATATAATCTTATGTTTAGCGGATTAATTAAAGATGTAGAAGATAAAATAGTGGATGTTACAAATAAAAATTCTAATATCAAAAGATAGTTTTTATAAGAATTATAGTAAAAAAAGAAGTATTGATTCTAAATGAATTGATACTTCTTTTACTTTACTTATGGCGTTTGTAAAGGGATTTGAACCCCCGGCTGATCGCTTAGGAGGCGATTCCTCTATCCTGCTGAGGTACACGGACAGGTATATAATTTTGTGCATTTAGGAAACTTTTCTGCAACTTTTTATGTGTTCTGTAGCTCACTATTTTTGAAAATTCTATGTGGCTTGAGCGCTTTCCTTGAAATTATCTTGGTAAAGATTAATTCTTAGGAGTGAGTGATTATTATCAAATTATTGTTTAATAAGGTTGAATATCTTTAAATCTCTTATAATAATTTTGGTAGTTTCAGTAACTTTTGTAACTTTCGAAAAATTGTAAAAAATAGGTCGATTTTTGGTGCTAAAATGGTGACTTTTCAAACTTTTAGGAAATAAAAAAATTTTCAATAAACATATCGTTGATTGAATAATAGTGAAAGATTATCATTGACAATCATAATAATATAATGTAGTATAATTTTCCAACAAGGAGATAGAGTTATGAAAAGATTAGTTGCACAAAACTCATATTATTACTACTACATAAATTAGCTATATGTGGTGTTTTGTTGTGCAATTTTAAATATAATAAAAATACTGTCATGTAGCATTTACTATGTGGCAGTTTTATTTTATGGAAATTTGATTCTGCTCATAGTATTCAAAACAATAGAGGGGGTCAAATTATGGATGAATGGATGATAAAAGTATATGCCCTTATGGGGCAAACAAGGATAAACATAAACTAGTATTTAATTGAATTTAATTAAGGGAGGAAAATGATATATATGAATAAATTTAAGAATAATGCTTTTGAACTATTAGAAGAAAGAGGGTTTGTTTTTCAAACCACACATATAGAAGAAACTAAAAAGAGATTAAAGGAAGGACCAATAACATTTTACTTAGGAATTGATCCAACAGCGGATGATTTGCATATAGGACATTTCTTTGCTTTACAAATGTTTAAAATTTTGCAAGAATGTGGCCATAAAGGTGTACTTTTAATTGGTGGTGCTACTGCAATGATAGGGGACCCTTCGTTTAAAAGTGATATGAGAAAACTTTTGACTAAAGAAGAAGTGGATAGAAATGCAAGAGAAATAAATAGTATATTGCACAGATTTATAGATGTGGATGGTGATAATCCAGCGATTATTGTCAATAATGCAGATTGGATTAGAAGCAAAAGCTATGTTGAATTTATGAGAGAAGTTGGTATACATTTTAATGTGGCTCAAATGTTAAGCGCAGATGCATACAAGAAAAGACTAGAACAAGGTGGTTTAACATTCTTTGAAATGGGATACATGTTAATGCAAGCTTTTGACTTTGTTCATTTAAATGATAAATTTGGATGTGTATTAGAGATTGGTGGAAGTGACCAATGGGGAAATATTATTGCAGGAGTAGACTTGTCAAGAAAAATGGCTAATAAAGATGGTACAGAAAGACCTTTAATGATGGGACTTACATGTCCTTTGCTTACTAATGCTAATGGCATAAAAATGGGTAAAACAGAGAAAGGAACTTTATGGGTTAGTAGAAATAAATCTAGTTCATTTGAATTCTTTCAACATTTTGTAAATTGTTTAGATGCGGATGTAGAAAGACTATTAAGATTCTTTACAAGACTACCTATTAATGAAATACAAGAAATGTGCAAACTAAATATTGTAGAAGCTAAGAAAAGAATGGCATTTGAAGTTACAAAACTTGTACACGGTGAAGAAGAAGCTATGAAGGTTTTGAAAACTAGTGAAGAACTATTTGGAAGTAAAGCAATTGATAGCATTAACATGCCTACTGTGGAGTTGGCAATAGAAACTAATGTTATTAATGTAGTAGATTTCATTTCAATGACATCTCTTGTATCTTCAAAATCTGAAATTAGAAGATTATTAGAACAAAATGGCTTTGAAATAAACGGTGTTAAAGTAAATATAAATACCATGATAAATATAGAAAAAGAAAAAAACATAGTGATTAAAAAAGGTAAAAAAACATTTTTGAAGGTTATTACTAAGTAAACTTTTATAGAAAAAAAGAAGTATTGATTCTAAATGAATTGATACTTCTTTTACTTTAAATATGGCGTTCGTAAAGGGATTTGAACCCCCGGCCTTCTCCTTAGGAGGGAGACGCTCTATCCAGCTGAGCTATACGAACAAGCTTGACAGCAAATATTATATCACAAAATAAATTCATATCAATTTAATTTGTTTGATAAATAGATAAAATTAGTTATTTATTGTTTCAAAAATTTCCTTTTGGTGCTCAATAGATTGTAAATATACTTGCTTTTCATTAAATAAATCAAAGAATGTATTTGATTTGTTGTAATATTCTTTTGCTTTTTCATTGTTTCCTAATATTTCATGTATATTAGCAAGTACTAACCACAGATTGCCTAAATAATCATAGCAACAATATTTTTGAGATAAATATTCTGCATTGTTAATGATTATTTTAGTGTCTTCATATTGTTTTAATGTGAAATAAAAGTGTATAGTAGATACCATTAAGCCTATAATTAATCTATATTCTTTATCTGTAGGATAGTTATATATAGAATTATTAAGAATTCTTATATAATTTATTGTTTCTTTAGAAGCTCTTAACTTACCATGCATTCTCCAATTACAATAAATAAGTCCATTAATAATTCTCATTTCTGTTAAAGTATAAACTTCGTCACCTAATTTTGAACAAGTAATACTAAGAGCATTTAAATATGTTTCTTTTGCTAATTCAAATTTTCCTAAATTATAATAGTGATTACCTTCAATTAAACCAAAATATTGCTTATCAACAGGATGTAAAGAGTCATCATAATATTTCTTTGCTAAATTATATGCTTTTTCATATTCTCTTATTTTCATTAAGGAATCAATTTCATTTCTCTTTAACCAAAACTGATTAACATTACCTCCATAAGCAAGTAAAAAGAAATCATCTAATGTAATAGAGAGTCTTCTACATAATTGATTTAACAAACAAATTGAAGGATGTTTAGAGTGTCCTTTTTCTAAATGTATGATGGTTGTTCTATCACAAATACCTTCTGATAATTTAATTTGAGAAAGACCTGCTTGAATTCTAAGACGTTTAATTGTCAAACCAATTTTCATATAATCATCATATTCATAAATATAGTTACTGCTCATAATACTAATTCACCACGACAAAATTATACATAAAAATATAATATTTTACAATAAACTGCAAAAAAAAGGCCTGTGTTAGAAGTTTTCACAGGTCTTTTAAAAAAAATAAAAACTAAAATGTCCCCAGAAGGAGGGGAATTTATGTTAACAAATATCTTAGGTATAATTATTCCTAGTGGACCAACAGGTACAGGTGAAGAAGGATCAGTATGGCCTTTCTGTACAAGTCCAGTATTTGCAATTTTTAATTTAATGTTCTAATAAAATTGCTAAAAAAGAAAAGAGAAGTAATGTTTTTCACAAAATAGCTGAGGCGGATCTCAGCTATTTTTTATTTGTTCTTTTTTTCTTCAATTCTAACTTTTTGATTTCTAATTTTTTTGTTAGATAAAGCTTTTATAACATCTTTACTATACTCAACAGGTATATCAACCAAACTATAATTTTTCTCTATTTTTATTTTGCCTATTTGTTTAGAATCTATACCAACCTCTTCTACTATTGCACAAACTATGTGATTTGCCGCAACTCTATCTTTTTTACCTAAAAATATGATGAGAGTAGCAGTTTTACCACTTAAATTTTTGCTTTTTAGTTTTTTGTTAACTTCTTCACTTTTAACTTCATTAATATCTAAATTTATTAACATAGATGATAAAACATTTATTATGTGAGCAGGTTCAAATCCTTTATTTAATAAACTTTTAGAAATATAATTATAAGAATCGTGTGTTCCGTCTTTTAATTTATTCTCAACCTTTTCTACAAACTTAGAACTTAAGTTTTCGATAAGTTCTATTTTCTTTGGAAGTTTTCCCTCTTTAATATCAGAATTAGTGGATTTAGCTATTTCTATTAATTCATTTAACTGTCTTTTTCCATTAATAAAAGTATAAGCAATTCCTTTTTTTCCTGCTCTACCAGTTCTTCCTATTCTATGAACATAATATTCATGAGTTTGAGGCAAATCATAGTTAAACACTATTTCTATATTGTTAACATCTATACCTCTAGCAGCGACATCACTAGCTATCAATACATTGATTTTGTTTTCTTTAAAAGATGTCAACACGCGAGTTCTTTCAGCTTGGGACATATCGCCATGTAACTTATTAACTTTTAAATCTTTTTCAATTAAGTATTCTTGTAAATCATCTACCATTCTTTTGGTGTTAGCAAATATTAAAGCACTATTTGGTTGATGTTTATATAATAAGTTTAATAAAGCCTGCTTTTTTTCAGGATTCTTAACATTTAAATAAAATTGATCAATAGATTTTACAGTAACTTCTTTTTTATTAATTCTAATAATTTCAGGATCTTTTTGAATGTTTTGAGAGATGTTGATTATTTCTTTAGGCATAGTAGCAGAGAATAGCGCTACTTGTTTATAATCAGGAGTATATTTAAATATTTCTTCAACATCTTCTTTAAAACCCATATTAAGCATTTCATCAGCTTCATCTAAAACAGCAATTTGAAGCGCCTCTAAATGTAAGCATTTTCGTCTTATTAAATCCATAATACGACCAGGAGTACCAATAACAATATTAATGCCTTTTCTTAAAGCACGCATTTGATTCTCGATAGAAGATCCACCATACACAGAAAGGATTTTTAAATCTTGACGATATTTTGTTAGTTTGAAAAATACTTCTTCAATTTGCAAAGCAAGCTCTCTAGTTGGACACAATACTAATGCTTCTACTTTTTTTGATTCTGTTAGTTGCTCAATAATAGGAATCGCAAAGGCTAATGTTTTGCCACTTCCTGTTTGAGATAATCCCATTATGTCAACTCCAGTTTTCATTAAAGGAATTGCTTTGCTTTGAATTTCAGTAGGATTTTCAAATTTCAATTCCTCTATAACTTTCATAACATTTTCACTTAAGTTTAAATCTGTAAATAATAATTGCTCCATAACCATACTCCTTTTTTACAAAATAAAATCGTGAATTAACACGATTTTTGCGAGTAAAAGTATATCATTATTAAATATATTTATCAAGATAAATATAAGATAGTTGAAAGTAAAATAAAAAAGCCTGGTGGCTTTTTTAACGTTTACTAGATTTGTTATAGTATGGAATTAGTTCTGTACATTTATTTACATTAAAGGGTCTATCTATAGTTCTTGTAACTATATCTCCTGTATTTGTCCTACCCTTTAAAGATATTTGAATAGGAAATTGAGGATTGTGAACTAAACTCTTTATAATGTTTGGAACTTTTTTCTGATTAATAAACAAAACCAATCGATTATCTTTTTGAATCTTATTAACATGTTCCTTAGCCCCTTTAATACCATATTCTTTAATAAAGATTCTCTCTAGTGAATTAATGAGTTTAGAAAATAAAATTGGATTCATATCATGATTTTCAAGAGCAAACCATTCATTTTTATATAAACTCATATTTAGAGTATTAACATAATTCATAAATAATCACTCCTTATTAAATTATTATACTCAAAAAAATATGTTTTTACAATAAAGGTTAAAGAAAAAGCTAAATTTACACACAGAATAATAATTATGTGCTAAAATAATAAAATGTAATAATATTGTTATTTTTAGGAGGAGAAGTTATATGGAAAAAATAATTTTAACTGGAGATAGACCTACAGGTAAATTACATATAGGACATTTTGTTGGATCATTAAGAGAAAGAGTAAGACTTCAAAATGAAGGGGACTACGACAAGATGTATGTTATGATAGCAGATTCTCAAGCTTTAACAGACAATTTTGGTAACGTTCAAAAAGTTAAAGATAATATAATTGAAGTTGCTCTAGATTATTTAGCAGTAGGATTAGATCCTAATAAAGTAACATTTTTTATTCAATCAGAAATAAGTGAATTAACGGAATTTACTTTTTATTATATGAATTTAGTAACTCTATCAAGATTAGAGAGAAATCCAACTGTTAAAGAAGAGTTGAAACATAGAGATTTCAGTAATAGTATCCCTATGGGCTTTTTAACGTATCCGGTAAGTCAAACTGCAGATATTACAGCATTTAATGCGACTATTGTTCCTGTTGGAGAAGACCAATTACCAATGATAGAACAAGCTAGAGAAATAGTTAGATCGTTTAACAATTTATATGGAGAAACTCTAGTAGAACCTAAAGCCGTTTTACCTACTAATAAAACATGTTTAAGACTTCCTGGAACAGACGGTAAAGCTAAAATGAGTAAATCAATAGGTAATTGTATTTATTTAAGTGACGAGCCTGAAGAAATAAGAAAAAAAATTATGAGCATGTATACAGATCCTAATCATTTAAGGGTAGAAGATCCAGGCGAGACTGAAAACAACCCTGTATTTATTTATTTAGAAGCCTTTTGTAATGATGATCATTTTGTTAAATACTTGCCAGAATACAAAAATTTAGATGAATTAAAAGCTCATTATCAAAGGGGAGGACTTGGAGATGTAAAAGTTAAAAAGTTCTTAAACAATGTTCTTCAAGAAGTATTAGAGCCTATAAGAGTTAGAAGAAAAGAATTAGAAAATAATAAAGAAGAAATAATGAATATGCTATTTAAAGGCAGTGATGAGGCTAGAAAAGCAGCAGGTGCAAATTTAACTTCATTGAAGAAAGCTATGGGAATAGATTATAGAAATTAAGTAAGGAAATAAAAAATGAGACTAGTTATAGAAGATGGAAAAATTGAATTTGGAGGAAACACTTTAATAGAACACATAAATTTTGATATTAATAACAATGATAAAATTGCTATTATTGGTAAGAATGGATGCGGTAAAACAAGTTTATTAAAAGTAATTCAAGGAGAACTTGATTTAACTTTTGATAATTCAAATTTAAGTGGATATATAAATAAATCTAATGATTTTACTTTAGGATATTTAAAGCAAATATCTTTTTCTAATGAAAATTTAACACTAGAAGAAACTGTTCTTGAATGTTATAAGGACATTTTAAAATTAGAAGAAAAATTAAAAAAATTAGAAGAAAAGCTGCAAGTTGATACCAGTGAAAAAACAATAAATGATTACTCAAAAACCCATGAAATGTTTGAAAATCTAGGTGGTTATTATTATCAAAAAGAATACAATACAGTTTTAAAAAAATTTGGTTTCGAGCAAGATAGTTTTAATAAACCAATTTCCTCTTTTTCTGGGGGAGAAAGAACTAAAATTGCTTTTGTAAAACTACTTTTAAGCAAACCTGATTTATTGCTATTAGATGAGCCTACTAACCACCTTGATATAGAAGCAATAGAATGGCTAGAATATTATTTAAAAACATACAAAAAAGCTTTCGTTGTTGTAAGTCACGATAGAGAATTTATAAATAAAGTGGCAGAGACAGTATATGAAGTTGAATACAAGCAATTATATAAATATACAGGAAACTATGATAGCTATTTAAAACAGAAAGAAACAAGGTATAAAACTTTAGAAAAAATGTATGCGGAACAACAAAAACAAATAGAGCAAACAGAAACTCTAATAAATCGTTTTAGATATAAAGCAACTAAAGCTAAAATGGTTCAAGAAAGAATAAAACAATTAGATAAAATGGAAAGAATTGAAGAACCAAGAAAAGAGGATAAAAAAACTTTTAAAATGGATATAAATCCAGCTAGTGAAAGCGGTAAAGAAGTACTCCATATTAATAATTTGGAGTTTGGCTATGATAAGGTTTTAGGTAGAGTAAATTTAACTATTTTAAAAGGACAAAAGTTAGCTGTAATTGGAGAAAATGGAACAGGGAAATCAACTCTATTAAAAACAATAATGGGAATGATTCCTTCACTAATAGGAAATATAAAATATGGATTTAATGTAAAAGTTGGATATTTTGACCAACAAGTAGCAACTAAAGTTAGTGATAAAAGTATTTTGCAGGACTATATGGAAACGTATCCGTTTTTAACAAATCAAGAAGCAAGAAAAGATTTAGGGGCATTTATGTTTTCTGGAGCAGATGTAGATAAGAAATTAAATGTTTTATCAGGTGGAGAAGTGGTTCGCCTTGGATTATGTAAAATACTTAAAATGAAACCAAATTTTTTAATACTAGATGAACCAACAAATCATATGGATATTGTAAGTAAAGAAACAATAGAAAAAATGCTAAAAGACTATAAAGGAACAATAATATTTGTTTCTCATGATAGATATTTTGTAAGAAAAATATCAGATTCATTATTAGCTTTAGAAAATGGTGAAGCTACATATTATCCTTATGGGTACAACCAATATATGCTTAAAAGAGAAGATAAAAAATATGAAGTTAAAGTTGAAGTGAAGAAAGAAGAAAAAGTTAATGTAAACAAAGATAAAAGTACGTTAAAAAAAGAATTAGCTAAAATAGAAAAAGAAATAAGTGAGCATGAAGAAAAAATAAAAGAAATCAATGAACAATTTGAACTTGAAGAAGTATACAGTGATTTTATGAAAACAAGGGAATTAGAGGAAGAAGTAGAGAACTTAGATGATGAACTTCAAATACTTATGAGAAAATGGGAAGAGTTATTATCTGCTATTGAAGAAAAATAAATTTTATTATTAATTGGTTAGACGATTGCATTTGTAATGTAATCGTTTTTTTTAAGTAAAAAAGCCTCCGATAATGGCGGTTGTAGCATTCTACAAATAAAATTTAAATGCGCTGGTAAAATGCTACTACTGGTTCACTCCTGACCCTGTAGACTTTCTATTTTTCTGCCTACATGCACTCTTAGGTTATAGCAAAGTAATAACAATAATACAAGGAAAAAGATAGTGTAAGTATGAACTCTTCTCATGTTATTAAAAAAAACAAGCATACACATTGAGTTTTTAAAAATACAATGATAATATGAAATTGGTTTTATTTATATAAAATAAATAAATGTCATAATTTAAAGGAGGAATAAGTATGGCAACTAGAAGTAAACTTAAAAAGGAAGAAATAGGATTAAATAGACCAAAAATCTATAGTAAGTTAAGATCTACTATAGAAACAGCATTTTATAGGAATAATGTAATCGAAGTAAAAACTTTAAAACAAGCTTATGATTTAGCTAAAAATTGCCCAGGAACAATTGTTACAGACCAACCAATTGTTAGAGCAAAAGAACTAGGATTGGACAAAAATGCTAAAGTATTATTATTTAATGATGGTTTTATTACCGGCAGACAAGCTCGTTTAAGAAAACTAGTAGATGATACTAATCGTGAAAAATACGCAGGCCAAATCCGAGAAATTTTATTTAAAGGATGTCGTAAAACTATGTATCACGCTACAGCATATATCGGTTTAGATAAAGAATTTATGGTTAAAGCGCATTTATTAATTCCTCAAGGGTATGAAAATACACTATATTCATGGTTATTAAATTTCCAAATAGCTGATGAAGAGACAACTAAGCTATATAAAGAATCAAGAATAATTGAAGAAGGAGATATCTTTATTTACTCCGATCCAGATTGTTATACTGAAGATTATCCAGATGGGCTTGCTTTATTCGATTCAGAATATAATTGTGCATGTTTATTAGGAATGAAATATTTTGGAGAACACAAAAAAGGAACATTAACCCTAGGATGGTCAATTGCTAATAGAGAAGGATACACTGCATGTCATGGAGGACAAAAAAGATTTAATTTTGCTGATGGAACTAAAAAAGTTGTATCAGTATTTGGTTTATCTGGTTCAGGAAAATCTACTATTACATTAAGCAATCATGGAGGAAAAATGGATACAACTGTTTTACATGATGATGCTTTTATTATTAATAATTCTAATGGTTCATCAATATCTCTTGAACCATCATATTTTGATAAAACACAAGATTATCCTTTAACTAATGAACAATCTAAATATTTCTTAACAGTTCAAAACTGTGGTGCTACTCTTGATGAAGAAGGACATATAGTTCCTGTAACAGAAGATATTTTAAATGGCAATGGTAGAACTGTAAAATCTAAGTTCGCTACTGATAATAGAGAATACATGTTTAAAGAATCTACAGATGCTATATTTTGGATTATGAAAGATAACTCTTTACCTCCAGTAGTAAAAATTACAGATACTGCATTAGCTTCAGCAATGGGAGCAACACTTGCTACAAAACGTTCTACTGCAGAGTATATTCCTGGTATGGATCCAAATCAACTTGTTATAGTACCTTATGCAAATCCATTTAGACTTTATCCGCTTGCAAAAGACTATGCTTCATTTAAATCATTATTTGATAATTTAGGAGTAGATTGTTATATCATTAATACTGGTTTCTTTGGAGAAACAAAAGTAACTCCAAGTGTTACATTAGGATTGATAGAAGATATTGTTACTAATAAAGCAAAATTTGAAAAATTCGGGCCTTTCTCTACTCTAGAATATTATAAGATTCAAGGATATGAGCCAAATTTTAAGGATAAAGAATATTTAGAAAATGTTAAAGCTCGAATGCAAGATAGATTAGATTTCGTATCTAAATTAGAAGGTATGGATAAACTACCTAAAGAGGCTTTAGAAGCGATTAAGAAAACTCTTAATGAAATAAAATAGGAGAGATAATTTATGGGTGTAAAAATTGTAGAAACATCTTTAAGAGATGGACATCAATCTTTATTTGCTACAAGAATGACAACCGAAGAGGTTTTAATGTCACTAGAAGAATTAGATAAGGCTGGATATTATGCTCTAGAGGTATGGGGAGGAGCAACTTTTGATGCATGTTTGAGATTCTTGGATGAAGATCCATGGGAGAGATTGAGAAAGATAAAAAAAGTTTGTAAAAAAACAAAACTTCAAATGTTGCTAAGAGGGCAAAATCTTTTAGGATACCGTCATTATCCTGATGATGTAGTAGAAAAATTCATTGAAAAAGCAATAAAGAATGGTATTGATATTATTAGAGTTTTCGATGCATTAAATGATATAAGAAATTTAGAATGTGCCGTTAAAGCTACTAAAAAGTATAAGGGAGAATGCCAAATTGCTTTAAGTTATACTACTAGCCCAATTCATACTGTAGAATATTATGTTGAACTTGCAAAGAAAGTAGAAAAAATGGGAGCTGATTCTTTATGTATCAAGGATATGGCAGGAGTTTTACTTCCAGAAGATGCATACAATTTAATTACTAAAATTAAAGAAAATACTAAGTTGCCTATAGAATTGCACTCACATTGCACAGGTGGTTTAATGGAAATGACCTATTTAAGGGCTATTCAAGCTGGAGTAGACATAATAGATACAGCGTTGTCTCCTTTATCAGGAGGAACGTCTCAACCATGTACAGAATCTATAAACTATGCATTAAAAGGCACCAAGTATGATCCTAAACTTGATGAAAATATGCTAGATATTGCGGCAACTAAATTACAAAAAATTAAAGATAAATATTTAGAAAATGGAATGCTTAATCCAAAAGTTTTATCGTGCAATCCTAATATTTTAAAATATCAAGTTCCAGGTGGAATGTTATCTAATTTAATTAGTCAATTAAAGCAACAGAGTGCTTTGGATAAACTTGATGAGGTTTTAAATGAAGTTCCAAATGTTAGAAAAGATATGGGCTATCCTCCTCTTGTTACTCCATTATCTCAAATGGTAGGAACTCAAGCTGTATTAAATGTAATAATGGGTGAAAGATATAAAATGGTTCCAAAAGAAATAAACGAATATTTGCATGGTAAATATGGAGCTTCTCCATCTCCTGTAAATGAAGAAATAAAAAAGAAAATTATTGGAGAGGATATTGTTATAACGCATCGTCCAGCAGATGATATAAAACCGGAATTTAAACAATTAAAGAATAAATATAAAGAAATAATTAAGACTGATGAAGATGTTTTAAGTATTGCTATGTTTGAAGAAATTGCTATTAAGTTTTTGCAAAAAAGAAAAGATGATGACATTGTAGAAACTATAGAAATTTCTGCATAGGAGGTATAATTATGTATACACCTATTGGCGATAGTTTTGGATTAGTAGATTCAATTGTTGTTGCCCTTATTGCTATCATCATAGTATTTTTAGTGCTATCAATAATAATTGTTGTAACAAACATTTTTTCTAGAGTTATTATTAAAATAAACAAAAAGAAAAATATTAATCCAAGAATAGAAAACAAAATTTTATCAGAAGATGAAGATGCTGTTGTTGCCACTATTGTTGCAACTATGGATTACTATAATGAAACAAAAAAGAATGCTCGCTTAGTTAGCATTACTCGTGAGGAGGATTAAAGTATGAAAAAATACAAAATAAAGATTAATGGAAAGACTTATAATGTTTTGCTTGAAGCAATGGAAGAGGTTAACGATAGTAGTGTTGCAATTGAAAATAAAGAAGTTAAAGCAGAAAATAAAGTTAGTATAGTGAATGATGCAAAAGATATACTATCACCGATACAAGGAAATGTAATTGATGTTTTAGTAAAACCAGGACAAAAAGTAAAAAAAGGTGATGTTATTTTGTTGATTGAGGCAATGAAGCTTGAAAATGAAGTTAATGCTCCTAGTGATTGTCAGATAATAGAAATACTAGTAAATAAAGGGCAAACCGTAACAAGTAATCAAGTATTAGTAAAAATTAAGTAGGTACTACTATGGGTAAAATAATTGATATTTTTATTGAGTTTATTAAATCTACGGGAGTTGCGATGTTTTTTGCTGACGGTGGATGGAAAAACCTAATTATGATAGCAGTTGCATGTATTTTATTATTTTTAGCAATCAAGAAAAAATTTGAACCATACCTATTATTGCCAATTGCATTTTCAATGCTTTTGGTTAATCTTCCTGGGGCTGGAGAGGATATGTTTAAGAAAACTTTGATGGAGGGAAGTAATGACTATTCGTATTCCGGATTATTAGGATACTTGTATTATGGCGTTAAATGGGGAATATATCCCTGCTTGATATTTTTATGTATTGGAGCCACAACTGATTTTGCTCCATTAATTGCTAATAAAAAGACTATGCTACTTGGTGCAGCAGCTCAAATAGGCATTTTTATAACATTTATTGGAGCTATATTATTGGGATTTAATGCATTAGAAGCTTCTTCAATTGGTATAATAGGAGGAGCAGATGGACCAACAGCTATTTTAGTTACTTCTAAAATGGCTCCAGAATTACTAGGAGCTATTTCAATTGCTGCATATTCTTATATGGCTTTAGTTCCAGTAATTCAACCTCCTATTATGAAACTATTGACTACAAAAAAAGAAAGAGCGATTAAAATGGAACAAACTAGAGAAGTATCAAAAGCAGAGAAGATTTTGTTTCCTATAATTGTAACGATAATCACTGTTTTACTTGTACCTTCATGCGCACCACTTATTGGTTGTTTAATGTTGGGTAATTTAATTAAAGAATCTGAGGTTGTACCTAAGTTAACCGAAACTTTGTCTAATTCAATGTTATATATAGTTACTATCATTTTGGGATTGTGTGTTGGGGCAACAGCTAATGCAGAAACTTTTTTGAAACTAGAAACTTTAAAAATATTTGCTTTAGGTATAATTGCATTTTCAATAGCAACTGCTTGCGGTGTTCTTGCAGGTAAGGTAATGTGTTTATGTACAAAAGGTAAAGTTAATCCTCTTATTGGTGCGGCTGGAGTATCAGCGGTGCCAATGGCAGCACGAGTTGCACAAAAAGTAGGAAAAGAAGAAGATCCTAGTAATTTTTTATTGATGCATGCAATGGGGCCTAATGTCGCAGGAGTTATTGGTAGTGCTGTAGCAGCAGGTATCTTAATGTTGTTATTTTTATAGGTTAATAAAATGAAGTATTATCATTTTCAAGAGATTGACTCAACATCAACGTATCTAAAAAACAATTATCAAAAGTTAGAAAATTTTACTTTTGTTTCTGCGAATTATCAAACAAAAGGCCATGGAAGATATAATCGCAAATGGTATGGAGAATGCAAAAAAGATTTGATGTTTTCTATACTTATTAAAGACAAAGAACTAATCTCTAAATATAGTTGTTTATCGCTAGCCAGTGCTGCCATAATATACAAAACATTAAAAGAATTAGATATAAAAAATGTATCTATAAAATGGCCTAATGATGTTTTTGTTAGCGACAAAAAAATCTCTGGTATTCTCCTTGAAAGTGTTTCAAGCGATATGGGAATCGAGTCTCTTATTATTGGCGTGGGTTTAAATGTCAATTCTACAACTTTTGAAAAAGAGATGATAAATAATCCAACATCCATTTATTTGGAAACAAATAAAAAAATCACATTAGAAGAAATCAAGAACTCTATTTATAATAAATTCTCCAATATGTTTGTTGAAATAAAAAATAATGATTATTCATATTTGCAGTTAGTTAGAGATAACAATTATTTAAAAGATAAGATGGTATATGCAATTATCAATAATGAAAAGACTTTAGTAAAAGTAATTGATATAAATCAAGATAATTCCTTGAAAATAGATATAGATGGTAAATGCATAAATTTAAATTCGGGAGAAATTTCATTTCATAAATAAAAGGCTAATTTATTTTACTAAACTAGCCTTTTTTAATTCATCATAATTAGGTCTATCACTATCTAAAAAGTAACTATAATCTTAATAAATATGAGCTTTTTTATAAAATTTAATCATTTTTCTCAACTCTAGTGAACTTGAATTAGATTCATGCAAAATATCATTATATTTTTTATATAATTCGTTTATTGTTCTGCATAATTTAAATTTTTTTTCATTTGTAATTTTTTTAACATCGAATAAAAAGATTCTTCGTGAATATTACCAATAGCATTACTGTCACAATATTCATAGTCTTTATTAGCCTCAATAATCTTACCTTCGCAAGATATAGTAATGATAGGACCTATCATCACAAGATCTTTAGTTTCTCCTTTCCTGCTTAAATAAATACCACTATATTTTTGTTCTAAAACAGTTTCATTAAATGAGGAGTAATATTTTTTGAATTTCATTGATAGTTAATAACCAAAGATATTATATTTTCATGGAAAACAAATTTCAATAAGTAAATAAAAAGGAGAATTTACATCTCCTTAATTTAATTGTTTACAGTTTTCTTATTGCTTAGTTCTATTAAATTATCATTGATAGATTGAAGCAATAGAAGTTGTTTTTCTTCAAATGTAGGTTCAGGAATCTTATTCTTTTCTTCTTCTGCCTTTCTAGCTGCTTCTTCTTTTGCTTTTGCCATTTTCTCTGCTATAACTTTTTCTTTTTTTGTAAGCTTAATTTTTCTTTCTATTTTATACGCTACAATATTTTCTATATTTTGCATCTTTTTAACAGTATCAGAAAATTTAGTTGCAAATTTGAAAATAGCAAATAAAATTAAAGCAGTTAATAAGAAATCAATAACCGCTTGAATTAAAGCGCCCCAATAAATAGCGTTAGTTATTACAACTTCGCCTGTTTCTTCGTTAATTGTAGATTTTAAAACTGTAATTAAAGAATTACTTAAATCAGCATCACCCAATAATAAACCTATCAAAGGAGAAATAATCTTTGTGTTAATTGTAGTAACAATTGAAGTAAACGCAGCACCTAAAATAACACCAATAGCGAGAGATAAAGCGTTTCCTTTATTAATAAATTTTTTGAATTCAGAAAATAACTTTTTCATAGTACTAACCTCCAATACGAAAAAATTATAACATAAACAAATGTAAACATAAATATCAAATTAATATAAAAATTAATAGGTAATAAATTACATTAATTGACAAACATATGCATATTCATTTAAAATTAAAAGAGATTGGAAGGTAATTAGATGAAAAAGAGTACGAAAAAACAAATTCTAAATATTTCTTTTGTTGTTTTTATGGCGTTAGTAACTTTTATTGCACTTTTAAGTAGTAGCAAAGAACTTAACTATGCTAATTTAGAACAATTTTTTCGTAATTGTAATCCTTTTTATATTTTAATTGCTTTTCTTTGTTGGGTCGGCTTTGTTTTGTTTGAAGCCTTAAGCTTGCATATTATTCTTAAAAAATTAAGATACAAATCAAAAGCACATGAAGCAATTGCCTATGCTACTTCAGATACGTATTATTCCGCTATTACACCTTCTGCTAGTGGTGGGCAACCAGCATCTGCATATTATATGATCAAGAATGATATTCCTGGAGGGGTTGCTGGTTTTTCATTAATTTTTAATCTAATTGGCTATACTGCTGCTATTTTAATAATAGGTTTCTTCGCTTTTGTATTTGGATTTAATATTTTTTCTCAAATAGGAACGTTTTCTAAGGTTTTAATCATTTTTGGCTTTGTCATACAGATATTATTGTTATTATTTTTTATAGCATGCATGTGTTACCACAAGGCTGTCTTAAAGTATGGTAAACTACTAGTTGTATTATTTAATAAGATTAAGATAATAAAAAACAAAGAAAAGTGGTTAACAAAAGTAGAAAATATAGTGGATAGATATAGAAACTGTTATAAAGATTTTAAAAGACACAAAAAGATGCTTATACCTGTGTTGCTATGTAATGTAGCGCAAAGAGTATCCCAATTATTAATATCTGTATTTGTCTGTATGTCTGCTATAAATTGCAATTTCTTTGATATTCTAATAATGCAGTCGCTTGTTATGCTAGGATATAACTCTATTCCATTACCAGGAGGGTTAGGAATATACGAATATTTATATTTACAGATATATTGTATATCTTTTGATAAATCTTTTGTTATAATATCAATGATGGTAACTCGAATAATTTCATATTATTTTAGTTTAATTGCAAGTGGTGCTTATACTATGGTTTACCACATGATTAAAATTAAAAAAAAAGAAATTAAAACTGTTTCAAATTCCGTTGAAATGGAAATCGAGTTAAGTAAATAAAAGTATTAGGGGGATTAAAAAATGGAAGTAAATAAGAAAAGAAAATTAAAGATGCCATTTGTTGGCTTTTATCATTATGGAGTTGTGTTGACATACTTATCAGTTGTTGCTGCAATTGTAGGTATCTGTTTTTCAGTTGGAGGAAACAGAGCGCCAAATCCAAGTGTAGGAATTATTTGTTTGCTTATATCAGGATTATGTGATTCTTTTGATGGCACAGTTGCTAGAACAAGAAAAAATAGAACTAAAGAAGATAAAATGTTCGGCGAGAGAATAGACTCATTAAGTGATTTAATTGCATTTGGTGTTGCTCCAGCAATGATTGGATTTGGTATGCAAATCAACAGATGGTTTTTCATTCCTGTATTTGCTTTGTATATTTTATGTGCGCTTATTAGATTGGCTTATTTTGATGTAACTGAAGAAATTCGTATGGAAGATGAAAATTGCGGTAAAAGAAAATTCTATGAAGGATTACCTGTTACTAATGCCTCATTTATAATTCCAATCTTTTATTTAATAGCAATAATGTTTAGTGTTGGATCTTTTTGGTATACAGCAATAATGATTTTTGGATATGTAGCAGTTTCAATTGCTTTTGTTCTTAAATTTAAAATTCCTAAGTTAGGGGTTAAAGATATATTAAAAGTTATATTAATAGTGTTAATTGTTATAAGCGCTTTAATTGCTGTAAATGCATTGGTATTAAATTAATGAGAAAAGTATTAAGTAAACAAGAATTAATAACGCCAAAATCTGTTAAATTTTTATACAACACATTTATCGGAAGCATATGTCTTAGATTTATAACTTTTAGATTTATCTCGAAAATAGTAGGATGTTATTTAGATAGTAAATTATCGAAAAAAAGAATAAAAAAATATATAAAAAATAATTCTATTGATATGAGTTTATTTGTAGAGGAAGATTACAAAAGCTTTAATGATTTTTTTACTAGAAGAATAAAACCAGAAAAAAGACCTTTTACATTGAAAGAAAATGAATTTCCTTCACCTTGTGACGGAAAGGTTTCTATTTATAAAATAAATGAGCATAGTAGTTTTAAAATAAAAGGATTTACCTATACTGTAGAAACATTGCTTAGAAATAAAGATTTAGCAAGCAAATATAAAGATGGATACTGTCTTGTTATTAGACTATCTGTAGAAGACTATCATAGATACTTCTATATAGATGAGTGTAGTAAAAGTTCAAATACTTTTATTAAAGGAAAATTACACACAGTTCAACCATATGCTTTAAGTAAAAGAAAAGTGTTTTCTGAAAACTGCAGAGAATATACAACTATGAATACCAAAAATTTTGGTGATGTAACTCAGGTTGAAGTTGGAGCAATGATGGTTGGAAGAATAGCAAATAATCATCAAGAGGGAGTTTTTTCTAGAGGAGAGGAGAAAGGAAAGTTTGAATTCGGAGGGTCCACAATTGTGCTACTTATAGAAAAAGATAAAGTTAGATTTGATGATGAGTTTTTCATTAACACTGAAAAAGATGATGAGACATATGTTTTATGTGGTGAAAGAATAGGATATAGAATTTAAAAGCACAACAAGTGCTTTTTTTTATAAACAAAAAGGCACTTTATGTACCTAATTACTATGTTGAATCATTTTCTTTTTTATTATTCTTTTATCTACAAGAAGAACAAGCAAATATACAATAAGCATAAGCATTGTTCCAACAAGCATGTCAATGAAATAATGTTGTTTTACAAATACAGTAGATAAAATACAACCTATTCCAAATATTAAACTTATAATCTTGAACCAACTAGGAAATTTTTCTGTTTTTAAACTTCCAATTATCATGCTGCACCCCATTAACGCGTGAACCGAAGGAAAACAATTTAAGGCTTCGCCATCAAGTTTATATATAAAGTTAACCATCCAATCAAATATTGTACTATCTGTTATTTCAGGTCTAATCATTTTAACTTGATATATCCAAAAGATAACATTTGCAATCAAACAAGAAATACCTATAGCAATTAAAAGTCTATAGAACTTTCTTTTATTTGCATAACTAAGCAAATATAATTGAAGTATAGGGAACCAATAATAGGTAGTATAAAATAATATAAAATATTTACAAAAAGGAATTAAACTATCTATTTTCATTGTAATAATTCTATAATCACTATTTATTAAACTAGAAGTTTCGTATAAAATTAACTTAATCAAATATAGTAGAATAATTAACAACATATACTCAATATGGTATTTTTTAAAATAATAAAAAAACTTTTTTTTAGTATTATTCATTTTTACAATCACCTTAAACCTATCATAACACAGTTAATAATTTATACAAAGGCTTATAAAACCAAAAAATTATAGACTTTAAATTCTTGTTGAATACAAGTCAGTATAATGATAAAATTACTTACAGGTGACGAAAATGGACAATGCAACGATTAATAGTATAAAAATAAATGAATTAGAAAATGAAGTTATTGAAAAACAAGAAACAAAGAAAAAATATAATGTTAAAACGGAAAGACTAAGACATTTTGCAATATTGAATACCATACTTGCTGCGGCATCACATTTCCTTGCTTTTTTTATACACCCTTCACTGTTAGTAGTAGCTTTGTTATTGATTTTGTTTGGCGTTGGTCCAGAAGGGTTTATTCTTTTTCACAGAGAGGACAAAGAAGCAAAGTTTGATAAGGAAATAGAGGAGTGCAAGCAAGAAATAGAAAAACTTGAAGAAATATTAAAAAGCGAATTGAATTGTTCTAAAGAATATATGGAGCCACTTAAGAATTTAATTAAAGACTGTAAAAAAAATGAAATAAATAATTTTCAAAAAAGCGATAAACAAAATAGAAAAGAAATGAAAAATAAATAATGGCAATGTAATATTGACTATCGTTGGTAAATAAAGAAGACTGCTAATAATATAAAAAATATTTTATTTGCACTAATAATCTTTATTTTTTATCAAAACGCTGGTCAATGAGAGAAGTGAACTTTAGCTATAAATCTACAATATAACTAAATAAAAAAGGAATAAATTAAAAAGATTTATTCCTTTTTAAATAATGGCAATAAAAAAAGTACCAATTGGTACTTTAATTATCTAAATTAACCAGCTTTTTTAAGGGTTCTTAGTGCACGAGCTGAAACGTATTCTGTTCTACCATTGATAGTAACTTTTTGTAAGTTAACATTCCATTTTCTACGTGTAGCGTTCATTGCATGAGAACGTTTGTTACCACTTAATGCACCTTTACCTGTAATAGCACATACTCTTGACATTACTTTTACCCCCTTACTTATAAATTCATACGCTTGAGTATAATAACATTAACTAGGACAAAAATCAATAACTTATTTACTTTTTATTTTGGAATTGATTTTTTCGCTACCATAAATAGATAAAAAGCCACAAATCAATCCTAAAATAGAATAAATCATTAAAATAAAACAAAAGAAATTAAAGCATCCGTTAAATATAAAGTTCCTGCTATAATAGATATTAGAAGAGGAAAACCAAATAGTAGCGGAAATTTATTAGCATTGAGCACTTTATAAAAAATATATTATCAAAAAGAAAATAAATAGTTACATAATGATAAATTGTTTTACTTAAAAATAGATTATAGAAACAATTTACATATGATTTGTAAATAATATAATTAGTAGAAGTCCAAGGAAAATTTAGTAAATATTAAATAAAGTATTGACATAAACTTGTTTTTGAACTATAAATATATCAGAACGTTGATGAAGAGAAGTAATAATAAAAACTAGTTATAGCGAGTTATGTATGGTGGAAGATAACAATTAAGCTTATTATGAAAAACACTTCGGAGTATCTAAGTGAAAAGAAATGAGTAATTTAGATCGGGAGTAACCCGTTACCATGTTACTAGGTCTAATAGGACTGAAATGAGTGATTATATTAATAAATATAATAATAAGGGTGGCACCGCGGATATAGATTTTTACAGTAATTCGTCCCTAAGTGGAGGAGTTACTGTTTTTTTATGTTAAAATATCAAAGATTAAGGGGGAATTTGAATGATAACTAAAGAAAAACTTAAAAATTATGCTAATAAGTTGATGTTTGATATGAATGATGAAGAATATGAAACATTACAAAAAGAATTTGAGGTAATCTTAAAAGAAATGGATTTGATAGGTAATATAGAAAATATTGAAAGCGTTGAACCAATGACATTTCCGTTTGAATTAGATAGTGTTGAATTAAGAAATGATAATGACAGTAGAAACATTGAAATAGATGATGCTTTAAGTAATACTGGAAGTAAAAAAGGCAGAGAAATAAGAGTTCCAAAGGTGGTGGAGTAAAATGATAGAAAAGACAATTGAAGAATTAAGAAAAGACTTAGATAGCAAAAAAGTAACTAGTGATGAACTAGTTAAAGAAAGTTTAGCGTTAGCTCACAAATACCAAGATGAATACAATTCTTTTGTTACTATGTGCGACGATGCTAGTTTAAATGAAGAATCAGATAGTCCTTTAAGTGGCATTCCTTGTGCGATAAAAGATAATATATCAACAAAAGGAATACTAACAACAGCATCTTCAAATATATTGAAAAATTATGTACCATTCTTTGATGCTACTGTAGTAGAAAAACTAAAGAAAGCTGGAGCAATAAATATTGGAAAGACTGTATTAGATGAGCTAGCAATGGGAGGAACTGGTACCACAGGACATACAGGACCTACTAGAAATCCTTGGGATAAAGATAGACTTATTGGTGGATCAAGTTGTGGAAGTGCAGCTGCCGTTGCTTTAGGTATTGTTCCATTTGCTCTAGGTAGTGATACTGGCGATTCAATTAGAAAACCAGCTGCATATGGAGGAATAGTTGGATACAAGCCAACATATGGATTAGTTTCACGTTTTGGGTTATTTCCATTTGCTTGTTCTTTAGATCATGTTGGATGTTTTACTAGAAGTGTTAAAGATGTAGCATATGTATTAGATTGTATCAAAGGACAAGATAAAAGAGATATGACTAGTTTAACTAATACAGAAACAGTTTTCTCTCAAGAGATTACTACAAATATAAAAGGAAAGAAATTATTTTATATTAAAGAAATTCTTGATAGAAATATTTATCAAGATGATATGGATGATGAATTAGAAGCAATTATTTCTAATTTTGAAAAGATTATTGAAGATTATAAAACATTAGGTGCGATAGTTGAAGAAATTAGTTTTGATACAAAATTGCTAGAAGCGATATTCCCAACATACTTTGCAATTTCATGTGCAGAGGCAACAAGTAACAACTCAAACTTAACAGGAATTATCTTTGGTCCAAGAGGAGAAGGTGATTCTATTGAAAAGATTATGTTTGATGCTAGAACTAAAGGATTTAGCGAATTAATTAAGAGAAGATTTGTAACAGGTAGCTTTATCCTTCAAAAAGAAAATCAAGAGAAATTATTCTTGAATGCACAAAGAGTTAGAAGATTGATAGTAGAGAAGATGACTGAATTATTTAAAAATTATGATGGAATGATCTTACCAGCAGCTGGTAGTGTAGCTCCTAAATTTAAAAGTGAAACAGTAGATAAACTATCTAAAAGAAATCTTATTTTGGAAAATCATATGGCAATAGGTAACTTTGGAGGATTCCCAAGTATTACTATTCCATGTGGATTTGTAAATAAAATGCCAATAGGTTTAAGTATAACAGGTGGAGTAAAAAAAGACTTAGAGGTATTAAATATCGCATATGCTTTAGAAAGTATTTACTCTTATAAAGGGCAAATAGCAAAGGAGGTAAAATAAATGGAATATGAAGTAACAATAGGACTTGAAGTTCACTGTGAAGTCAAAACAAACACAAAAATGTTTTCTCCTTCACTAAATGCTTACGAAGAATTAGCAAATAACAACATTACAGAAATAGATTTAGCTTTTCCAGGTATTTTACCAATAGTTAACTATGAAGCTGTAAAAAAATCAGTTAAAATGGCTTTAGCATTAAATTGTAAAGTTCCTTCTAAAATGTATTTTGATAGAAAGAACTATTACTACCCAGATTTACCTAAAGGATTCCAAATTACTCAAATGCATGATCCTGTAGGAACAGATGGTTATGTTAATGTATTTGTCGGGGATGAAGTTAAAAAGATTGAAATTCACGATATTCACTTAGAAGAAGATACAGCAAGTCTTGATCACTATGATAATTATTCACTAATTGATTATAATAGAGCAGGTATCCCACTACTTGAAACAGTAACAGAGCCTTGCATGCATAGTGCAGATGAAGCACTAGCTTTCTTAGATGCTTTAAGAAAAATCTTTATTTATTGCGATATAAGTGAAGCAAGAACTGATAGAGGTCAAATGAGATGTGATGTTAACATTTCTTTAGCACCTGCAGGAAGTAAAGTTTTAGGAACAAAAGTAGAAATGAAAAATATTAACTCATTTGCAAATGTTAAAGCTGCCATTGAATATGAAATAAAGAGACAAACAGAAGCATTAAACAATGGAGAAAGAATTATTCAAGAAACAAGACGTTATGACGATGTAGACAACAAAACATATCGCATGAGAGAAAAAGTTGAAGGAGTAGATTATAAATACTTTATTGAACCTAACATACCTCCATATAAACTTGAAAAAGAATTTGTTGAAGAAATACGTAAAACAATTCCAATGCTTCAATTTGAAAGAATTAATAAATATATGAGCGAATATGATATATCTAGGTATGATGCTACAGTTATTGTTAAAGATAAAAGTGTAGCAGAATACTTTGAAGAATGTATCAAATTAGGAATTAATCCTAAAACATGTGCAAACTGGGTTACTTCAATTATTTTAGCCCATTTAAATAAAACAGAATCTCCAATTGAAGAATTATATTTAACTCCTAAAATGTTAAAGGATTTGATTAAGATGATGGATGAAGGTAAGATTTCATCAAAACAAGCAAAACAAGTATTTTATAAAGTTGTAGACGATAAAAAAGATCCTTTAACAATTATTGATGAACTAGGAATCAAGCAAACAAGCGATGATGGAGCAATTAGAGATATCGTTAAAGGTATTTTAGATAATAACGCTAAATTAATCGAAGAATATAAAGGTGGAAGAAATAATGTTTTAGACTTCTTTGTTGGACAAGTTATGAAAGCAACAAGAGGGCAAGCTAACCCAATGATGACATCTACAATAATTAAAGAAGAAATAGAAAAGAGGTAATAAAATGAGAAAAGCAAATAAATACCGTGATAGTTATTGCGGTAAATTAACTAAAGAAGATGCTGGCAAAACAGTTAAAATTGCTGGATGGGTTGAAAATATAAGAGACCATGGTGGAGTAATATTTGTTGATATTCGTGATGAAAGCGGAACAATTCAAACAGTAAGCAACGATGATAGCATGTTTAACCATTTAAATAAAGAATGTTCTATTACAATGACAGGTACAATAAGAGAAAGAAGTCAAGAAGATATAAATCCTCGTTTGAAAACAGGAAATATTGAATTAGTAGTAGATTCTTTAAAAGTTTTAGGAAATTGTAAAAATGTTTTACCATTTGATGTAATGACATCAAAAGAAGTAAATGAAGAGGTAAGATTAAAGCATCGTTATTTAGATTTAAGAAATGAAAAAGTTCATAACAACATTTTATTTAGATCACAAGTTATATCTTTCTTAAGAGAAAAAATGACTTCACTTGGATTTACAGAAATTCAAACTCCAATTTTAACAGTATCTTCTCCAGAAGGAGCAAGAGATTATATTGTTCCTTCAAGAAAATATCACGGTAAATTCTATGCTTTACCACAAGCTCCTCAAATTTTCAAACAATTATTGATGGTAAGTGGCTTTGATAGATATTTCCAAATTGCCCCTTGCTTTAGAGATGAAGATGCTAGAGCGGATAGAAGTCCTGGAGAATTCTATCAATTAGACTTTGAAATGTCTTTTGCAGAACAAGAAGATGTCTTTGAAGTAGCAGAAGAAGTGCTTTATGAAACATTTACTAAATTCTCTACTAAGGAAGTATCTAAAGCACCTTTTGTTAAAATTCCATTTAAAGAAGCTATGTTAAAATATGGTACTGATAAACCAGATTTAAGAAACCCACTTCTTATTATAGATTTAACAGAAGAATTCAAAGATACATCTTTTAAGCCTTTTAGAGACGTAACTGTAAGAGGAATCAAAGTAGAGGGTATTGGAAACAAGCCAAACTCTTGGTTTAACGAAGTAGTTGATTTTGCAAGTAGCATCGGTATGCCAGGAATTGGTTATGTTACATTAATGAGTGATGGATCATTTAAAGGACCTATCGATAAATTCTTGAGCGATGAAGATAGAGCAGCATTGATAAAAAAAGCTGATTTAAAAGCAAATGATGTTTTATTCTTTATTGCCGATAAGATTCGTTACAACACATTTGCAGGTCAAATAAGAACTCATTTAGGAGAAAAACTAGAATTAATAGATAAAAATAAATTTGAATTCTGTTTCATCGTAGATTTCCCAATGTTTGAATATGATGATGAAGTAGAACACTGTGTATTTACTCATAATCCATTTAGTATGCCACAAGGAGGAATGGATAGTTTATTAAATAAATTACCTCAAGATATTCTTGCTTATCAATACGATATAGTTTGTAATGGTGTTGAATTATCAAGTGGTGCTGTTAGAAACCATGATATTGAAATAATGAAAAAAGCATTTGAAATAGCTGGTTATACTAAGGAAGATTTAAAAACTAAATTCCAATCTTTATATACAGCATTTAAATATGGTGCTCCTCCTCATGCAGGAATGGCTCCTGGAGTAGATAGAATGATTATGTTACTTAAAGATGAAGCAAACATTAGAGAAGTTATAGCCTTCCCTCTAAATAGCAATGCTCAAGATGTAATGATGGGAGCTCCTGGAGAGGTAAGCGAAAAACAATTAAGAGAAGTACATATAAAAATTAGATAACATTAAAGTCCTATATTAAAATATAGGGCTTTTTTAAAATTTTCTTCTTTAAACAAATATTTTTTAATGCTACAATGATATTTAGAGAGGAGGGAGTTTATGAAATTTGAAATAGATCAAAAAAGTGCATTGAAAAATATAGAAAATGACAGTGATTATATAGAAAAGATAATAGTTCCAAATGGCGTTAAAGTTATTGAAACAAAATCTTTTAATAAAGTTAAGTATGTAAAAGAAATTGTTCTACCACAATCATTAGAAGTAATTAAAAGCAGTGCTTTTTGTAATCTGGTTTCTTTGAAATCTATTGAACTGCCTTCTGCGTTAAAAACACTTGAAGTTTCAACTTTTGATGGGTGTAAAAGTCTTGAAAAAATAATATTACCAAAAGATATTGAAAATATAGAAGATTACGCTTTCTCAAGATGTGAAAACATAAAAAAAATAAAGATACCTATTTTAATAAAAGAAATATCTAAAGGATTGTTTTTAGAATGTGAAAATTTAGACAATATACAATTAAATGATAACATTACAACGATAAAAAAAATCGCTTTTTCTAAATGCAAAAATTTAAAAAGCATAAAACTACCACTTTCTTTAAAGAAAATTGAGAGTGGCGCTTTTTCTGATAGTGGATTAAGAAAAATTAAAATACCTAATACAGTTACAGAACTTGGTGAAAAGGCATTCTTTAACTGCGACAAACTAACAGAAGTAATATTACCTTCTTCATTAAAAGAATTAAAAAGTAATACATTTGGTAATTGCTATAAATTAAAAAGAGTAATAATGCCAGAAACTATTGAACAAATTGCAGATCGTACTTTTATGCAATGTAATAGCTTAGAAAACATAAAACTGCCAAAATCTCTTAAATATATAGGGACAAATGCATTTACTCTTTGTACAAACTTAAAGCAACTTGACATACCACCGTATGTAGAAAAAATAGATGAATTAGCTTTTCATGGATGCAAAAATTTACAGAAAATTACTATTCCTCCTTCATTAAAAGAAATACATCAAAATTCAATTAGCAATTGTCCAAATTTAAAAGAAATAAAATTAGGAAATATTTTTCAAATAAAAGAAACAATAAAGGAGTCTTTTTTCAAATATTATTATTATAATGATGAAACAATGGAATTTATTGAAAGTGTAGAAGAGAAGAAAAATTTAAAAGGATATCGAAAAATAGATATTGTTACTACATGCGAAAAATTTGAGTGTGGCATTTTAGAAGCAGTTTTTATAGATGCTTTATTTAATAAACTAAGCAGTAATTTAAGTGAAGAAGTAAAATCTTTACTCCCATTATTAATACAAGATATAGATATTAATAACTATAGACAAATAATAGAAATTATTGACAACAGTAAAGAGTTTATTAACCTGTTAAAAAAATTAGAAGTAGCTAGAAGTAAGCTGGGAACTGGTAGGATTAGAGCTATATATGATTATGATTTTTTTAAACTAGCAAATTCATTAGGGGCTTTTTCTTCAAATAAAATTCAAAGACAAAGAGCATGTGAGTTTTTGCATAATGCAATAGATAAAAAATACTTGAGATATCATTACATTCATCGAGACTTTGAATCTATAAAGTTTAAACCTTATAATGATGAGTGGGCCCAATTTTTAATGAACAAAGATAATTTTAAACAATTGCTTAATATGGAAAAAGATTATGATTGGCATGGTATTATCTCTAGGATTCATAACGATTTCGAAAATATAAAAGAATTTGGAAGAAGTAATCGCGGAGAGCAAAGGTATAGAAAAATTACTATAAATATGGCAAAAGAATATTTTGAAAAAGCATCGTTTGCTAATGTAAACATAAATAATGAAGATATCGCAAACACGATAAGAAAATATACTAGAAACCAAGAATCTTTTGATGATGCATCATCTATAAGAGAAGAATATTTGAAATTAAAAGAAGCTGATAAAATAAATAATCATATACTAGGAGAAGAACTAAAAGAAGTTAGAAAAGAAATAATAGAAAATAGCCATGATTCTTTAAATAGTTTAAATGAAGTATGTAATAATAATTTTACATACGAATATTTATCTAAATACGATCCCAATAATTTTGTTTTAGGAAAATATTGCTCGTGTTGTTCTCATTTAGAAGGAGCAGGTTATAGCATTATGAAGGCTAGTATTCTTCACCCAGATTGTCAAAATATAATTATTAGGGATAAAAGTGGCCAAATAGTAGCAAAAAGTACACTTTATATTAATAGACAACAGGGGTATGGAGTATGCAATAATGTAGAAGTAAATGCTAAAATAAAACAAAGTCAAAAAGAAATGATATATACAAAATATATTGAAGCTATAGAGGCATTTGCAAAAAAATATAATCAAAAGAATACTGCTGTACCAATAAAGCAAATAAATGTAGGAATGAATTTAAATGATTTAGATAGTTTTATAAAGACAAATCATGACAAATCCAAAGATATCTTAAAAGGAATTTCTTTTTATAAATATGGTAAAAGAGGACAGGCTTACAATGGTGATTGGCAAGAAGAACAATATGTAATTTATAGTAAAAGTAAATCAGACAAGAAACGTTAGGAAACATAATTTAAAAATAATAAAAAGGAAGGTAGTATATGAAGTTTGATATTGATGAAACAGGAAAATTAATAAGGGTTAGACCATCTTCAATTAGTGAAGTAATAATAGATATACCATCTAACGTGACTTCAATTGGAGAAGGAGCTTTTTTGCTATGCGGTAACATAGATAAAGTTAACATTCCATCTTCAGTTAAAACAATTGAAAATAAAGCTTTTTATAAATCAAAAATTAAAGAAATTAACATTCCATCTTCAGTTGAACATATAGGTATTAATGCTTTTGGAAGTTGTCATTATTTAGAAAAAGTAAAGATAGAAGCTAAATTAAGAAAAATACCAGAATACTGCTTTTCTAGCTGTTTAAAACTAAAGGAAATTAATTTACCATCTACAATAGAAGAAATAGAAAAATTTGCTTTTTGTGGTTGTTACAATTTGAAAAATATTATTTTGCCAGAATCACTACAAAAGATAGGTGGAAGTTCTTTTAGTAATTGTAAATCATTAAAAAAAATAAAGATTCCTAATTCTGTTGTTTTTCTAGATAGAGGTGTTTTTGAATTTTGTGAAGAATTAAAAGAAGTTAAACTATCTACCAATTTAGAAAATATAAGTGAAGCAATGTTCTCAAGTTGCCTTAAATTAGAAGCAATTGATTTTGAAAACATAAAATCAATTGATAAAGAGGCTTTTAAAAATTGTGTTTCTTTAAAAAACATAATCTTGCCAAATACAATTACAAATATTGGAGAGAAAGCATTTGTACACTGTAACAACTTACAAAATATTCAATTATCAAAAAAAATAAAAATAATTGAAAAAGAAGCTTTTAGTAATTGCATAAATTTAGAAAAAATAGAAATACCTTATGGAGTCAAAGAAATAAGCGAAAATATATTTTTTAATTGTAAAAAATTAAATACAATTATATTGCCAAACTCGGTTAAGACTATAGGAAGTTGTGCATTTAGATATTGTACTAATTTAGAAGAAATAAATATACCATTTAATGTAGAAAAAATAGGACCAAACGCTTTTCAAAATTGTCTGATTTTATCTAAAATAAATTTACCAGATTCATTAAAAAAAATAGAATACGCGGCATTTGAAAACTGCAAAAAACTTACAAAAATAACTTTGCCACAATCAGTAAGTAAAATAGGATTAGCGGTATTTGATGGAACCCCTATTAAACAGATAGAAATTAGAGATTTCCCTCAATTATTTGAATTAGGTATAAAATATGTAAAAGGATTAAATATTGCATTTTTTAATAGTAAAGATAGCAGTATTATATTATCAAAAGAAATAGATGATAATTTTGAAGGTTACAAGCAGTTAAGAAAAAAATGGTATTTAGAAAGTTTAGGATACTATGATTTGCAAAGAAGTACTATTCTATCAATTATTTTTGGAGAAGAAAATGAAGAAATGGGTAGATTTGAACATATGCTTGCTTCTTTACCTGAAACCATTAATAAAAATAATTACAAAGAGATAAAAGAAAATATTAAAAATAAAAAAGAATTTGAAAGGCTATTAAAACAAATTGAAACTAAGTTATCAATTCAAGAAAGAATTATAAATGATATGCTATTTGATTTATTTAAATTGTCTTATTCCCTAGGTGCATTTAGTGATAATAAAATATACAGACAAAGGGCTTGTGAATTCATAATGAATATTTTAGAAAAGAAATTAATTACAATGGAAGACATACACGCTAGCTTTGAATCTATGCAATTAAAAAACTTTAACGAAGAATGGCCTTTATTTTTAATGAACAAAGAAAATTTCATATCACTTACAAAATTAGAAAGACAACAGACTGGTTACATATCAAGAATCTATAATTCTTTTGAAGATATAAAAGAATATGGAAGAAGCAATAGAGGAGATCAACATTATAGAAAAGTTACATTGAAAATGTGTGAAGAATATTTATCAAATGTTGTTTTTAAAGATGTTGATGAAGAAAATATTGATATCGCTGAAACCATATCTAAATTTACTCGAAATCAAGAATCTTTTGAAAAAGCTGTTGAAATTAGGGAGGAGTACTTAGATTTAGTAAAACAAGGTGAAATTAAAGAACACATAATAGATGATATAAATGACGTTTTAAGTAATTTAAATGAAGTGGCAAACAATGATTTTACTGCTGAATTTTTAAATAAATACGATCCTCTAAATTTTGTTTTAGGAAAATTTTGTTCTTGTTGTGCGCATCTTGAAGGAGTTGGAAGTGGCATTATGCAAGCTAGCATTCTTCATCCTGATTGTCAAAATTTAATAATAAAGGATAATGAAGGAAAAATAATAGCTAAAAGTACTCTATATATAAATAGAAAACAAAGATATGGCGTTTTTAATAATGTCGAAATTAATAACAATATAACAAGTAACGAAATTAAACAAAAAATTTATGAAAAATACAAAGAAGCAGTTAGAAAAATAGCTCAAGCATATAACAAAGAAAATCCTTCAAATGAGTTAATTCAAATAAATGTAGGAATGCACTTAAATGATTTAGAAAAGCAAATACGATCTAATGATGAAAAAGGAGATATATTAAATTCTATTAATTTCTCTAATTATGGAAATTACAAAGGAGATTGGCAAAAAGAACAATATGTAATATGGAAAAATGAAGAAAATAAGCGCTAAAAATTTTTCTTTTAATATAATGATGGCAATGCTATAATTATATGGCAAAAGGAAGGTAGTTTATGGAATTTAAAATATGCGATAAACAAATGCTAGCCAGTGTTATTTTAAATGATACAGAAACTAAAGTTATAATCCCTGAAAACATAACGAGTATAAGAGGGTTAGCTTTTTTTGAGAAAAATTTTATTGAAGAAGTAATATTCCCTAGCACCTTAAAAATAATAAATGGTAGAGCCTTTGAATCATGCGAAAACTTAAAGAAAATAACTATACCAGATTCTGTTAGTTATATAGGGCCTAAAGCTTTTTGTAAATGTAAAAATTTAAAAAGTGTAACACTTCCTAAAAATTTATTATTGATAAACGATGGAGTTTTTTTAAATTGTTTATTATTAGATGAAATAAATATTCCTTATAATTTAGTAATAATAGAAAAAAACGCTTTTCAATATACAGCTTTAAAAGAATTAATTTTACCAGATTCAATAACAGATATTGGTGAAAGTGCTTTTTCAAATATGTACAATTTAAAAAAAGTAAAATTACCTAAAAATTTAGAAGTAATAAAAGATGAAACTTTTAAAGCATGCAAATCTTTACAAGTTATTGAATTTCCTAACAATTTAAAAAAGATAGGGAATAGAGCATTCAAAGAGTGTTATTCACTAGAAAAATTCAACTTACCGGATTCAATAACTAATATCGATGAAAATGCTTTTTCAAATATGTGTAATTTAAAAAAAGTAAAGCTGCCTTGCAATCTAGAAGAATTGAAGGGAGAAACATTTAAAGAGTGTACTTCTTTAATTTCAGTACAACTACCATCCAATTTAAAAAAAATAGGAAGTGCTGCATTTAGTAATTGTTGTTCACTTGAAAAAATAAATTTTCCTAATACTTTAACAGAAATAATGAATGGAGCCTTTTCAAATTGTAAAGCTTTAAAAGAGATAAATTTACCCAATAATTTAAAAGAAATAAAAGCCTATTCATTTGAAAATACAAATTTAAAACAAATAATTATTCCTAACTCAGTGGAAATAATTAATAATATGGCATTTGGTTTAGCACCAGGAGAAGAAATATATTTAGGAGACAATTGCACAAGAATATCACAAGATGCATTTAAGGGATGCAAAACAAAAAAGATTAGAATAGGTAATTTCACTCAATTAAGTCAACCTGGTTTAATAGGTGTTTTAGATTTATTGAATTATTTTTATATAAACAAAGAAACCCATGAAATATTAGGATTTGATAAACCACAGAATAATTTAGTAAATTATGAGAAAATTAATTATGATGATTGGTATAAAAATCTTGAAGAAATTCAAGGTAAAAAAGGGAAGTCAATAATTCTTTCTCTAATAGCAGATGAAAATAAAAATTATGTTGCAAATGATAATTTAAATAATTTATTTTTAAATATATTAAAAATTGTAAATAGAGAAAATTATGATGAAATAAAAAAAAGTTTAGATAATAGCAAAACATTTTTTGATATGCTAAAGAAAACATATTACTACAAAGAAATGAAGGCTATAATTTCTTATAATAGTGAGATTTACGCTAATTTATTTACTTTAGCATATACTTTAGGTGCTTTTAATGATAATCAAATAGAAAGACAAAAAGCATGTGAATTTTTACATAATGTGTTAGATAAAAAAGAGTTAGAATTAGAAGATATTTATGAAATTTTCAACCAACTTGAGTTTAATGGCTATAGTAAAGAATGGGCAGAGTTTTTTATGAATAAAAATAATTTTAAAGAATTATTAAAATTAGAAGAAAATCAAGAAGGATATATAGCTAGAGTTTACAATAATTTCGAACAAATAAGAGAATTCGGTAGAAGTAACAGGGGATCTCAAAATTATAGAAAAGTTACTCTTGATATGTGCAACAACTATTTACTAGAATCAGTTTTTACAGGAGTTGATGAAAGTACAAAATCTATAGCACACACTATTTCTGCTTACACTAGAAGTCAAATGTCATTTAACTGGGCGGTTTCTATTAAACAAGAATATGATAAGTTAAAAAGTGAGGGAAAAGTAAACAATCATTTGTTAGAGGAAAAGATAATTGATAGTAAAAAAGAAATTTTAAAAGACATTAATGATACTTTATCTCAATTAAGCGAACTAGCAAACAATAAATTCACATATGAATTTTTATCTAAAGAGGATCCAGCAAATTTTGTTCTAGGAAAATATTGCTCTTGTTGCTCTCATTTAGAAGGTGCCGGATATGGCGTAATGCGTGCTAGTATTATTCATCCCGATTGTCAAAATATCATTATAAGAAATGAAAAAGGAAAGATAATAGCTAAAAGTACTTTATATGTTAATAAGAGCTATGGATATGGAGTCTTAAATAATTTCGAAGTTAATAATAATTTTAAAGATGAAGAAATTTTAAAAATGATATACTTAAAATTCAAACAAGCAATAAATGAATTCGCGATTAGATATAATAAAATATATAAGGATAATCCTTTAACTCAAATTAATGTTGGAATGGGAATAAATGATTTAAAAGAAGTAATATTAGAAAATGACAGAAGATCTAGAGAAATTTTACAAGGTATACATTTTTATGATTATGGAACAGTACTTGCAGAATATGATGGTGATTGGCAAGA
>JBGVED010000016.1:0-12279 GCA_045119835.1 Bacilli bacterium | reverse complement strand
AGGTAAGGTTTCTGCTACAAGTTTATATTTTTATGATGGTAGAATAGAAGGAGAATATAGTTCGATTGCGGATATAGAAAGTGGTTATGTTATTAAAACAGAAAGCGGAGTTTCTTATTTAGTCGGTGGAGGATATGCAGTGCAAGAAATTAATCCTAGTGGAACTCATGTGGCTTTTTATACAACGCTAAGTTTAGCTTTTACAAATGCTAGAAGTGGAAATACAGTTGAACTATTAAAAAATGTAAGTGAATGCAGTGTTAATCTAACCGGTAGCAAAACATTGAATTTGCATTTAAATGGAAAAACAATATATTGTTATGATACATCTAATGAGGTTTATGCAATAAAAGTTGGAAGTGGAAGCACTTTATCTATTATAGGTGAAGGATTAATTGATGTTAATCAAAGTTATGATTCGTGGTGGACGTGTAGTTCTTATTATGATGAGGAAAACGATTGGTATTCTTGTGAGGATGATACATATGAAGAATATAATGGTTATGCCTATGGAATATTTAATTCAGGTACGTTAATTATAGATGGAGTAACTATAGATGTTTTTTCTGGAGATCCATATTATGATGAAGATGCTGAAGATGGTAGTAGAGGAGAAGCTTCAAACTATGTTTATGGAATATATATTGAGGGTAATGGGTCTTTAGTCTTTAAAAGTGGAACAATTAATGTTAAAAATGTAGAAGACGATATAGATACTTATAATACGTATTCTATTTTTTCTCCAGAGTCAAGTGGTTCTATTCAAATAGGAATAGACGATGGAAATGTTTCTAGAACTAATCCTATGATTAATGGACATGTTTATGTTTATACTGAGGGAACTACTAGTTTTTATGATGGTATAATCAATAAGGCATATACGTATTCTTTATGTAATTATTCTGGTAATTGTACTTTTGCGTTTGATGTTGTTGATGATATGTCATTTTTTACAACTGCAAGCGATTCTGCATATTTACAAGTTGGTGATAGAGTTGTACAAGAATTGGATTCTAGTGGTAATCATGTTAAGTATTATATATCATTAGTTCGTGCTTTTAATGGGGTAACTAGTGGCAATACAATAAAATTGATAGCTGATGTTAGGGAATGCGGTATTACTTTATTAGCTGGAAAAACTATTACGTTAGAATTGGATGGAAATCAAATTATTTGCTCGTCTTCATCACAAACAGTAAATAAAGTGTTAGATATAAGTGGTTCATTGACTATAATGGATTCAGGAAGTGATGGACTAATAAAAATTGAGCATTCGATTTCATCTTCTAATTTTTATGGAGTATATATTAATTCTGGTGGTGTTGTAAACTTAAATAGTGGATATATACAGGCTTCTAGAACGGTTTCATCATCTTCATATACAGGTGTTTATGGAATACATAATAATGAAGGAACGTATAATCAATCAGGTGGAACGGTGCATTCTGAATCAGCCGGTTCTAGTTCTACATCTGCTTGTGTTTATGGAATATATTCTTATAGATCATCGACTACAATAAAGGGTGGTACAATAACAGCTAGAGTTTCTGGAGGTACTTATTGTAGATATAGCATATATGTTAATGGTTCTGCATCTTCTCATGTGTTAACAATAGGGGAACAAGGTGGTGTACCATCAAAAACAAATCCAGAAATAATTAGCGGTATATATGTAAATGATGCAAGTACTACACTTAATTTCTATGATGGAATAATAAAAAGAGGTCAGGGATATAATTTCTGTTCAGGTGCAGCTTCTAGTTGTGAACAAATTTTTGATAATATAGAAAATGGATATAATTGGGCGGGTGGTTCAGATGAAAAATATTTAGGTGTTCCTGTAGAAGAAGTAACTTCTAATGGAAACCATGTAGCTTACTATAATACGCTTACAGAGGCGTTTACTAGTAGTGCTAGTGGAAATACTATTAAACTATTAGAAAATGTGCAAGAGTGTTTAACTGTTGCGCGTGGAAAAACTATAAATTTGGATTTAAATGGTAAGGAAGTGTATTGTGATGATGGCTTATTGATTTCAAGAGCATTAACTGTTAATGGAAATTTAACTATATTTGGTGGAGGAAAAATCAAATTATATACCAATCAGGATTCTTATGGAGGTTGTGATCTTGATGATGATGGTTATTGTATTGAATATTCAAATTCTGTTACTAATGGCGTAGCGTATGGAATATATGTAACTGGAACATTAGTTATGGATGGAGTAACTATAGATGTTTATGTTGAAGATTCTTATTATGATGAATGTGAAGATGGATCTTGTTGGGAGGAATCAAATTTTGCTTATGGAATATATGTGGATAGCGGTTCTTTATATTTTAAAAGTGGAATAATCAAAGTTGAAAATCAGGAGGCAGATGGACAAGACACTTATAATACTTATTCTATTTATGCAAGTGCATCTTCCTCTGTTATTCAAATAGGGGAAAATGATGGTAATATCTCAAGAAGCGATCCAGAGATTAATGGTAAAATTCGCATTGAAAATAGTGCAAATGCTAGTTTCTATGATGGAATAATTTATATGTCAAAAACGAATGGTCTTTGCCATGAAAGTTCTTGTTCTGCAATGTTTGGTGATACAGGAGGAGCTTATTTTTATGAATATTCTGACAGGGCTTACATTGGAATTGTTATAGAAGAAGTTGATTCTAGTGGAACGCGAGTGGCATATCACTCTACTTTGTCTGGTGCTTTTGCTAATGCGACAAATGGAAATACTATTAGATTGATCGATAGTTTAGAAGAATGTAATGTTGAACTTCCAAGTGGAAAAAATTTGAATTTTAATTTAAACGGAAACACTTTTACTTGTGCTGTATCTGGGTCTACTGGAACGCGTGCTTTAATAGTTAAAGGAATGATGTCTGTATTTGATTCTGTTGGTGATGGTGCAATTGTGTTAAATAATAGATCTAATACAGGAGGAATAGTAATATTTATAGATGGAGGAAGTTTGACTTTAAATAGTGGTTTGATTAAAGCTGATTCTTATGCGGGACAAAGTTATAGTTATGGTATAAATGTCTATGGAGTATCTAATAGTGGAACATTTATTATGAATGGTGGAGAAATACAGGTTGCTGACACTCGATATGCAAATGCTGTATATGGCATTGCTTCTAGTGGAGTTACACAAATAAAAGGTGGTAAAATTGGTGCTGTTCATGGAATTAATATTTCGGGTGGTTCTATAACGATTGGTGAGCAGGGGGGTGTTCCATCAATAACAAATCCAGAAATAAATGGTGGAATTGAAAAATCCGCAGCTACTGCAACTATTAATTTTTATGATGGAATAATTAAAAAGGGTGCTGGGGATTTTGTATGTAGCAGTGGATGCTCTAGTTTGTTTACTAACGTAGAAACTGGGTATGCTGCTATAGAAGACTCAGATAGTGTGTATTTGGGGGTTCCTATAGAGATTCTTAGTTCTAGTGGGGCGCATATTTCTTATAAAACAACTTTACAAGATGCAGTTGATAGTGTTAGTAATGGAAATATTGTTAAATTAATTGACAATATAACTTCTTGTAATGTAAATGTTACAGGTAATAAAAATTTCACTATAGATTTAAATGGAAAAACTATATATTGTTATAGGACAGCTAGTGAGGTTTATGCAATAAAAGTTGGAAGTGGCAGCACTTTATCTATTATAGGTGAAGGATTAATTGATGTTAATCAAAGTTATGATTCTTATTGGACTTGTAGTTCTTATTATGATGAAGAAAATGGATGGTGGAATTGTGAGGATGATACATATGAAGAATATAATGGTTATGCCTATGGAATATTTAATTCAGGTACGTTAATTATAGATGGAGCAACTATTGATGTTTATTCTGAAGATCCATATTATGATGAAGATTATGAAGATGGTAGTCATGGAGAAGCAAGTAATTATGTTTATGGTATTTACGGATCTTCTTACGTTTCTATAGAATTTAAAAGTGGTGTTATAAATGTTAAGAACATGCAAGAAGATTATTCTGGTGTTTTATATTTAGAAAGTTATGATTCATATGCTATTCAAACTGAAGGGGGAACTCTTAAAATAGGAGTAGATGATGGTAATATATCTTTAACAAGCCCTCTAATTAATGGACATATTAATATTGATGGTGGCACATCTTATTTTTATGATGGAATAATTAATAAAGGAAATACAGCGTATCTTTGTAGTTATACTATGTCATGTTCTTCTAAATTTAGTGTTATTGCTGCTAATGCTATATGGGAACAAACATCTAATTCAGCTTATTTAAAAATCGCAAATCCAATAGCAGAGGTGAATTCTAATGGAACGCCAGTAGCTTATTATTCTACATTGCAAAGTGCATTTAATAGTGCAACTAATGGTAATACAATTAAATTATTTGCTAATATAGAAGAGTGTAATGTTACTTTAGCAGCAGGTAAAACTTTAACTTTAGATATGAATGGTAAAATATTAAATTGTACAAGTGTAGAGCAAGAAGTTTCGGGAATAATTAATAATGGTAACTTAACTATAAAAGGTAGTGGTAAGATAGAGATAAGGAACACTTTTAGTTCTGGTTATAGATGTGCAGTTGCTAGTAGTGATGGCACTAGTTGTCAAGAGTGGTCGGATACGGCTTTCTTTGGCTTGATATATGGAGTAAAGAATTTGGCTACTTTAGTTATAGATGGTATAACTATTGATGCTCATTCGCAAGCTACTTATGATCCATTGATTATGACAGACTTGAATTATGTGCATGGTGTTTATGTTGGAGCAAATGCTACGTTTACTATGAAAAGTGGTAGAATAGTTGTTAAAAGTCAGGAATTTACTGGCTACTATAATTATACTAGTGCTATTTCTATTGTTTCAGGTTATTCAAGTTCTGTAGTTATTATTGGTGCTAAAGATGGTAATGTATCAATAGATAATCCTGTAATTGAGGGGCCTTTATCACTAAGAGGAACTCAAAATAGTTTCTATGATGGGGTTATAACATGGAATAAAGATGATACTGGATTTATTTCTGTATGTGGTAGTGATTGTTCTTCTATTTTTACTGATATAGAAACTAATTTTGAATTTGTTGAAGCAGAAGATAGGGCTTATTTAGTATCAACTTATTTTGTAGAAGAATTGGATTCTAGTGGTAATCATGTGGCTTATTACAATACTTTATCAGCTGTATTTAATTCTTATAGCCAGGCTTATACAGGGAATACTCTTGTTCTTTTAAAAGATTTAAATGAATGTGTAACGTATGCCCATTTACATACAAATAAATTAAATTTAAATGGGAAGACACTTACTTGTAATTCTGGATATGCTTTATCATTAGGAGGAACAATTTTGGATATCTATGGAGGGGGAACTATAATTGGTGGAATAATGATAGATCATGATGACAGAGATAGTACTGTAACATTGGAAAATGTTACTATAATATCAGTAAATATTGCTGTTTATATTTCGTGGTCTCAAGTAGAGATTAAAGAAGGGGTAGTTATAAATGGTGGAAATAATGGAATATATTTAGAGAATGCAGATGAACTTACATCATTGGTGATTGGTTCTCAAGGTGGAGGTGTATCTGTTAGTAGCCCTACTATAAATGGAGGAATATATGTTGAGAATATTTATGGAACAATTGCCTTTTATGATGGAATAATAAATAGTGGTTCTCAAGAATTTACTTGTTTAAATGAAGATACTGATGAGTGTGCAAGTATATTTGAGACTGTAGAAAACGAATATTCATGGTATGATGATGGTAGTGTTGCTTATTTGGTTTTTGGTACTAATAATATTGAGGAGTTAACTTCAAGTGGAGATCATGTAGCTTATTATGATACATTACAAGATGCTTTTGATAATGCAACTAGCGGTAATACTATAAAATTGTTAGTTGATATTGGTGAGTGTGATATTTCTTTGCCTGAGGTAGGAAAAACATTTACATTAGATTTAAATGGTAAGACTATATCTTGTGGAAATATAGGGCAATGGGATAGTATGTTTACTGTGTATGGTTCATTAACATTAGTAGGTGGAGGATCTATTGAGGGAACTACAACCAATTCTAATTCTAATGTATTTTCTGTTCGTGCTGGAAGTGATTATAGTTATTTGATAGTTAATGATGTGACAATTAAAATGACAGGAACAGTTAATGCTGATATTCGTGCTATTTCTTTTTATGAAGGTTATGTTACTATAAATGATGGGGCTGTAATAGAAGTGACTAATACAGGAGGAGCAATAGCTTTAGATATGGATTCAGCTACAGGTTTTAATTTTTATGGTGGAGAAGTAAGTGCGACGAGTACAAATAATGGAATTGCTTATGCGATTTATAGTCCTTATAATCAATCATATCCTAGTGGAATGCATATTGGTAGAAAAGATGGTACTATTAATACTACTCCTATAATAAGAGGAGGAGTTGTTGCTGGTTTAGTAGCTGATTCTAATCCGGAAAATCAGTTTTTTGAATTTTATGATGGTAAAATTTATGGAACTTGTTATTATACAACACAAGAAAATAGTTGGACTCCCATCTCAATAGATTGTAATGCTATTGTTGATGCTACTGAAGATGGATATTTGTTGGTGGATAATGGAGAATATATTTATTTGGCAGAAGTGAGCAATGTAGCTGAAGAATTAACAACAGGTGGAAGTCATGTGGCTTATTATGAAACGTTAAAAGAAGCTTTTGATTCTGCTGATGATGGTAGTACTATTAAGTTATTAGATGATATAGAAGAATGTGGTATTGTGTTAGAAGGTAAGACGTTAAAATTAGATATGAATGGTTATTCCTTAACCTGTAGTGTTGCGGATGATGATGGTTATGCTGATGGGGATTATTATTATGTGATTACAAATTATGGTTCTTTAACTATAGAAGGCGATGGAACTTTAAATCTTAATGTAGTAGATGGTTATTATATTATGTATGCTTATGTTATATATAATGGGGGAACTATGGTTATTAGGGATACTGTAATTAATGATAAGATTATTTCAAATAATATATTGTCAGGAGGAATATACAATGATGATGATTTACAAATATTTAATTCTATTATAAATGTTGATGGTCGTGATGATATTATTGGTATTACTAATGCTTATGAAGGTGCGTGGAACGATGATGTTATTTTAAATATGGAAAATTCGGAGATAAACATAAAAGGACAAGGTCAATTTATAATAGGAATTGATGCTGGAAATGGTGAATTAAATATAAATAATGTTAATATAACTGTCGAAAGTAGTGGTAGTGGGTATAAAGTATATGGTATAGAGGTTGGTGTAACTGCAAATATAAATAATGTAATAATAGATGTAGATGAAGGTTTAGAAATTGAAGAAATGTTTTCTATTGTTGCATGGGACGGCTCAGTGGTTAATGTTGGAATTAAAGATGGGGTAATATCACAAGATTTAATAGTTTTGAACGGAAATATTTTTGATGATAATGCAACATTTAATTTTTATGATGGTAAGATTGTGGGTAGTTGTTATAATGATTTTGATGAAAATAGTGTTCCTTGTTCTTCATTAATAGATGATATAGAAAAAGATGCAACAATAGTAGAAGAAGATGGTGTTATTTATTTGAAACTAGAAAAGAAATATAATATGTTCCAAGAGGTTGATGGTAGTGGTAATGTTTTAGGTAATTATGTTACTTTAGCTGATGCAGTAGAGAAGTCTAGTAGTGGTAGTACTATTAAGTTTATTGGTAATGTGTTTGAATGTGTTACTATTAGTAGTGGTAAAACTTTAACATTTAATTTAAATGGTAAAACTCTTAGTTGTTCTAAGGTAAATGGAGATGGAAATGTAGTCGCTATTGTTAATAATGGTACACTTAGTATTAGTGGTAATGGTAGTATAACTGTAAGTGGTGGTTCTAATAATTCTTATGCAGTTTATAATAGTGGAACATTAACTGTTAGTGCTGGATTTATTAGTGCGACAGCTAGTAATGCAGTAGGTATTTATTCTAATAGTGGAAGTGTTACTATAAGTGGAGGTACTATTAGAAGTAATTCTACAAGTAGTAGTGGTAGTGCGATTGGTGTTAAAGTAAATTCTGGTAGTATTACAATAAGTGGAGGAGTTATTAGTTCTGCTAGTGATGTAGGGGATGTTTATGGTGTCTTTAATTCTGGAACATTTAATATGAGTAAGGGTGTAATTAGCGCTACTTCTAATTTGAAGAATGCTAGAGGGGTTTATAATTCTAGTGGTACAAGCACTTTAACTGGAGGTGCCATTAGTTCTACAAGTAGTTTAGGTGAGGCATATGGTGTTAGTGCTAGTGATGTTAGATCAGTGAGTGTAAGTGCAACAAGTAGTGTAACTGCTATGAGCACTTTTGGTATTGCACAAGAATTGAAAGAAGAGTTTATTGATGATCTTGTTAGTGTTCCTGGAGGAAATGATAAAGCTCCTAAACTTTATTATGATGTTGTTGAAGGAATAGATACACCAATAGTTTGTACTTATGGGGGAATTTGTGATATTGATTCATTAACTTTTGTTGATTATGAAGGGATTCTAGTTAATAATGTTAGAAATACTATTGTGTTTAATGGTAATGTTGTAAATGATATTGATACTAGAGTGCTTGGTACATATACTGTTACTAGTGTTGCAACAGATAATTATGGAAATGTAAGTGAAGAGATTGTTAGAACTTATAATGTGGTAGATAACCAAGCTCCTGTTATTAAGGTTAGTAGTGATGCGATTGTATTACGTGTGGGTGATACATTAGATGGATTGTATGGTGCTAAGGCTAGTGATAATTATGATAATGAATTAGTAATAGAATTATTGGATGAAGAAGTTGATACTAGTAAAGAAGGTACTTATAAATTAGGTTATAAAGTAGTAGATAGTAATGGTAATGAAACTATTGTTTATAGGGATGTAATTGTTAAGGCTAATATAAATAATAATATTTGGATTTATATTGCTATAGGAATAAGTTTATTATTAATTGGATTAGTTGGTTTTATTGTGATAAAAAGAAGATTTTAATTTATATAAAAATGGTTGCAAAAAGCGACCATTTTTAACATATTTAGATAATTTAAAAGTGGTTTTATTGTTAACTATTAGTAAATGTTTTAAAATGAGATTATGGTATGGTGGGGAGAGTTAAGCTTAGTGTATACAAGTAAGTCAATAAAGGAAAACTTATTAGAAGGATATAGTTCAACTCAAAAAGTATACATAAATATTTGTTATAATGATGATGAATGTAAGGCAGTAAAAACAGTAGAAGTAAATATAGATAAAGAAGGATATAATATAGGAAGTAGTATAAACTTAAATGAATTATTTGAAGTAGAGAGATTTGTTGGAACAATAACATATCAAATTGTAGATGAAGCAGGAAATGAAGGAGAAGAAAGAAGTTTCTATGTAGAGAAGAAGGATAAAGTAGATGCAATAATAAATACAAAATTAAATGATTTAGCAACACTATATGACTACAGAAATGAATATAATGTAACATACACAAGTGAGAATTTAGGGTTAATGATAGATAAGGTAGAGTATTACCTAGTAAAAGATGGAAATGAGTATTGTAGGAGTGTAATAAAAGAAGGAGAATATAGTAATATAGCATGTTCTAATTTAGATGGACAATATATAGTAAGATATACAATAACAGATAAGTTAGGATTTGTATTAGATGATGTTGCAGAGGTAGTTAGTGAAGGAGAGGTTAATGTTTTAAATAATGTATCTATTGATACAACAAAACCTGTAAATAATAAAGAAGCGTTAAAGTTTATAATGAGAAAAGAATCTACAAGTTATTATTTAGCATATGATGTTTTGAGTAGAGAACTTTTAGATTCTAATTCAAATATAAGAATATCTTATGATGATGGTAGTTTGTATTGTGAGATTATAGATGTAGATGATAATAAATTTAATGGAGAATGTGGAATAATAGATGCTAGTAAGTTTGTTGATAATAAGATTATCTTTAAGACAACCATTGTAGATAAGGCAGGAAATGAAAGTGAAAATGAAGTTGAATATGTTCTTGAGTATAGTGATTCTAGATATTTCTATGTTAATGGTCCAACTTATGATGCTGATAATAAGAAAATAACTATTAAATTAAATGTTGTTAATCCATATAATGGAGTAAAAGAGATTGTTTTATATGTAGAAAATGGAGTAGATAATTGGGAAAAATCAGATATTTTAACAGGATTAGTAACAACAGTTAGAGTTAATAGTGTGTATACTATAGAGATAACAAAAGCTGTTTTAGAGTCATTAGGAACTAATGGTTTGATTAACAAAAATATCAAGATTATTGTATTTGACAATTATAATGTAACAGAAGAAGGATTATTAAAAGGTCAGATGGGAGAAGAATGGGTTAAAACATTTGTTTATGATATTAATGATCCTAATATATTAGAGATAGAAGGAAACCAATATGTAAAAACAGATTCTGAGGTTAATAGATATAGTTTTACTCTTGCAAATAAAGATATTAATAAAGTAAATGTAAAAGCATTAATTCAAAGAACAACAGATGTAGCAGCCCAAGAAATTATTACAAAATATAACTTTAATACTCAATATGTAAATTGTAAGTATTGTGTTGGAGGAGTAGTAGTTGAAGGAAATAAAATAGTATTACCAAAAGATGCAAATTTAAGAACTGGAACTTATCAAGTTGTATTATATGTAGAAGATGAAATAGGAAATAGAAATATCGCTACAAAGATAATAAATATAGATAATACTTTGCCAATATTTAATATGTTAACAGGAAGTATTGATAATTATATACAAAGAGATGATTATAAGGTATATAGTCAACTAATGAAGGTAAGTGTAAGCGATAAAGTAACTTCAAATGTATCTGAAATTTATAGTGGTATTAAACATTTTATAGTAAAAAATCTATTAACAGGAGTTGAAACGGAGGTTAAGTATGAGCAAGTAGCATTTGGCGGTAGTTTAAATACTAATTTCTATGATGGAGAATATCTTTTAATTGTTGAAGATAATGTTGGAAATAGAAGTGAGCAAAAGATAATAGTTGATATAGAAAATGATGGAATAGATTTGACAAGTGAAGAAGATATAGATATAAAGGATAGCGTATTTAATATAGAAGGATTAAAGAAGTTAAATATAGAGTTAAATGAGAAAATGTATACTATTGAAATTATGTTTAATGGAGGAAGTGATGGTGCGATAAGTTTACAAATGATAAATGAGGGTGTTTGTAAATATAAAATAGGTAAAAAAGCATCAGAATGTAAAGAAGGATTTGAAGATAAGATTAAATTTGATTTAGGTAGTGTTATAAAAGTAAGAGATATATTAGAGTTAATAGGTGAAGAAAATATAGATGAAAAAGTAACTCAAATGGTTATTAGCGCAAAAAATATATCTAATTTAGAATCTGTAATAAATGTTGATTTAGATTTTATAAAACCTGTAATAACTGTTAATAGTGCATATAATTATAAACAATTAGAAATATTACAAGAGATAAAGAATGAAGAAACTGGAGTGGAAATCAAATGTGTTGATGGTTCTGGTAAAAAGACCAAAGAGTGTAGAAAATATACTGTTAAAGTTGTAACAAGCGATGATGAAACAGAGGCTTTAAGACAAATTCAAAATATAATAACTGGGTATATAAGGAAAGTAGATGGTTATTCTTCATTTAAGGGATTACCAGGAGAAATGAAGATACGTTATTATGATATTGAAAAACCAGAAGAAGCAAAAGAAATAGATGTAGAAGAAAATACATGGTTTGGAGTAAATATCTTAAAGAGATTAGAAAAATATGTAATAGAGTATAGCTATAAAGATAAAGCAGGAAATGAATCAAATACAGTATACTTATTAGTAAATGTAATAGATGGTGAAAAACCAACAATGATAAATATAAATAATATATCATCAATAAATAACATTGAAATTAAAGAAGGCGTAGATAATAAGTATCAAGTAAAATCAATACAAGTAAAAGATAATTATGGATTTGATAAAGTAGGAAGTTTAAAAGAGAAAGAAGTTTATGAATTTGTATTGTATATGAAGAAGAGTGATGGAAGTAAGGTAGAAGTAGAATTTGATGCAAGTGGCAATGGTGTGGTAGATAACAAGGTATACTTAATAAGAAGAGTAGATAGACAAGGAAAAGTGACATATGAATTTATAAAAGAAGCACAATATCAATTGTCTTATATAGTAGAGGA
>JBGVED010000015.1:0-72904 GCA_045119835.1 Bacilli bacterium | reverse complement strand
ATAAACATACACACGTCATTATTTTTTTCATAAATTTCTTCCTTTCATGGAATAATCTTATTTTTTCCAAGTTCTTGGACTAAATAAAATTAGTACAGGTAATATTTCTAGTCTTCCAATTAACATTACCAAACTTATAACAATTTTAGAAAAACCATTATAGGCCATAAAACTTGAGTATGGACCCACCGCTTCAAATCCAGGGCCTATATTAGAGACTGCTGATATTGCCGTAGAAAAATTAGTCATTATTCCATGTTCTACTGTATACATCCCTACTCCCGACTCTGAAGAAATTTGTATTGTTGTCCCATTTATAGGATCAAAAGATAATAAAAGTATTGTAATTAGTATTATAAAAAAATAGATAGTAGCAAAGGCAAAAACATCATTTACGACACCTTGTTCTAATTGTTTTCCTTCTAATTTAGTTTTAGGAACATATCGTGGATTTATTAATTTTCTTATATTTGTGCCAATTCCTTTAAAACAAATAATAACTCTTGAAAGTTTAAAACCTCCTGCAGTTGACCCTGCCATAGCTCCAGTAAACATTGCAATAAGCAAAATAGTTTTTGATAATACTGGCCACAAATTATAATCACTTGTAGAAAAACCTGCAGTTGTTATTATAGAAGACACTTGAAATAAGGAGTGCCTAAATGCTTCTTCAGTAGTATAAACTTGCAACAAATCATTTGCTTTTGTTACCAAATTAATAAAAATAGTAATAACAAACGCTATAAGAACTCCAAAATATATTTTCAACTCTTTTGATTTGAAAGCGTCCTTAACTTTACCTATAATAATCAAATAATACAAACTAAAATTAACTCCAAATAAAATCAAAAATACAGAAATAACATATTGAGAGAATGGAGAGAAAAGTTCCATACTTCCAGGAATAAAACCAAATCCTCCAGTTCCAGCACATCCAAATGCTGTAAGCAAACTAAAGAAAAAATGATCTCCTTCATATCCCTGTATCGGTTTGTCACACATTAATAATATAATTTCTAAAATTGTCATTCCTAGATATATTGAATACAGTATTCTTGTAGTAACTTTCATTTTTGATACTAGTTTACCAACTTGTGGACCCGAACTTTCTGCTTTTAGCAAGTGTAAAGATGATCCTTCTTTACTTTCTGGAATAAAAATCAAAATGAACACTAATATTCCCATACCGCCTATCCAATGAGTAAAACTTCTCCAAAATAGTGTGCTATGCGAAAGTTTAGTAATATCTGTAACAATACTTGCCCCTGTAGTTGTAAATCCTGATATCGTTTCAAAAAAAGCATCTATAAAATTAGGGATTTCCCTATTTATAACAAATGGTATTGCTCCAAACAAAGCCATAACAATCCATACTAAAGCAACAAGAGCAAACCCTTCTTTTTGATACAAACTTGTTCTTTTAGGCTTTAAAAGTTGCAATAAAAAACCTATTGAAACAAGCACCAATATAGGAATAATAAAAGCTAGCTTATTAATAAATGATTCTTTATAGAAAAAAGTTACAAGTAAAGGAGCTAACATTAAAACCCCTTCTAAAATCATAATTTTTCCTAATATTTTTAATATTTTCTTTAAATCCATAACTAACACCTACTTACTCAAAAACATCTGTAAGATCATCAAAATCTTTATGTGTTGTTACGACTACTACACTATCATTAAGTTTGATGCACTCATTTCCATCAGGAATAATAACTTTATTGTCTCTAGTAATACAAGCTATAAGACAATCTTTCTTTATTTTTAATTCTCTTAAAGGCTTGTTATATATATCTTCTTCTTTTCTAGCAATAAATTCCAAGGCTTCTATTTGATCGTTTACTATACGATATAGTGTAACAATATTACTACCTCTTCTATTTGATAAGGCACGAACATACCTTAAAACTTTATTTGCTACTATATTTTTAGGCGACACATGATTAACTATTCCTAAATCACCCACAATACCAACTAATCCTTCTCTTTTAACTTTAGCAATAGCTTTCTTTACGTTTAACTTTTTGGCGTACATTGAAACAATAATATTTTCTTCATCTACTCCCGTTAACGTAACAAAAGCATCCATTGATTCAATACCTTCTTCTATTAATAAATCATGATCTGTACCATCGCCATTTATAATAGTTACTTTAGGTAATGATTCAGCTAGCTCTTCTGCTCGTTCTTTATCTTGTTCAATTATTTTAACATTATATTTTTTCTCGCTTAATCCTTTAGCTAAATAGTAGGAATCCCTGCTTCCACCTACTATCATGATTTTCTTTAATGGTATTTTAATTAAATTTAATTCAGTCAAGAAAGAATTAAGAGAATTAGTATCTGAAGTAAAGTTAATAATATCTCCTTTTTCAATAACAAAATCTCCTGTTGGGATTATTATTTCTTCATTTCTTTGCACTGCACAAATTAAAACCTTAGTTTTTATTTTTTGTGATATTGATCGAAGATTAACTCCAATTAATGGATTTCCTTCTTCTATTAAAATTTCTACCAATGTTACCTTTCCTTTAGCAAATCTCTCTACTTTAGCAATTGATGGCAAATTAATCATATTTAAGATTTCTACTGATGTTTCATGCTCAGGATTTACAATCATAGATATACCTAATTCTTCTTTTAAAATTGCACTTTGTTTGTAGTATTCTGGATTTCTAACTCTAGCAATTGTATTTTCTGCTCCCATTTTCTTGGCTACCAAACAAGACAAAACATTTATTTCATCACTTGAGGTTGTTGCGATTACTAAATCAGCAGATTTAACTCCTGCTTCTTCTAAAATATCCATGCTAGCCCCATTTCCCACAACACCAGCAACATCATGTTTTTCTATTAATCTTTCAATTTTTTCTTTATCTTCATCAATAATAGTAACAATGTGTTCATCTATAGATAAGCATTCTAATATTGTTTTTCCTACTGTGCCACAGCCAATTAATACTATTTTCATTATTCCATCTCCTATAAATTATATTTTATTTTACTATATTTAAGGAAAATAAGCACTAAATTGTCATCTTTTATAAAACTATGTATATGAATGTCTTAAAAATGTTTTAATTGAAAATAAGTTTTTTCAGTGTTAAAATTTTTTGTAGGTGGTAGAAAAAATGAATAATTTAATTAATGAATTAAAAATTAAAATAAACAATTTAAACAATAAAATCTTAGATGTTGAAAAGAAAGAACAAGAATACTCTCAAAATACCGAAAAAATAAGGTTATTTATTGTACGAAATATAATCATAGGTGGTTTAATACATATGATTGGTTACTTTACTAGTTTATACCTTACACTTGGAGGATTATTATTTGTATGTTTTTCTGTAATTCCTTTCGGTATAATTTACTTGCACAGGGAAAATGTTGACGATAAATTCAGAAAAGAAATTGATAATTATAATGAAGAATTGAAAAAATTGAATCAAGATCTTGAGCAATATACAAATAGCAATTATATGGAGCCTTTAAAAATCATAAATAAAGAAGCGAAAAAAAACACCGCTAATTTATTTTTACCAAATAACACAAATAGTAAAAAAGAAAATTCAAGAAGCAAACAAAAAAAGTCGTAAAGACTTTTTTATTATACATATATTACCAATCATAAGCTGTTATTACATATCTATTATTTTCTTTAATATCATTATTTATTTTATCTATTAAATTATTCTCTTTCATAAAATTTATCAAGTCAGTTCCATCAACAACCAACTCATATGTTATTGCATCTATCGCTTTACCAATTTTGATAACAGCAAAAACTATTTCAACTTCTCTACCTAATTCTATTATTAGATCATCATCTATTCCTTTTACCACTACACTTCTCATATTTTACCTATTTATAACCTTACTGTTTTTATATTGTTCTATTAATTCATAAACATTACTATAATCAATTTTATTATAATTTAAAACCTTTTTAGCAATGCCAGTTATACCATTGTAAAAATCCATATATTTATAGTATTTTTCGTTAAATTCTTCTTCCATTTTCATAGAAACATTTTTATACAACATCGATGCATCTTTGCCTAATTTGTTATCTAAATATCTTAATATCTCATTTTCATCATTTATAAAGGCTATTTGATCTATAATTTCTTCTCCAAATATTTTTTGTAGTTCGTAAGCTATTTTTACTTCTTTTGGATAACCACATGCACTTGTTCTAAATCCTTTTTCATAAGCTATTTTCCTTGTTAAAAATTCATTTATTCCCTCTTTTAAAGCAGTTGCCCCTCCACTACCGCAAAAATGCATAGTTTCATGAAGCAGCATATCTTGATAGTAATCTTTAAGATTGCTTCCTGATAAAAACACGTGCAAGACATAATCAACATATGTGTTATCATTAATTATTAAATCATTTTCGTTATGTGTTTTATGACTTTTATTAATTCCATAACCTGGAACAAATCTCATTAATTTAAATATTTTATCTGCACACAATGGCATATATACATTATAATCTGTTGCATAACCATTTATTGATCCATAATCAAATATTTTTATAATTTTACTATAATCTTCAATAGAATTTAATTGTTGCAATTTCATATCTGCCATATACTTACCATACTTATTTTTTATAGTTTCTACATAGACCTTGACCAATTCATTTAGTTGCGAATGTATTTTATTTATTTTTTCTGTGTTTTTCATATACATCTTCCTTTTTATATAAATATAGCATTACTTTGTTGCAATAACAACTAATGTTGATGGGGCTAATGAATTAGGATCCTCAACATATTCTTTTGTTTCTATAAAGGTGATATGCCAGCCAAATTGTTTTAGTAATTTACTTATTTCATTTTTTGAATATTCGTTTAAAATATATTTATATTTATTATTTAATGGTTCTATTTCTTCAACTAAGCCATCTCCCTCTCTTAAAAAGAACAAAAGACTAGCCTTTTCTTCTATGTTTTCATTTATTTTTTTCATCAAATCTTTTACTTCCTCTTTAGATAAATGTTGCAAAACATATGCTAAAACGACCCCATTATACTTTTCCTTTATCTTTTCTTGAAAACAGCAAATATCAGAAACAATAAATTCAATATCTTTATAGTTGTGTTGTGCTATCCTAATCATCTCATTGGAAAAATCTATTCCTGTAACTTTAAATCCCTTTTCTTCCATATAATTACTGTAATGTCCCATTCCGCAACCTAAATCTAAAATTTTACTGCCACATTTTTTTAAAAACAAATCGAAATATTTTAAGTCTGTGGTATCATCCTTATAAAATTCATAATATTGTTTGGCAATTGAATCATGTGCCTTTCTAGTCGTTTCCTTATTGTTTTTAATACTCACGTATAATCACCTTCTTAAATAGTCCTTATAATTAAATATATCACATAGACAAGATACATAGATAAAAGTAAATAGCTATGATTTCTAGTTAACTTTCCTTTTCTAATAAACATCCACACTATTAATGTTGCAAAAAGCATAAATAATACATCAATAATCATATAATTATTAATTGTAAATGGTGATATTAATCCTGATATTCCTATAACTAAAATAATATTGAATAAATTTGATCCTATGATGTTACCTAATGCTAAATCATTTTCTCCTTTTTTAGACGCTACAATTGTCGTTACTAGTTCTGGCAAAGAAGTTCCTACTGCTACTATTGTTAAACCAACTAAATTTTCCGCCACATTTTTATCGATTGACATTGCAGTAGCTGCCTTTAGAGCAATTCCTTTAGCACCTATTACAATAGCTTCTCCCCCTAAAGCAATACCAACTATACTTAAAATAATTAATATACTAATTTTAAAGATATTCGTATCTTCGTTATTTTCTTCCTTATTTTCTTCTTTATTTTTATTACTTCTAACTAAGTAATTACAATATACAAAAGCAATAATAACAAGTAATAGAGCTTCCCATCTTAAAATAGCCTTTTCCTTGAAAAAACTCCCATTTGAGAAAAATAAAGATAATAAAGTAAAAATTATGGATACAACTATCATTATTTTATATTCTGTTTTATTTTCTTTTTTTATTATTAATGGACTAAAAAGGCAAGAAAAAGACAAAACCAATAATAAATTTGAAATATTACTTCCTACTACATTTGAAAAACCTATGTTAGAATTAACTCCATTTATTGAACTAGATATAGCATCTGCCACTGATACTGCAAATTCTGGAATACTAGTTCCTATTGCTACAATTGTCATACCAATAATTATTGATGGAATGTTAAATTTCTTAGCAATGGTTATTGAAGAATCTAAAAATATATTGCAACATTTAATCAAAGAAAATGTTCCAATAGCTAATAACATCAAAAAAGCAACTACCTGCAAAGGTGTTGGCAATTTATCAAAAAGATTTCCAATCATTTTCTATATCCCCCCTTATATTTTTCTTGATTCCACATAATAAATTCTAAATCCAGTCTATTTTTAGGAAGACAATTTATTGTTTCTATCTTTTTTTGTTTAAAATCAATTAATTTATACTCATATGCTAATTTTTTATTTTTAATCTCATTTTTTATTTTAAATTGAATATCTTCATATATCTTTTTTTCTAGCTCAGACCACACGCTACATTTTTCTCCAAATTTATTTTCATACCAATTAAGCGTATTAGAATCTAATGGCAAACAACATTCGTCAAACTTATCTCCATATTTTTCTCTTATATCATCAAAGCAATAGAAATATTTAAAAACCATACTAGAAAACTTTAAAGCATATCCTATTTCTCTAAATCTTGTTAAATGTTCATTCTTTTTAAACTTCTCTACTAAATCATCAAAAATATCTTTAAAATTTTTGTTGTCAATTTCTTCATTTATTTTTTTTAGCATTGTTTGACATATTGAATTGGCGTTATCTGCATATTTTACTTTTTTTCTTCTTGCTGCATATGCTAAAGCATCAGCCAAAGCAACTCTTAGTAATCTCATAGCATCTTTTTCGCTATAATTAGTAATATTATAATCTTGTTTAAAACGCATTATTTCAAAATTTAATATGTCTTCGTATTTAACCATAGAATTATCTCCTTTTATTTACTATATTTTTCTTTCATAGAATAAACAATATTTTTTATTTTTTCTCTTAAACTTAATGGTTCCACTAACTCGACATTTTCTCCGTATTGCAAACACCAATAAATCAGAGCCTGTTCGTTTGCTTTAATATCGGCATAAATTTTATTATCTTTTAAATATACTTTGGCATTTTTTGAAAACCAATCTACCACATAATTAATTGTATATTCATTATCAATAAGAATAGTGGCGTTTATCGTTTCATTAGAAAACATATAAACATTATCATTGGCGTATTTAGCAATATCTATCCCATTTTCACAGTCTTTTAGTTTAGTAATAGGTTTTGCATTGGTATCTAAAATTTTTATGTTTTCAATTTTATCTACTTTATAATTTGCAATTTCATCATAATAGTCATAATTACAAACCAAATAATAACGCCCTTGATTATTAATTAAAAAATAAGGGTTAATAATGTATGTTTTTTTACTATTTTTTTCTTTTTTTCCGTTGTCTAAATAATATCTATTATAGTTAAATTCTACTTGTCTTCTCTTTTTTATAGCCTCATTTAAAATGTCAATCGTGTAAAATAATTGTTTGTTTTCACTTCTACTTATATTATCTGCTTTATAAATATAATCGTATTGTTTTCTTTCGTATTTACTTAAACTAGAAAATATTTTTTCTGCTAGTCGTTTACTATGATTACTACTTATGCTTTTACTAGAAAATACTGCATCCACTAAAAATTGAACTTCACTTATTTCAAAGTCTCTACTTGCTAGATAGCAACCATTTTTTTGTTTAATTATGTCATATCCAAAGTCTATTAGACTATCTATATTACTACCAATAGACTTTCTTTCACATTCCATTCCATAATCACTATATATCCTGTCTATTATATCTTTTTGAGTCAACAAATGATTTTCATCGCTATATTGTTTCAATACTTCTAGTATATAAAGAATAGATAATTTTTTATTACTTGGTAATGCCATATTATCACCCGAAAATAATATAACACAAGCATTAATTAATGTACAATATTTAGTACACTACATTTTTTCTTCTAAATCTTTATAAATCAAATATTCATCAAATGTATAACAGTAAAAATAACACATTTTTAAAGTTTTAGGTTTATACTCATTTATGGTTTTTATAGCTATTTTGCTTGCTTCATTTAAAGGATATCCAAAACAGCCAGTAGATAAGCAAGGAAAAGCTATTGTTTCTAATTTATATTCATCTGCTAATTTAAGAGCAGAAAGATATGCACTTTTTAATTCTTGGCTAGGATTACTACTTTCATTATAAACCGGACCTACAGCATGAATAATGTACTTTGAGTTTAAATCATATCCATGTGTAATGATTGATTCTCCTGTGTTGCAGTACTCATATAAATCACATTCTTCTTGAAGATTATCAAAACCTGCTGCTTCAAAAATAGCACCACATACTCCCTCTCCATATAATAATTGATTATTTGCTGCGTTAACTATTGCGTCAACATCCGCTTCTACTACACTACCTCTTATAACTTCAAAATTCATACGTTAAAACCTCCCTCTATTGTTTTTTTATTTTACATTAAACATTGGGAGTTTTTTAGTACAAAAATACAACAGATTAAAAACGAATTTTTAATATATATTATTTCTAAATTTCATTATATTTTCTTGAAGTTTCAAATAAAAACTAAAAACATCATAACCATCACAGAAAATATGACTTATCGTTAAATTAAAATCAATTATAAACTTATTATCTTCTAAACAATATTTTCCCCAGCATATTCTAGGAATACTTTGCGATCCTTTATCATCAGGAATAGGGTGACTAAGGGTAGAAAAATCCATCCATGGCAAACAAGTTATATAATATTCATTGTAACAATTAACAGGATTATAATCCCCTTCTGCGACACTGTTTTTTTTCTTTGTTAATTCAATATTTTCTTTTGCTAATGCATAGAAATTAAAATAATTATCTATGTATGTATGTCTAACATTTTCAAATGCTCCACTTTCAGTCATAACAGTATATGCTGGTGCTACATCATCAAAAATAATGGGTTCCTCATCAACTAATCTCATTTTCATACAATCAAAACTATTCAATGTTTTTACTACAATATATAGCATATTGATAAAAAAAGAAGTTTTTGTTTCTCTACTGTATTCTACTATTTCTGTTACATCTACTTTTTTAGTAATTCCCCAAGTTGAATTTGAGAAGCCTTTAAACCAATTATATATTTTTTTCCTATTCCAATTTTCTACATCTATTTTTTTCATGTTTTATTCTCCTTTATTATTAAATTGCAAAACCATAAATACTATATCTTATTACTATTTTACCTTCAATAATAAAAAAATAAATCAGCATCAATCTATTTTTATTATTTTTTCAGTTAATTTACTAATAAATTGATGGTCATGGCTAATAATTAAACAAGCAAAATTATTTTTCTTTTGTAAATCTCTTAATAAGTCGATTATCGCAATTTTACTATGATAGTCTATCGAAGAAGTTATTTCATCTGCTAATATTAATTTTGGATTTCTAATTAATGCTCTTGCAATAGCAATTTTTTGTCTTTCTCCTCCGCTAAATTCATTAGGATAACAAAACCTTTTATTTATATCTAAATTAACAAGTTTCATAACTTCTATTACTTTATTATCTCTATCTTCTTTTGTTTCAAACTTCATACCTTCGCTGATTATATAACTTATATTCATATAAGGGTTTAAACTTGAATAAGGATCTTGGAAGATATACTGAATATCCTGCTTATTCAAATTATATATTATTTCGCCATCATAAAAATTGTGTAAACCAATTATTGTTCTTGCAATTGTAGTTTTACCACACCCTGATTTTCCTACTAATGCAACAATTTCTCCTTTGTTTATCTCTAAAGAAAAGTTTTTTATTATATATTTATTTTTAAATCTATTTTTATGATAAATATTGATGTTTTTAATTTCTAATAATTTCATAAAGATTCTCCTTTAATACTGATGGCATTTCTGCTAAACCACTATGACCATTTGGTTGGTAATTAATAAAATAATGAGTCGCATTTAACTTTACAAGTTTTGAATTATCAATATTTTCCTCTTTTTCATTGAAAGAAATTAAGGGAACATTTTTATAGTATCTAACAAAATAATATAGTAACTCCTGCGTATATATGTGTTTTGCATTAAAAACTATTTCATCTTTCAATCCCATCTCCACAATTCGTCCTTTTTTTATTACTGCAATTTTGTTGCACAATTGATATATTTCTTTGAAGTCATGGCTGATAAATATTAAAATAAATTTATATTTTTCTTTTAATTTCTTTAGTAACGAAAAAATTTCCTCTTTGCTTTTTTTATCTAAATAAGACAAAGCTTCATCTAGTATAACTACATCTGGATTACAAATAAAAGCTATACACAAACTGATTTTTTGTTTGATACCGCCACTTATTTGATATGGATAATAGTTATATACTTCTTTTGGGTTTTCTATACCCATTTCTTCCATTATATTTAAAGTTTTTTCTTTTGATACTTTTCTATTCTCTTTACAATGAATTAAAAGCATCTCTTGTATTTGCTTACCAACTTTCATATTTGGGTTGAGATAACTATTAGGATTTTGAAAAACCAAACTTATTTTCTTACCTATATGTTTTTTTGTTATTTGTTCATTGTTTAAAGTTAATACACCAGACTCTAAATACACATTTTTATCATAAATATTTAGTAGCGCTTTTGCTAATGTTGATTTGCCATCTCCACTTTTACCTATAATTCCCAAACTATCATTTTCGTTAATTGAAAAAGAAATATCTTTTAATAAATATGATTTTTCATTATTGTTATTAAAATAAACTGATAAATTTTTTACCGTTAGCATAACTATATTTCCTCCTTTATAAACTCATTTGAAATTGTTTTGTTTATAAAATAAACACAGAAATTAATTACTATTAATAGGCAAAAAGGTATCATTAAAAGATATGGATTAGTGAAATAATCATTTGATGAAATAGTAGAATATATTATCATTCCTAAGCTTGGGTTACTTTTTGAAAAAGAAAAACCAAAATAAGATATAACAACTTCAAGTGCAATTATTTTAGGTATACAAAGAGTTATACTATTAAATAAAATAGGTAAAACGCTGGGCAAGTAATTATTAATAGCCCTTGTTTTAAATGGAACATTATACAGTTTACTTATTACATTGTAATCTTTATCTTTTACTATATATATTAAATTTCTAATTATAAAAGCATATTCTACCCAACCAAATAAAACTATAACCAAAAGAAAAGGAATAGCACCATCACCTAAAGTCATCACTATGATGATACAGAAAAAAGTAAGAGGAATATTATCTAAAAAATTTTTAATTAACAGTAAAAGGCCATCTAATTTTTTTACTGATCCCCATAATAGACCAACTATTATTCCAAATACAACGTTTATCAAAGTTGCTAAAAATGCAAGTAAAAGAGTTTTGTAAACTCCTATAAAAACTATATAAAATAAATTCTGTCCTCTTCCATTTGTTCCAAAGGGATATTTGATTGATGGTTTAATATACGCATTATCTGTATTTGTAGCCAAAACCTCCCCCAAATCAACAAAATCACAAAATATCAACCCCATTATAAAAAGGAAAAGCAGTATAACTACTGGAATAATTATTGTTTTTTTCTTAATTAATTTAGAAAAGAAATCTTTGTAATAACTTTTATAAATAACCTTATCATCCATTTTTATTTTCCTCCAAATTGTACTTAAAACCATGTGTGGCTAATGCCCCTACTAAATCGCCCAGAAAATAAGCAATCATTGACGTAAATGAGAAAAACAAAATCATTCCTCTTATTAAATTAATATCTTTTAATTGTATTGCATGAAATAGTGTTTGTCCTATACCAGGTATATTAAAAGTGGTTTCTAAAATATAATAGCCACTAAAACATGTTAATATTGAATATGGTATTGTTCTATAGAAAGGAATCATTGCATTTCTTAATACATGATTATACAATATTTCCTTTTCTGTTAACCCTTTTGCTTTAGCCATTATCACATAATCTTTATTTAACTCTATTTGAATATACTTTTTTATAAAATAAGCAATAGACAAGGAACTACTAATAGTAACTGCTACTAATGGTGCAATATAACTTAACGGATTATCTATTTCAAATAATACAGGCAATTTAAAAACAACCATAAATAAAATAACAAACATATAAAAATATATAAGAGATGGTATTAAGACTTTTATGGTATGAATAAAGTTAAATGTTCTTCCAACTATTTTATTTTCTTTATTCGCTAAATATATTCCTAAAGGATATCCTATCAAACATTGTAATAAGTATGCTAAAATTCCAATAAAAAAAGATATACTACTTTTTTGTTTTATTATAGTGGAAACACTTACATTTTTAATATAAGCTTCTGATACATCTAAATCAATTAAAATATACTCGTACTTAGAACAAACCAAAACATTATTTTCTAAATGCAATGTACTACACATCTTTTTAGGTATTGGAAGTAATTTATATATGTATTCTGCTAGTCCTGTAAAAATATTTCCTTTATCATCTCTTTTAAGATTTTCTGTTAAAATAAATATTACAATTATAATTACTATCATTGAAACAGAAAGAAAAACTATTTTTCTAATAAAATATCTAAACATATCGCTTCTTATTATTTTTCTTATTTTACTATTTTTAAGCATAATTCCTTTATATAACAAAACTATAAAAGTTATTAATAAGAATAATATAGCTACAATAAAACAATAAACTATCATTGTTTAGGCTTCTCTCTTTCATATTCTTCTTTTAATTTTAGTATCTCTTCTTGAGTATAATCTTTTTCTTTCATTTTTCTTAATTTAAATTTATATGGACTTAGACCATAATTAGCAACCATTCTTTGATATGGAACTAAATTTGAAACCAATATCTTATTGTCTGTTTCTTTTATGTAAAGTGGTAAAATTAATGCATATTCAAATATTATTTTATATTCTAATTGCGCACATAGGTTATATCTTTCGTCAATATTTTCTTCATTATTATATTTTTCTATTTCTTTTAATAGAATATTAATTTCTTCCACATTATGGTTAATATATGGATAAAGCTCTCCTCTATCCATGCTAAAAGTTTCTAAATATGCTACTGGATCCATATAATTTGGATACAATCCCAAATATGATAAATGATATTCACCATGTGTTATTGCATAAGAAAAGTCTGCATTACTTTTTAATGCGTCATTGTATGTTATTAAGACTTTATCATATTTACATTGATTATCATCTATGTGACAACCATTTAAAATATTATTCCATTCTTTTATTCTCATTAAATCATAATTTACATAGTCTTGAGAATGATAATAAGCATATTCAATTTTTATTGGAAGAGCAGAATTATCAATTTTTAGCTCTTCTAATGCAATTTGAAGATATGTTTGACTTTTATTATAATCTTTAATTAAACTACTTTCTTCATATTTTATTAATGCTTCTTGATAAGTGATATTATTGTTATTTGCATACTCTTTTAAATAATAATTAAGATAATCTTCACCTTTATTACTAATAAAGCCTTTAGGAATAATAGATGATATACTTTTATTTAAATAAGCTAATGAATATATATCTGCATTTAAAGCATGTATCAAAGCCTTTCTAAAGTTAACATTTGATAGAGCTTTATTTGCTAACTCTATCTCTGATTTATTTAGTTTTGAAAGATTATTTTCTGTTCTATTTTGATTAATTATTAAATGATATGTAGAAAAATCAGTGGTTTCATCAACAACATAAGTATTATTTGCTACTGGGTTCTGTTCATTACCTTCATTATTAATGCCTGTAACATACTTTTCCCAACCTTTTTTATCACCTTTACTAACATAAAAACTATCAATATTCCCGGTTTCATATGAAAGTCTTGAGTATGATAAACTTGGATAATTTTGTAATTTGCTAAAAATTATCTTATCAATATATACTTTTTCCTTATCCCAATAGTTTTCGTTCTTTACATATTCAATTTTACTTGTATGATAATATTCATTTAAAATGTATGCACCACAATATAATAAATACTTTTTATTAGTACCAAAATTATTAAATCCTATTTCTTTTATAAATTCTTCATTAACTGGCAAAAATGAATAATTTGTTAAAGTAGACAAGAAATATATTGTAGGATTATTTAAGGTTATTTTAAGTTTATAATCATCTACAGCTTTAATCCCTACCATATTAAAATCTGTTATACATGTATTTGTTAAGCAAAAATTATGGGCCTCTGTTATTTTACTATTAGTAGTATCTATATCATCATAATTTTGCAATAGTGTACCATAGTAATAATTTAATCCATTTTCTATTAGTTTAGCTGGCAAACTATAATTATTACTTTTAGTATTATAATTTAAAATATACTTTATAGAAGAAACAAAATCATGTGCTGTTACCCTATCATATTTGTTTCCTTTATAATCACTCCAATAAACATCTTCTCTTATATTAAAAATCCATATCTCTTTATTATTTTCAGTTTTATTCTCCCATGATTTGGCAATTGAAGGAACTATATTGCCATACCTATCATTTTCAACCAATCCGTCAACGAAATTAGCAACATGCGTATAATCTCCATGCAAATTTGTTACTATATAATTTAATGTTGTTATATCTTGATCATAAAAATTTCTATAAACAACTATATCTTTATCTTTTTTGCAAGACGAACAGATTGAAAGAGCAATTATGAATAATAAAAAATAAGATACTACTTTTTTCATGATAAAACCTCTCTTGACAAGCAAAAATTGTACTTAACTATTACCATTATTTGCCAATAGTTGACAGCTTGTTATACTCAACTATTAAATTTTACCAATTATTAATAATATCTTTTAAATTTTTTTATTATTATACCTACTATATTTCTTTGCAAAAATAAAAATATATTCTAAACATAATCAATATATTTTTATGGCAATATAAAAGACTGTTTTACATCAAAACAGCCTTTCTATTAAAATTTATTAATTTGTAAAATTATCGAAATAACCTTGAACTAATACGATTGGCGTTCCTTTATCTCCCGAGCCGCTTGTTAAGTCACACAACGATCCAATCAAATCGGTTAATTGTCTTGGAGTTGTTCCTTGAGATGCCATATTGCCTACTAAATTTTCGCCTTTTGATTTGATTCTATCTTTTATAGCATCTTTAAGTTTATCTCCACTTAAATTTTTAAAATCATTATCTGCTAGATATTTTAATTTTAATTCATTAGGTGTTCCTTTTAATCCTATTGTAAATGCTGGAGATACTACAGGGTCTGCTAGTTCCCAAATTTTTCCTTGTGGATCTTTAAAAGCTCCATCTCCATACACCATTACTTCTACATTTTTACCGGTAATATCATACATTTTTTTTCTAATATCTTCCACTAAACTTTTGCAATCTCTAGGGAATAATTTAATTTTATCTTCAGTCGATTTATTTGAACCTAATAATCCCCACTTTTCATTATATCCACTACCATCAATAGAACTATTTAAAATATCATCTAAGCCTAATACAACTTTAGCTCCATTTTCTTTTAAAATTCTTTTTGTTCTACTTCTAGTATGTATATCACATGCTAAAATATTATCAGTATATTTTAAAATGGCTTTAGCTTGATTAGCAAAAACAATTTCCACTTCTGCTCCTGCTTCTTTAATAATATTTTCATAGTAAGACACATAGTCAACTCCCGTGAATTCATGTTTATTCTCACCAAATAATTCTCTATATTTTTCTAATGTTAAAACATCGCTATACGGATTAACATTTTTCTCATCTAGTTGATCATATGTTAATAAAGCATTACCTACTTCATCACTTGGATAACTTAGCATTAAAACAACTTTTTTTGCCCCTTTAGCAATTCCTTTTAAGCAAATTGCAAAACGATTCCTAGATAGAATAGGAAAAATAACCCCTATTGTATCACTTTTAAATTTTTCTTTTACATCTTTTGCAATGTCATCAATTGTCGCATAATTACCTTGTGCTCTAGCAACAATTGATTCTGTAAGAGCAATTACATCCTTCTCTCTAATTGAAAAGTTCTCACTCTTACATGCTTCTATTACACTATTTACGGTAATATCTACTAAATTATCTCCCTCTCTTATTATTGGACATCTTATCCCCCTTGAAACTGTCCCTATTTTTCTTTCCATAGTTATTCCCCCCTAAACTACATTAAAAGTATACAATTATTTATTTTTTTAAACAATATAACGGGGCAATTATAATATCTACAATTAATAGATTTTATTTAGTAAAGAATTTATAATCTTATTTAAAAAGAATAATACTCCAACTAAAAGTAACGAAGATAAACAATCTGTAAGCCAATGCATTTTACAAATTAATCTTAATATAAAAGCTGCTATTATAATAATGAATGATAATAAATAAATAACATTTATAATTTTTTTGTTTTTCAAATATTTTGAAATTAAATACGCAAAAGAAATACAACTATAACCTGTTATCAATATATGGGTAGATGGATATGATGCTTCCAACTTTCCCTCCACTAAAATAGGCCTATAATTTATAACAATTAATTTTTCAAACACAACCCAAAGAATAGCCATTATAACCAAAGTAATTCCATATGAAATAATTTCTTTATCTACTTTTAATATTCTTTTTCTTTTAAATAATTGATAAGCACCTACTATTATAAAAAAGATAATTAAAGAAATAGAAATAAGCAATAATATATCACTTAATAAATCTAATGTTTTGTTATATGAGAAATTGTTGCTAATCTTATTAACACTAAATAAGCCAATTTCTTTTCCTGTCTCCATAAAAACACTTTTATCTACAAACGATACTAAAAGTGTTAATAGTATAAATCCTAATGTGAATATAAGCAGTAAAATAGAATTTTTCCTTAACATAAAACTCCTCCTCCATTAAACTTTAACTATTGTAACACATTTTTTTTATTAAATCGACTTTTATAAACTTTTTAGTCATTCTGTGGTAATATAAAAAAAATGATTCTTATTTTTTGAAAAAAGGAAGGGTTTTCTAGGTGAATATTGATGGAAACAAAAATTTATATTAGTGAAGTATGTGGTTTGTGTTATGGTTCAAATAATGCGATTAGTAAAACTAGAGAGGCACTATGTGACAAGAAAAACGTTGTGCTATATAAAGAAATATTACATAATCAAAATGTTATAAATGAGTTAAAAAATAAGGGTGCGATAATAAAAGAACATATTGAAAATTTGAATGAAAATGATTATGTGATAATTAGAGCGCATGGAGAAAAAGAAAGTACTTTTTCTCATTTAAAAAGTAAACATATATCTTATTTAGATTGTACATGTCCAAATGTAAAAGCCATTCACCTACTAGTAAAGAAGAAACAACAAGAAGGATATAAAATAATTATCATTGGAAAAAAATCTCATCCTGAGGTAATTGCTACATCTGGATGGTGTAATAATCCTATTATTATTGAAAATGAAAATGATTTTAATAAATTAATCTTAGAACATCCTAAATACTATTTGGTTTGTCAAACGACCTTTTCTAAAGACAAAGCAGAATTATTTATTACCAAGATTTTAAATATATTGAATGACAAAAAAAAGGAATTTGATTATAAAAACACCATTTGTAATGCTCAAAAAAATATCAATGAATCATCAATTAAATTGGCCAATGACATGGATATAATGATTGTAATTGGAGGAAAGAATTCTAGTAATTCTATAGAGCTTTTTAACAATGTCAGTAAAATTAAAACAACATATTTCATTCATGATCCTAATGAAGTTTTAGACCTAGTAAAAAATAATTTGATTAAAAGAGGACAAAAGATAGGTATTACAGCTGGGGCTTCTACAATGAATGAAGATATTGTTTACACAAAAAAACTACTAGAAATAGAACTAAATTAATTAATTTTATACATTGATTAAGTTTTTTTATTTGATATAATAGTAAGTGATTTAGAAAGGGGTTGTGTCTATGAAGATTTGGAATATTTTACTTATTGTAATATCTTTGTTGGCTATGATTTCCTTTATAAGTATAACTATTCTAAGAATAAAAACAATAAGAAAACATGTTAAAAATTTTGGGATGAGAAAAGAAGTAACTGATCCTCTTTTATATTGGTTTTCTTATGTTAGCGCATTTTTAATAATTATAATAAAAATTGTTTTATGGGTTTCTGTTGGAAAAGAAATGACTACTAAACATTTATTATTTAGTGAAATTTTACCTACTGTTGCACTAATAATATTTACTAGAACAATAGGAAAATCGATGATTCTAAGAGCAGAAAAAAGTATTTATGTTAATAATTTAGTAACAGAAATAAAAGATGTTCATAAGTTAGTTAAAAAAGATAATAAATGGACACTATTTACTTCTACTGGTCAATACCCTGTTGTTTTAAGCAATACATCTGTATATAAAATTGCTGATATAACGGGAGCTAAAATAGAAAAAGAAGAAACAAAAGTAATTTAAAAAATGCTTACCTTTTTTAGATAAGCATTTTTATTTTATCTTTTAACTATTTTTCTAGCGTTTTTAGTTATAAACTCTACATCTGCTAGTACACTATTCAATTTTTCTACTTTTTCTTTTTCATCATCGTAAACAAGTTTCCAATCACAACTGTCGTCATCATACATTAACTCTTCTAGTTCTTCGAATCTTGATTCAATTTTTTCAATTGTCATTTTTATTTTTCTTTCTAACTTTCCAATACTCTCTTTATCAAATTTACTTAAATCATCTTTGGTTAACTCAATTAATTGTTTAACATCCATTTTTTCTATATCTATTTTTCCCATTTTAAGCACTTCATTTCTTTTTTTAGAAACTACTCTCCTTTTTTTTATTTTTGCTCTTTTATTATATATCCTTCTATATGCTATTTCAATAAAAATATTTTTTAGAACTTATCAAAAGTAATGCTTGCTCTGTAATCATCATTTATAAGTCTTAATTCTTTATTTATATTATCGTAAAGTTCTTTATTACTTAAATTGAAATTGTAAGGAACTTGAAGGTCAAAACATATATTAACCTTCTTCTTTTTGTTTATTATTTTTAATTCATGATAGCTTATTTCATCACTAATACTTTTTATTATTTTATTTAGTTTAATATTTATTTCACTTAATAATTCATCATTCAGTAATATTGGATCTATATGTATAACTAAATCAACATTATATATTTTCTTTATCTTCTTTTCTAAAGAATCAATCAAATCATGAGCTTTAATAAGCGTAAGCGTGCTATCCATTTCTGCATGCAAACTCATGTATACCTTACCCACACCATAATTATGATAAAGAACATCATGTACTCCTAGTACTTGTTCATCTTTATTTAATTCTTCTAAAACCCTATTTATTAAATCTTTATCTGGCGTTCCTCCAATTAAATTATTGATAGTCTCTTTAATAATAGATATAGCACTTATAAGTATATAAAAACTAACTATAATACCCAAATAACCATCTATATTAAAATTAAATACTTTGCTAACAAATAATCCTACTATTACAACAGAAGTTGCTACAACATCATTAAAAGAATCTTTGCTGCTTGCTCTAAGAGATAACGAATTAATTCTTTTGCTTGTTACTTTATAAAATACTGCCATCCATAATTTAATTACTATAGTTATTACTAAAATTAAAATCATTAAATAATCAAAGTGAATTTCTGTAGGATTGAAGATCTTTTTAAAACTTGATATTGCCAACTCCACCCCTATATACAAAATAATTGATGAAACAATAAAAGCACAAATATACTCTACCCTTTGATGGCCAAAAGGATGTTCTTCATCAGCTGGTTTAGAGGATATTTTAAAACCAATAAGAGTAATTATAGAACTTGCTGAATCACTTAAGTTATTGAAGGCATCACTAATAATAGAAACACTACCACTTAATAAAGCGATCATAAGCTTAATAGCAAAGAGAACAATATTTAAAATTATACCTATTATACTTGCTAATAACCCATACTTTTTAACCACTTGTGGGTCTTTTATATTTGTATAATTTCTAATAAATTTTTTGTATAAAAAATCCATAATATCCCCCTAACTAATTATATTTTCTTTTAGATATTTTAATAATTCATTTTTATTGTTTTGACATTTATTTTCTATAACAGCTTCAAGCAATAAATTTAAATATGTACCTATTTTATTATTTTCTATATTAATATTCAATAAATCCAATCCATTTATATTTAACATTTTTAGATTATAGCATTCATTATCATTAATTAATTCATTTAACAATATAAAAATTTTACAATCCTTTTTCATAATGTTGCTTCTAAAGTATAAAAGATTATATATTTCCTCTTTACCATACTTATTAAGTTTTTTCTTTAAATCTATTTTATCTTCTAGGAATATCAAATTTTTATTTTTTAAATATTTATTATCAATTTTGCAATCACTATATAAGAAGAATAGAGCCTCTTTTTCCTCATAACTCATACAACTAGAAAACATATTAATATCCAGCTTGTCCAGATTAAAAATTTCTATAAATATATTCTTATACTTCTTTAAAACATTTAAAAAGTTTTTACCATTTAGTATTTTGTTTAATTCTTTATATTTAACATCTAAACTTATTTTTTCTAAATATTTATAATTTAAATCCATTCCTAAAGTTAGTTTTTCATCTATATCAAATCCTAAAGATGAAGAAAAACGTAGAGCTCTTAATATTCTTAAGGCATCTTCATTTAAACGTAATGTTGGGTCTCCTATCATTTTTATTTTTTTATTCTTTAAATCCTCTATTCCATTAAATAAATCAATAATATCATTACCATTACTGCACAAGGCATTAATTGTAAAATCACGTCTAATTAAATCTTCCTCTAATGAATTTATGTATTCTATTTTACTAGGTTTTCTATGACTAATATACTCGTATTCTTTTCTAAAAGTTGTAATTTCAAAATGGTATTCACCAATTTTAAATTTAATGCTTCCTAAAGCAATAAAATTCTCATCTAAATGATAATTTTTAAATATTTCTTTTAATTTTAAAGGAGTTGCATTTGTGGTTATATCGACATCATAACTTTCTTTTTTTAATAGCAAATCACGAACATAACCCCCTACTATATAAGCCTCATATCCTTCATTTTTTAGAATATTAATAACATTTAATACTTTGCCATTTATTTTCATAAAATTACCCCATTTACAAAAAAATTATAGCAAAAAAATTTTATAACTAAAAGACTATAAAGTTTATATTATTGTTGTATTAGTTTTTCTTTCTTTTTATTAAAAATTTTATTATATATATTTCTTATTTTATTATTTATTTTTTCTGCATTTTTAAAGCAATAAATGAACGCTATAAAACAAATCATAAGTCCTAAAACTATCAAAGATATCCCCCAAAAATTAAAAGGAATAATTTCACCACTCATAAATATTAATGTTCCTATTACTGTAGTAAATCTAGTAATTAATTGCATTATTATAAATCCCATCATAGATATAGGTAAAATACCCGCTAATGCGCAAAGAATATCATCGGGGAACATAGGAAATAAAAACATAAAAAACAATAAAATATTTTCCCTTCCCTTTAATTTAGACATCCATTCTTCTGTTTTTTCCTTGCTTCCTGAGAGCCAATTTATAAAAGGTCTTCCTATCCATTTACCTAATAAATAAGAAAATATGGAGCCTAGAACTAATCCAATATAAGCATATAAAAAAGCAAAAAAAGGATTAAAAAGATAATTTCCTACTAAAATTGTTACTGGACTTGGGATAGGTAAAATATTAACTTGTAAAAATGTAATCAGTATGTAAATTAAAGGCGCTACTATACCTGTTGAAAGTATAAAGTTTTGAAGTTCTTCTTGACTTACATTTGTTAGTCCTAATTTATACAAAATTGCATAAATTATAACTAAAAACACTATTATAGCCATTAATGATATTATTATCTTTTTTAAAAATTCTTTTTTGTTCATCGTTACCCTTTCTTTCTAAAAACACATTTGATTATATCACTAAATATATTTTCTCATTATCAAATATATGTATTTTATTAATAAAATAAAAGCCTTTTTTACAAAGGCCTTAAATCATATTTATTCAATGTTAATTCTTCTTGTTTTATTTTTTGATTTTATTGATGCATCTTTAAACTTTACTTGCAATATTCCATTGTAATATTTAGCGCTTATATCACTTTCATCAATTTCTCCTATATAGAAACTTCTTGAACAACTGCCACTATATCTTTCTTGTCTTACATAAGTGTCTTTTGAAGAATAACTTGACGATTGTTTGTTTGTTTTTGCTTCTACTATTAAGTATCCATCTTCATAATTAATACTAATATCTTCTTTGTTGTATCCTGGAACATCTATTTCATAAATATAATTATCTTCTTCTTTTTTTATATTTGTTTTTAAAACATTGCTACTATTTATAATTGGTAAATCAAAGAAATTCTTTAACCAACTCCCACTAAAAAAATCATCATTATCATATCTTGTAAGTTTATTATTCATATATTTCCCTCCTATTTTAAGTATTTACTATTTTTTCATTTTTAAACTATAAATTTAAAATAAAATCTATATCTCTTCTTTTTTTAAAACTTAGTTCAATTAGAGGTAATCTTAAATACATTGAACTATATCCTTTTTTAGATAGAATGTATTTTATCGGTATTGGATTTGTTTCACAAAAGAAAATATCACTTAATTCTTTTATATATTTATCTATTTCTTCATTTTCAATACCTTTAATATAATAATCATCAATAAGTTCTTTTAAATCTTTACCAAAAACATGCGAAAGGACCGAAATAACGCCATTTGCGCCTAGTTTTAGCATATCTAGAGTATATTTATCATCTCCACTATAAATAAGAAATTTTGGGTATTTTTCCTTTACTTCTTTAACTAGCAAAAGGTCATCACTAGCATGCTTTAAACCAATGATGTTCTCGCATTCATTTATTAAATTTAATAATGTATCTTTTTCAAGTTTAACGATAGTTCTACTAGGAACATTGTATAAAATAAACTTTTCATCTTTAAAAGTATCTGCTATCTTTTTAAAATGCTCATATATTCCTTGTTTAGTAGGTTTATTATAGTAAGGAACTATTATCATAAAAGCATCATGTTTATGCATTTTAACTTTATTAATTAAGTTAATAGTTTTATCTGTACTATTTGTTCCTACATTTACAATAACTTCCATCTTACTAATATCATTTACTATATCAATTATTTTTATTAATTCCTCTTCAGTTAAACTAGTTCCCTCACCTGTGGTGCCTCCTACAACTACTCCTTCACTTCCTTGATTTTCTACATCTTTTATTAACAGTTTTAATTGTGCTACATCTAATTCTTTATTTTCATCAAAAGGAGTTACAAGAGCAGTTATTAATTTCGATTTCATTCAATCACCCTTTCAATTTAATTTATGAATAAAATAAAAATAGGTGATTTTACTAAATTAAAAAAGCCCCTTAGAAATCTTTAGTTTATTCTATTATAATTTGAAAATTCAAACTAACGTATAAAATAAACTTGTTTTTATATTGTTATTACAAAAACCAACTCAAAATTAGCTTTTCAACAACATTTTTATTATGTTTGATAAATTATTTTAATAATGCTATAATTTAAGTATAAGGGGGAAAATGTATTTATGATTACAATTTGTAAAAAGCCAGGTATAAAGAATTGTGTAAGAATTACAACAGAAGAAGATATTCCTGCATTTCTAAAAGATGTTGTTCGTGTTGAGGGCAATACTTTAGTTTTGGATTGTTTAGAAGGAGAAGAAAACGTTCCTGCAGGTTCAGTAATTGCTTTTGAAAAATTAGATAGTGGCAAAATGAACGTTTGGAACAAAGCAAACTGGGCAACTACAACTATTGAAAAAGATGGTATATTCTATGAATTACCTAAGCCTGTAAAAGCTGTACTTCTAGATGAAAATCTACCACAAGAGTTAGTGGAATCTCTAGGTGAATCATTTGCTAAGAAAAATGGAGAATACCATTTAAAAACAGACTGGGGAATTTCTTCTGCTGCACCTAAAAATGGATATTTAGTTATCTATGGTAAAAAAGAAAATGGCCAACTTGATGCAAATATTTTAACAGTAGGTACTCCTTCATTTGCAAACTACTATGTAGTTACAGAAGAAGGTAAACTTGGTGAAACTTTACAAGAACACCACAATAGGCTTGTTAGCAATAAGAGATAGTAATTTTGATTAAAAAAGAAAGTATGATTATAAGTCATACTTTTTTTGTAGAAAAAAACCTTCTAGTTATAAATTAGAAGGCTTTTTTATACTTATTTTTCTTCAGGTTTAGCAAGTAAATCTTTTATTGAAGCATTTACTCTTCCTTTTTCATCAATTTCAGTAACTACTACTTTAACTACATCACCAATTTTTAATACATCTTTAGGAGATGCTACTCTTTCGTGTGATATTTTAGAAACATGAACTAAAGCATCACATCCTTCAAATAGTTCAACAAATGCACCAAAGTTTTCAAGTCGAACTACTTTAGCATCATAGATTTCTCCAACACGAGCTTCTTTAGTTAATCTAGTAATAATTGCTAATGCCTTATTAATTGGCTCTCTATCCATGTGGTAAATAACAACTTTACCTTCATCGCTAATGTCAATCTTAACGTTATCACATTTTGCAATAATATCATTAATTACTTTACCACCAGTACCAATTACATCTCTAATCTTATCTGGATTAATTTGCATCATACCAACTTTAGGAGCATATTTACTCAAGTCAGGTCTAACTTCACTAATAGCACCCATCATGTTAGCCATAATTTCTTTTCTTCCAAGTTTAGCTTGTGCTAATGCCTTTGTTAAAATTTCTTCATTAATTCCAGTAATCTTGATATCCATTTGTAATGCTGTAATACCTTTTTCTGTACCAGCTACTTTAAAGTCCATATCTCCCAAGTGATCTTCCATACCTTGAATATCAGTTAGGATAGTATAAGGAGCACCAGAATCAATTGGACCATTTGTAATTAATCCCATAGCAATACCTGCTACTGGAGCTTTAATAGGAACACCTGCTGCCATTAATGCCATTGTTGAAGCGCATATAGAAGCCTGTGAACTACTTCCATTTGACTCTAATACTTCACTTACAACTCTTATTGTATAAGGGAATACTTCTTCACTAGGGATTACTTGACGTAATGCTCTTTCACCTAATGCACCATGTCCTATTTCTCTTCTACCAGGACTACCCATTCTTCCAACTTCACCTACTGAATAAGGAGGGAAGTTATAGTGATGCATGAATCTCTTCGTTTCTTCATCTGTAACGTTATCTAAAATTTGTTCGTCTCCTTGAGCCCCTAATGTACAAACTGATAATACTTGAGTTTCTCCTCTAGTAAACATCGCACTACCGTGAACTCTAGGTAACAAATCAACTTGAGAATTAAGAGGACGAATTTCTGTAATAGCTCTACCATCAGGTCTAACTTTTTCTTCAGTAATAAGTCTTCTTACTTCTGCTTTTTCAATATCGTGTAATACATCTTTAACTTGCATTAAGATATTTTTCTTTTCTTTATCATCTTTATATTCTTTTTCTTCATAGATTGCTATAACTTCTTCATTAATAGCATCGATTGCACCATATCTCTCTAATTTTCCTTTAATCTTAATAGCTTCAAGAAGTCTATCTTTAGCACGTGCTTCTACATCACTTCTAATTTCTTCGCTTACTTCATAAAGTTCAATTTCTCTTTTAGCTTTTCCTACTTCTTTAACGATTTCTTCTTGGAATGCAATTAACTCTTTAATCTTTTCATGACCAAACATGATAGCACCTAACATGTCTTCTTCGCTTACTTCTTTACTTCCAGCTTCTACCATGTTAATAGCATCTTTAGTACCTGCTACTGCTAATTCGATGTCACTTCTTTCCATCTCTTCAACGCTTGGGTTTACTACATATTTACCATCAACTCTACCAACATAAACACCAGCAATTGGACCATTAAAAGGAATGTCACTTACACATAGTGCTAAGCTTGCTCCCCACATTGCGGCCATTTCTGGAGTTGCGTCTTTATTAACTGATAGAACTGTATTAACTACTTGAACTTCGTTTCTAAAACCTTCAGCAAATAATGGTCTAATAGGTCTATCTATAAGTCTAGCCGTTAAAGTCGCATGCTCACTTGGTTTACCTTCTCTTCTTAGAAAACTACCAGGGATTTTACCAACTGAATATAACTTTTCTTCAAATGTAACAGTAAGTGGGAAGAAATCTGTATCTTTCTTCTCATCACTTGCTACAGCTGTTGATAAAATAACTGTATCGTCATATCTTACTAAAACAGAGCCATCTGCTTGTTTTGCCATTTCTCCTGTTTCAACTACTATTTTTTTTCCTGCAAATTCTTTTTCAAATACTTTCTTTGCCACATTTTCCACCTCACTTTATAATTTTACCTCACTTATATTTTTTATTCAATCATAAAACAAATTTATTTATACCCTTTTTCTATTTATGTAAATAAAAAGTTCTAGATTTTTATCTAGAACCTTAGATTAACGATTTCTTTTTATATTGTTTCGTTCATCCATTTTCTTTATTGTTTCTTCTTTAAATTTATATGACCTGTATTCAAATTTTTCAAATTGTGGTAAATCTATTCCTACATGTTTTAAATAATCGATAAGTCCCCTTATCTTAAGAACTCCTTCACGAACTATATTTATACTAATGCCAGTATCACGCGCTACATCTACTTGAGTTTTTCCATCTGACATACCTATATATATATTAACAAGCAATTCTCCTTTTTTATGTTTACTTAAGAAATCATAAATATGACTGTTTATTTCATTTATCGTTTTTTCATCATGTAAATCTTTTCCTTTATATGTTTCTTTCATTTCAATAATAAATTTAATAAATTCTTTATTCATATTGATCAGCTCCTAACAATTAACTTTTATACATACGTTATAATTATATGCTTTTTACCTTGCGTATTCAATATTAAATCACATATACAGATTGTACGCATAATTTAGTATAGGTGATTATAGTGTGTGGAATAATTGGGTATGTTGGAAATAAAAGATGTAAAAACATTTTATTAGATTGTTTAAAAAAATTAGAGTATAGAGGCTATGATTCAAGCGGTATTGCAACAACAGAAAAAGATAAAATAGAAGTTGTAAAGTGTGCTGGAAAAATTGCATCTTTAGAAGAAAAATTAAATTGTTATAACAATAAAAAATCAACTATAGGCATTGGTCATACAAGGTGGGCAACACATGGTATTGCTAACGATATTAATGCTCATCCCCATGAAGGAAAAACATGTGTTTTAGTTCATAACGGTATTATTGAAAATCATAAGGAAATTAGAGAAAACTTGAAGAAGAAAGGTCATATTTTTTATAGTGATGTTGATAGTGAGGTTATTGCCAAACTGTTGGATGAAAATCAAAGTGACACTAATTTAAAAACACTAGAAAAAATTTGTAATATTCTAGAGGGTTCCTTTGCTTTAAATATAATCTTTAAAAATGAAACTAATAAAATATATGTAGCAAAAAAAGAAAGCCCTTTAATAATTGGTTTAGGAGAAAACGAAAAATATATATGTTCTGATATCAATAGTGTAAGTGACTATTGTAAAGATTTTATTTACCTAGATGAATGCAGTTATGGAATTATTAGTAAAGATAGTGTGGATATTTACGATTTTAAAGGTAATAAAATAAATTATAATATTGAAAAACTTGAAATATTTGAAGATCAAATAGATAAAAAAGGATATGAGCATTTCATGTTAAAGGAGATAGAAGAGGAACCATTATTAATAGAAAATATTTTAAAAAACAATTTAGAAAACGGTCTTTTAAAAGTTAATTTAAATGAGTACAAAGGAATTAAAAAAGTAGTTATAATTGGATGTGGTACAGCTATGCATGCTGGTTTAATTGCGAAGTATTATTTAGAAAAATTTGCTAAAATAGATGTTGATGTAGAGATTGCTAGCGAATATAGATATAAAGACTTAATTTTAAATAAAAATACGTTAGCAATTTTTATATCTCAGTCTGGAGAAACGGCCGATACTCTTGCTTGCTTAAAGTTATTAAAAGAAAAAGGAATAAAAACATTATCTTTTGTTAATGTATACAACTCTTCAATAGCAAAATTAAGTGATAAAGTAATTTATACATGCTGCGGCAAAGAAATTGCTATTGCTAGTACAAAAGCGCTAATAGGACAAGTATTATTTCTTATATTATTCACTTTAAAGTTTTCTTATTGTAGAAGAAAAATTTCTTTAAATAAAATTAAAAAATTCAATAGTTTTCTTTATCAATTACCTCAAACAATAAATGAAATTTTAGTTAATACTGAATATAAAAAAATTGCTAAACTAATTAACAAAAATAAAAAAATCATTTTTATTGGAAGAAGCGTTGATTATTATCTAGGGTTAGAAGCTTGTTTAAAACTTAAAGAAATAACTTATATTCCTTGTCAATGCTATCAAGCTGGTGAATTAAAGCATGGTCCGATTTCTTTAGTTGACAACAAAACATTAATATTTGTTTTAAACACAAACGAAAATACAATCAGTAAAACATTATCTAACATGCAAGAAGTTGAGTCCAGAAATGGCAATATTTATCTTGTATCTAACCAAAAAGATTCAGATTTTTCTATAAGTAATAGCCCTTTTTCAAATGTTTTCTCCCTTATAACATTATTCCAACTTATTGCATATAATACTGCCGTGTTAAAAAAACTTGATGTTGATAAACCAAGGAACCTTGCTAAATCAGTTACCGTTGAATAAATACTAATTGAAATGCACTCTATGTAACTGTATAATAGTTTTGTGGAGTGATATCATGAATAACTTAAAAGATTTTATACCCGAAGAATTTGCCCAAAAAAATAGAAGAGAAAAAATGAGTTCCATTAGAAATTTATCTAAGGAAATTTTTGAAAATTTGAATATTTCTGAGGTTCCAATAATATTTAATGCTCAACAAAAGGACATTACTTTAAGCGGAAAATTCATAACTAATCCTGTCTGTATTTATATAAATGATTTCTTTTTAGATAGTAACGCTGCTAAAGAAACTCTTTCTGATTTAATAAATCACCATTCTTTTTTACCTTATTATTTGGTTCACACTCTTGCCCATGAATGTTTTCACTACTATCAATTTTGCTTGATAAATAAATTGGCCAACAATGAACTTGAAGGAAAAGAAAAGGACCTTGCATATTTATATTTTATAAGCCTTTACAATAAACTATTTCTAAAGTACTGTCAAAATCAAGGATTAAATTTAAACTATAATTTTAATGACGATATTTTATATAATTACTCTTTTGTAGAATCAAAATCTGATGAGTTTGCAAAAAAAATTAGTGAATTATTAAGTGAAAATGAAGAACAAAATACAAGTTTTAATTATTTTAATTCTGTAATGAGAATTATGGAGTCTTCATTACCTAAAATTGAAGAAAAATCTTTTGATGAGATTCAAGTTGAAGTTTTAAAACAAAATTTAGATGTCGCTTATACTTTTTTGAAACACAAAAATTCTATTAGTGGTCTAAAAGCAAAATACTTAAACATTGATGAGGAAGAACTTAAAGAATCCGTTGAAAAATCAATAAAAGAAATGGAGAGAAATAATAAAGGCTTAAAAAATTTATTGAATAAGATAAATAAGAAATAATTGAAAAATTTTTAATAATAGTATATTATTGCATTGTTATTTAAAGGGTGATTATTTTGTATTATTTAAGAGATATTTTAGGATGTATAAAAAAAGCCGATGAAGATTATGGTTTGATTGAAGATGGTGACACTATTGCAGTTGGAGTAAGCGGAGGCAAAGACTCTGTTTTACTTTTATATGCAATGAACGCTTATAAAAGAATGGTTGAAAAGAAAAAAAAGTTTGATATAGTAGGAATACATATAGTAATGGGATTCCCTAATATGGATACGACTCCAATGGAAGAATATTTTAAAGAACAAAACATACGCTTTGAATTAGTACCATCACAGGCTTATGAAATACTTAAAGCTAATGTACAAAATAATGGAAGATTACCTTGTTCTATATGTTCTAAAATTAAAAAAGCTGTAGTAATTGAAGGTGCTAAAAAATTTGGTTGTAATAAAGTTGCATTTGCTCATCATAGTGAAGATGCAATTGAAACGTTAGCTATGAATATGATATTTGGCGGAAGAATCGCTACGTTTAAACCTAAAATGTATCTTGATAGAAGTGACATAACATTTATTCGTCCTTTCGTATATGCTAGAGAAAAGCTAATTTTAAAATCTGCTAATAAATTAAATGTTCCTCTAGTTATTTCTACTTGTCCTAATGACAAACATACGGAGAGAGAAAACATGAAAACTATGCTTAGAGATTTATATAAAAAATATCCAATGGCTGAAGATAATTTTTTACTTATGTTACACAATTTAAAAAAATTAGATTTATGGGAAATAGAGAAAAAGGAAGAAAGTTAATTCTTCTTTTTTTATCTATAAATAAAAAAGGAACATTATTGTTCCTTCCCACATGATTTACAAAATTTAGAATCTGCATCAATTGCTTCTCCGCAGTGTTTACAATAGATTGTTTCTTGACCAGTAAAACCTTCTTTAATACCTTCTGCCACTGCTTTAGTAATAGTTTTTGCTCCTTTTTTTGTTGATTCTGCTAAATTAACAGATAATTCTTCAATATTATCTTTATTTTCCTCAACAACATTTTTAGCTACTTTAATTTGAGTTCCCATCATAGTTGTTGAGATACTCTCAAGATCCTCTTTTGACTCATCTACCATGTACTTCATAGCCTTAACTTGCTTACTTAAAAACTTCCCACTTAATTTTGGACTAAAAATCATACTAATAGTAAGAATAAAAATTGTTAAAAATATTACTAAAATAATAACAAACATTACATAAAACCTCATTAATCACATCTTGATTTAATTGTATATTATAGTATGCAACATTCAATAGAAAAGAGAGTTATTTTTTGTTTAACTCTCTAATAATTTGTTCTATTTTTTCTCCTTTTTCATAACTATCATCAATAGTAAAAGTTAAATCCGGAGTTCTTCTTATAGTTAACTTTTTAGCTAATGCTGTTCTAATAGGCGTCTTATATTGTTTTAACTTCTCTAGTTTTTCTTCTTTATTTTTATCTAAAAAACTTACATAAATTTTTGCCCAAGAATTGTCATCGCTAACTTTAACTCTAGTAACAGTAACAATGCCTAAGTTATCTGCTTTTAGTTCAAACTGAATAATATCACTAATATATTTTTGGATTTGAACCGCTAATTTTTCTTGTTTTAATTTTGCCATTTATATCCCACCTATAATTATTTTTTACCTTTTTACTTCTTCCATTACAAATCCTTCAATATGATCTCCTTCTTTTAAATCGTTAAAGTTTTCAATCATCATTCCGCATTCATAACCAGTTGAAACTTCTTTTGCATCATTTTGGAAACGTTTTAAGGAAGCTAGTTTTCCCTCATAAACTACTACACCATTTCTTAAAAGTCTAACACCACTATCTTTTTTGATAACACCACTTGTTACATAACTTCCAGCAATTGTTCCGACTTTTGACACTTTATAAAGTTGTCTTACTTCAGCAAGTCCAGTAACAACTTCTTTATAGGTTGGTTTTAACATACCTTTCATAGCAGCTTCGATTTCTTCAACCAATGCATAAATAATTCTATGTAATCTTATATCAACACTTTCTTCTTCAGCTTTTGCTCTAACAGAAGCATCAGGTCTAACATTAAATCCATAAATAATAGCTTTTGAAGCACTTGCAAGTAACACATCTGATTCTGTAATAGCTCCAGATTGTGCTCTTATTACATTAATTTTAACTTCATCATTACTTAGTTTCAATAAAGATTGCTTAACTGCTTCACTAGAACCATCGCTATCAGCTTTTATAATTATATTGATATTTTGAACATCTCCAACTTTTATTTGATTATACAAATCTTCCAGTGAAACACTTGTATTTCCTCTTCTATCAGATAATGTTTTTTCTGTAAGTCTTTTATCCGCAACTTCACGTGCTTTCTTTTCATCAGCGAAAGCCATGAATTTATCTCCTGCTCCAGGAACTTCGTTTAATCCAGTTATTTCAACTGGCATTGATGGACCCGCTTCCTTAATTACTTTTCCTGAATCATTTCTCATTTGTCTAACTCTTCCAAATACAGTACCAGCAACAACACTATCTCCATGTCTTAAAGTTCCATTTTGAACTAAAAGAGTTGCAACTGTTCCTCTTCCTTTTTCAAGCTTAGCTTCTATTACTGTACCATATGCATATCTAGAAGGATTTGCTTTATATTCCTGTAATTCGGCTAATACAAGGATAGACTCAAGTAAATCTTCAATTCCTTGACCTGTTTTAGCACTAACTTTACAGAAAATATTTTCTCCTCCCCATTCTTCGCTTATGATTTCCATCTCACTTAATTCACTATACAATCTTTCAAGATTAATTCCTGGTTTATCCATTTTATTAACAGCAACAACGATTGGAACTCCAGCTGCTTTAGCATGATCTATCGCTTCTTTAGTTTGAGGCATTACACCATCATCTGCAGCAACCACAATTATAACGATATCTGTTATTTGCGCACCTCTAGCTCTCATTGCTGCGAAAGCTTCATGTCCTGGAGTATCTAAAAACGTCAATTTTTTTCCTTTTACTTCTACTTGATAAGCACCAATACTTTGAGTAATTCCACCAACTTCACCTTCAACCACTCTTGTTTTTCTTATAGCATCAAGTAAGGTTGTTTTACCATGGTCAACATGGCCCATTATTGTAACAATTGGAGGTCTTTCTTTTAAGTCTTTCTCATCATCTACTATTTCTAATTCTTCGAAGTTTTCTTCGCTAACATCTTTTTCTATTTTTATATCATATCCATAATTTAAACAAACTAATTCTGCTAAAGAAACATCTAAATCTGAGTTAATGGTTACCATTTTACCTTCCATGAATAAAAACTTAATAACCTCTGTAGCACTAACGGACAAATCTTTAGCTAATTCTTGAACACTTTTACTACCTTTGAAAACAACAATTTTCTCACCATCATTTTTTTCTGTTTGTTTTTTCTCAAAATTTGAAGTTCTTTTATCTTTCATTGGTTTATTATTGTTTTTCTTCACTTGAACCACCTTCCCTTTCTATATTTTCTTTAAGTTTTTTAACTAAATTGTAATCTTTTATACCAACAGCACTTACTAAATCAATCCTTCCAATTGATTTAGTAATGCTTTCTTTATCTAAACAGACAACATACTCACATTTGTAATAAGTACATTTATCAATAATTCTTTTCTTTGAGTTATCACTTGCATCATTTGCTACTAAAACGAAATAAACTTTTTTGTTTTTTATTTCTTTTAAAAGTGTTTCACCATAACAAATTTTTCTAGCACATGCACACATCCCCAAAGTATTTAAAGTTTTATTCACTTATTAACTTCCTTAATTCATCATAAATTTCATTTTCTATTGTGCACTCTAGCGCCCTACCTAAGCTATTTTTCTTAATAGCAATATCAAGAGCATCATTACTCTTTTTTAAGTATGCTCCTCTTCCATTTGCTTTACCTGTCAAATCAATAAAAACTTTTCCTTCATTATTTTTTACAATTCTAACTAGTTCTGCTTTTGGAAGTTTTTCATTTGTGGCAACACATTTTCTTAAAGGAATCTTTTTCACTATAAATTAGTCCTCATCATAGTATTTGTCATACTCATCGTAGTCTACATCATCATAGTAGTTATCTTCTTCTACCTCATCATCAAGTTCTTCTAACTCATCGTCTGTATAAATAGGCATATATGATCTAGCCTCTTCATTTTTCTTTTTAATATCTTCAAGTTCTTTTGATGAAAGAACAGTTCTTCTAACTTCTTTTTCATCTTCTTTTTTCTTTTTGCTATTTCCTGTAGATCTTGTTTCTTCTTTTTTAGAAGGTTTAACATTATCTTCTTTAAGGAATTTTGGCATTTTAAGAGGTTTTTCACTCTTTTGTTTAACTTCAACTTTTTTCTCTTCTTTTTTAGGTTCTTCTACCTTAACCTCAACCTTAACAGGTTCTTCTTCAACAATTTTAACTGGAGTTTCTACTACTTCTTCAGCGATTTCTTCTATTTTAACTTCTTCAATAATTTCTTCCACTTTACTACTATTAGCATAATCAGCCATTGCTTGTTCAACTGTTGTATATACAATTCCTTCTTCAATTGCTTTAGTTACAGTTTTTATATCAATTTTATATCCTGTTAAAGATACTGCTAAACGAGCATTAATTCCTTTTTTACCAATTGCTAATGAAAAACTATCATCTCTAACAACTGCTACTGCACTTCTTGTTTCTTCATTTATATATGCTCCAACAACTTCTGCAGGTTTTAAAGCTTCTGATATATAAAGAATTGGATTTTCATAATAATTTATAACATCAATTTTTTCACCTAAAATTTGATTAGATATTTTTTGTATTCTTAATCCTTTTTGACCAATACATGCTCCTGTTGCATCTACATCTTTATTTCTTGAAAATACAGAAACTTTAGCTCTATCTCCAGCTTCTCTTGCGATGTGCTTTATTTCTACAGTGCCATCATAAATTTCTGGTATTTCTGCTTCAAATAGTCTTTTTAAGAATCCAGGAGCTGTTCTAGAAACAATAACAGCAGCTCCTTGAGCACCTTTATCTACATCAACAACGTAAACTTTAACCATTTGTCCTGGTTTGAAGTTTTCTCCTGGGATTGTATTGTTAATTTTCATAATAGCGTTGCTTTTCCCTACATTAACAATAATAAATCCAGGTTCAATTCTATCAACAGTTCCTACAATAATGTCATCTTTTTTATCAATGTAAGCATCATATACAGTTTGCTTTTCAAATTCTCTTATTTTTTGAGTTAAAACTTGTTTAGCTTGTAATGCTGCTAATCTTGATAAAGTTTCTGGATCTACAGAAATCTCAAGAGTTTCACCTATATTAATATTTGGATTAATCTCTCTTGCATCTTCTAATTCAATTTCAAATAAATCATCTTCAACTTCTTCAACAACATTTTTTAATTCGTACATTTCAATAGTACCTAAATCACCATTAATATCTGCTCTACAAAGTACATCAGGATCAATATGCTTTTTATAGGCTTTTTCTAAAGCTTCTTTTAAAGCATCTAATACAACCTCTTTTGATATTCCTTTTTCTTGTTCAAACGCATCTAAGGCATTTAGTAATTCTCTAGCATTCATTTTTTCTTAATTTCCTCCTATTAAATCTTATATGTTAAATGTGCTTTTTCTATTATCTTAAATGGGATGTCAACAACTTTAATTCGACCTTTAAGATTAATTTCTAATTTTATTCCTTCATCGTTAACTTCTTTTAAATAACCAACAAGTTCATCATAACCACTAACTAATTCGCTAGTGTCAACCAGAATATATTTATCTATATTGTTTGTGTAATCTTGTTTTTCTTTAAAAGTTTTCTCTCTACCACTAGAAGCAACTTCTAAATAGTACTCCGTTGGAATAGGATCTTCTTTATCAAGTAATAATGATATTTTTTCGCTTGCCTCAACACAAGTATCTAAATCCATAACATCCTCTTCTTTTTCAAGAAAAATCCTAAGGTAATTTTCTTTACCTTCTTTTTCATACTTTAACTCATAAAGAATTAAATTCATTTCCTTTAAAACAGGCTCAATAATCTTCTTGATTTTGTCTTCTAATTGCATCTTAACCCCCCATTTAACAACAAAGAGAGGGATTCCCTCTCTTCAACGTTTATATATTATCATTATATTTAAAATATTTCAAGAAAATAATGTATTATATGATTTACTTTCTGTTATTTTTTTTAGCGTTATCACTTATGTTTTTTAAAGGAGAAGAAGCATTTCTTATTTTGGTTAGTCTATCTTGTTCTCCTTTGTATTTTAAATATGTTTGCTCGTCGATCCTCTCCTTACCTAAAAAGAAATAAACAGCAGAATTAGATGAACAATAAACATCAGATAATCCATACAAAATGTCATAAGCTTTTTTTTCATCTAATAATTTATTTTCAATAATTTGATTCATAATAACTCTTCCATAAAATTCATAACCATATTCTATAGCAGCTTGCTTTTTGTTGTGATTTTCGTAAAACCCAGGAAAATATTTATCACCTATTATAGCACCACACAAGCAAAATCCTTCTCCTTCCAAATATACACTAACAGCTCCTACAGCAGAAATTTTCATCTCGTTGATTTTTTCTAACATTTCAATTTCCTCAGACAATTGTTGTTTTTCTTTTCGATATTTAGACAAAAATTTTTCTTTTGGTATAACTTTACTTTTTTCCTCAAATTCTTCTTCACTAATTTTTGTTGAAAAAAGTGTTTTTGCAACCTGCACTTCACCTTTTTTATTAAATCTAAAAAAAACACCCATAAACAACCTCTTGTTATATATCAAATTTTGGCATACTAGCCTTAAATACCGGTGAATAAGACATTCTATGATGCTTAGTAATTCCATATTTATCTAGAGCTAAAAGATGAGATTTTGTCCCATATCCTTTATTGTTTTTAAAGTCATACATAGGATATTCTTTGTCTAATTCCATCATTATATCATCACGTGTTACTTTAGCAATTATTGATGCTGCTGCAATTGATTGAGAAAGAGCATCTCCTTTAATAAGTGATAAAACAGGCTTGTTTACGTCATTAAGCTTAACTGCGTCAACAAATACAGCGTCACAATTATCCCCCACAAGTCTAACTATTTCTTCCATTCCTTCTTTAGTTGCTTGGTATATGTTAAGTCTATCAATAGTTTCTACATCAACGATATTAACCTTTACTTCTAAAGCATTTTCCATTATAACCTTAAATAATTCTCTTCTTTTTTTATCACTAACTTTTTTAGAATCATCTATTTCTTCATTATTAAAATCAGGGGGCAAAACAACTCCGGCGATAACAAGTGGACCTGCTAATGGTCCTCTCCCAGCTTCATCAATTCCTAATATTTTACTATACCCTTTTCTTCTAAATTCAATTTCATACTCTAAAGACGCCATAATCTGCACCTGGCCTTTCCACACATACTTTCCCTATTATACCTTCTTTAAATTCTTTTAGTAATAAATATTTTGCTTTTTCTACATCGTATTCCCCGTTATTTTTTAATATTTTTCTTCTTTTTGCTATATTTTCAAATATATTATCGTCAAGTTCTAATAAATCATATCTTTTTGTTAATTCATTAGGATAGTATTCTTTTAAAAAAGCATAGCACAAATTGCTTAGTTCATCTTGATTTAATATTTCTTCTTTTATTGTCCCTATCAAAGCTAATTTTACCCCTATATCTTTACTTTCAAACTTTGGCCATAAAACTCCTGGAGTATCAAGTAGTTCTATATTTTCAGTTTTAACCCATTGTTGAGATTTAGTAAGTCCTGGTTGGTTTCCTGCTTTTGCAGCTTTTCTTTTTGCTAACTTGTTAATGAATGTTGATTTGCCAACATTAGGAATCCCTACAACCATTGCTCTAATAGTCCTATTTTTTATTCCCCTTTTTGCATCTCTTTCAAACTTAAATTTCATTAACTCATTGCATGAATTTATAATTTCTTTTAAATTAAAGCCATTTATTAAATCTTGAGAAATAACTTTAACTTCACTATTTGCAAAAAATTTTATCCATTCATTAACTATTTTACTGTCCGCATAATCCTTTTTACTCATAATTATTAAACGAGGTTTATTAATGTTCACAAGTTCTGGATTTCTGCTGGAAAGTGGAGCTCTAGAGTCTACTATCTCTATTATCATATCAACCATTTTTTGTTTTTCGTAAATCTCTTTTAAAGCTTTCACCATATGTCCTGGAAACCATTGTACGTTCATTATCTCACATCCTTTTTATTAAATATAAATATTCCTTTTTCGAATTTATAATTATTACCACAATATTCTTCTATAGTATTCTTCCAAAATAAATATGCCTTTTGACTACCAAAAGAAGGCTCTACTTCCCAATCACCATCATATTTTTCAAAAATCTCTAATGCGGCTCTTTTTCCAATCTTATTTCTTCTATATTTAGGAAGTATCATATATTCAGCTATGCTATGACCTCTATTACAAATTCGAACATAAGTATTGATTAGCGCAAAACCCAATAATTTACCACTAATTTTTTCTTTTATGAAATAAGCTTTACGTTCTTTATCTGTGAAATATGCATCAAAATATTTATATTCAAATAAGCCTTCATCATTCATTTCATTTAAATCATTTTCACTTTCTTCAAACAAAGAATATTGTAAGAGTCTATATAAAATATCTTTTTCTAAAGTATTAACTTCACATAAATAGAAATCCATAAAAACACCTTCTTTATTTAACTGCAATTATACCATAGTATCTTCTTATTAGTAAAATTCCTTTATCTGTTTTATTTTCTTTGATGTATTTATCTAAAATATCTAAATCTATTTTTTCTTTTTTTAATTCATTAAGATTTGTTTCCTCTGAAAAGTCATCTAATATTGGAGTTTTCAATAGTAAAGCTAATAAATCCTCTTTACTTTTATAATATTCTTTAATATGAATTGGAATCAATTCCACAGTTTTAAAACCTGCATTTAATATATTTTCATAGTCAATCACACTAATTGGTTTTAAATCATGAAAAGCTTGACCTTTATTAAACATCAATTTAAGACTCCAGCAATCCAGTTTATCTACCCCTCTTAAAATTAACTTTCCATTTTTCTTTAAAGTTTTATATATTTGCTTTGCATCTATACAAGTATGCCGCGCTACAATAATATCAAAATATTCATCTTTAGTATCCATACTCAAATTATTCATAACTTTAAATATTATATTTTTACGATCACTATTTTTTAAATTTTCATTGGCTGTTTTAATCATTTGCATGGAAAAGTCTGTTGCTACTATTTCTTGACAATCAGGGAAATATTTTAATACTTTTTCCCCGCCACCTGTTCCTAAGTCAAGTATTTTGCTATTAATAGTAGTTTCATTTTTCAAAACTTCATACATATCCCAATTAGTAAAATTTTCTTCCTCGTATTTAATATCGCTAAAATCCCAATTTTTTATTTTTTCATAAAACTCCAATTCTTTCATGTTTCCACCTACTTAGCAAATTTTGGCCATATAAGTTTTATCCCCTTACACGTTCCATCATTATTAACGGTTTTACACTTTGCAAAAAGCATCATCCCTACACCTTTTATTTGGCTCTTTTTTATAGGACCAAAATATCTTGAATCTGTCGAATTACCGCGATTATCCCCTAAAACGTAATATTCATCCTTTCCTAACTTGCACTCAAATGTATCATTGCCATAAGGAGTTAATGTCTTTTTAGCAACTTCTTCGCTAATAAAGGATTCTTCTACAACCTCTCCGTTAATATATAAGATCCCTTTTTCATAACGAATTGTTTCCCCCGGTAAACCTACAACTCTTTTTACTAGCTTATCATCAAAGTTTTTTTCTTCTAATATTACTATATCAAAACGATCTATACCAGTTAGTTTGTAAAACAATCCATCTGTAATACCTTTATCTCCATTTTTTAAAGTAGTCGACATAGAACTTCCATCTACCATAACACTTAAAAATACAAAAGAAGTAATAAGCTTAGCCACTACCAAGCAAATAATAACCATATACGCAAAGTTGAATTTGCTTTTATGTTTTAAGTAAAATTCTTTAAATGAATTTGTATTAGAACTTTTATTTTCTTCCATATTTTCACCTTCCTTACCTTTTTACTGTATCTAGCATTAAACTTGCTTTTTTCACAAAATAATTATCATCATAATATGCTATTTTCATATCGTTTAAATCTTTGATTAACTCATCTACACTCTTATTATTATCTTCAATTTCCGCGAACAAACCTAATTCTGGAACATATTGAAGTAGTATATTTTTATCATTGCTATTATATTCTAAACATTCTTGTTCATATCTAAAACATTCTTTAAATCCAATCTTATTTAAAATTTCATATATTTCATTTGCATTATGTAAATTGCATGTATATTTAATGCTATCTATTATATTCCCTTTTTCATCATACTTTTTATCTTTGTAAACTAATTGAAAAACATGCTCCTTACCTATAACTTCTCTTATTATTAATGAATTTGACAAGATATCTGACTTATCCATATTATCAATATTAATATTTTCTCTTATCATATAGATATCTTTTAAAATAAAACTGCCTGTTAAAACTCTTCCTATATTAACAAAATGAAGTTTGGCCTCATCTAATTCCCATTTTAATTTAACAGTTATTCCCTTTTCTATTTCAGACACAAATATCACCCATTTAATTATATAATTTATAAAAAAAAAAAGGAACTTTTCGTTCCCTTTTATTAGTTAGCTTCTTTAATTCTAGCAGCTTTACCAGATAATTTACGAATGTAATTAATTTTACTACGACGTACTTTACCTCTTCTTACTACTTCTAATTTAGCAATTACTGGTGAGTTGTACATAAATGTTCTTTCAACTCCAACTTGGTTTCCAGAAATTTTTCTAACTGTGAAAGTCTTTGAAACTCCTCCACCTCTTACTGAGATTACTAATCCTTCATACATTTGGATACGTGATTTTTCTCCTTCAGTAATTCTAACATGAACCTTAACTGTATCTCCTGAACCGAAATCAGGGATATCTTTTCTAAGTTGAGTAGCTGTAATTTCATTTACTAAATTCATGTTCATAGTGACATCCTCCTTTTCTCATCTTAAGTGTTCATCAATTCATATGAGCGGACCACCTGCAGCATAATGCTCGTATATGATATCAAAACTAAAAACATATTTCAAGTAGTTTAAGAAATTTTTAGCGTTTTTTATCTCCTAATATTTTATTTGTATCAATAACATAATGTGCATCTATTATGTTTGAATGGATTTCACTAAGTCCATTTTCTTCAAGTTTTTTAGCAACATCTTCAAATGAAGCATTCACGTTACTTTTTATTTCCATAACAATTCTTTTTTCTATTCTTTTTGCAATAAAATCATAATTTACTTGCAAAGGTTTTTCTCTTCTGTTTTCTTGATTGTATAAGAAGAAGGTTATATATCCAATCATTTTTTCTCCTTCATCTCTAGGCCAACTTTTTAACATATCATTACTAACAGAGGTTAGATATACACTAACTGTATCTTTACAAGAAGAACCTAATTTCCCTATTGATAATGTGAATTCATTTCCATTATCTTCAAAATCCCAATATTTGTTTCCTTTACTTGCACTGCCGCATTCTCTACCAAAATTTATTTTTTCTTTTAAAACTTTGGGAAAACTTTCAAAAACTTCATTTATTGCTTTGGCTAGATTTTCTTCGCCTTGAAGCATCATTTGAATTGTATTTTCGTATTTAATCTTCATTTTTCTTCCTCCACACGCTATTTCAATTTTATCATTTCAATGTTTCCTTTTCAACAACTATTTTTTTCTAACTCTATTGCAACAACTTCCATTAATTTTAATTCTTCTTGATAAAATTTATTCATTATATCATATACTTCTTGTTCGTTATTAAATCCCATTAATTTGACATCCAAAGATTCAACTAATTGTTCTAATGTTTTAAATACGTGCATGTTTTTAACTTTCTTATACATATATTCATTCAAATCAGGCCTTTTTAAAAAGCAAATCTCATCACCAACTTTAATTAATTTTCTTTTTTCATCATACATTCTTAATTCGTATATTTTTTTACCCGATTTTATTAATTCAAAAAACTGCTCATCAAGTCTTATGCTATGCACAGTTACCTTGTCATTCTTTTTGATTGCTTCCATTTCCCATCTTCCTATTCTTCCTTCTTTTATTTCTTCTAACAAATCAAGTTCTTCTCTATTAAATTTATATTCTTTTAATAAATCAGGTCTTTTTATTAACGTGCTTTTTATACTTTCCTTAAGTCTCCATTTTCTTATCGCTTCATGATTACCTGTTAGTAAAATTTGAGGAATGTCTTTGTTTTCATATGTTCTTGGCAAAGTGTATTGAGGATGCTCTAAAAGACCGTTTTCAAAAGACTCTTCTAAGTGAGATTGTTCTGTTATAGTTCCATCTAATAATCTAATAATAGAATCCGCTACAGCCATTGCAGGAATTTCTCCTCCTGTCAAAATATAATCCCCTATACAAATTTCTTCATCTACATAATCCAAAACCCTCTCATCGATTCCTTCGTAATGCCCACAAAGTAACACTAAATCATTATTTGAATTAGCAAGTTGTCTTGCTTTTTTTTGATTATAAACATTTCCTTTACTCGATAAAAAAACAACTTTAGTATTTTGCTTTTTTAAATCCTTAATTGCCTCAATTAAAACATCACACTTTAATATTAACCCAGGTCCCCCTCCAATAGTGGTATCATCAACTCGTTTATTTTTATCTTTACTGTAGTTTCTAATATTAACTGTTTCTAAGTCAACTATATTTTTCTTTATCGCCTTATTTATGATTGATGTTTCTTTAAACTTATCGAAAAACTCTGGGAATAAAGTTAAAAAGGTTATTTTCATAATAACCCCTCCAAATTTTTTAAGACAATTTCTTTCTTTTCTATATCAATTTTTTCAACAAAAGCATCAACAAAAGGCACTAAAAAATTAACTTTTTCCCCTTTTACTCTTAACAAATCTTGAACTCCGTTGTCACTAATTTCTTCAATTATGCCTATTTTTTCTTCGTTATAGTAAACATTCATTTTTAGTAATTGGAAATGATAAAAAGTATCTTCATTTACATTCTTTAGCTCGTCTCCATCTATCATTAAATAGCACTCTTTTAAATTTTGTGCTTCTTCAATCGTATTAATCTCTTTAAATTTTAAATAAATAAATTTATCATTTTTTCTAAAAGAAGAAACTGTAAGATATACATTCATGGATTTATCTTCATTGCTTGCTATTAAAACATTATTTTTTTTGTATCTTTGCGATACAAAATCACTAGAATTTATAACTTTTACTTCCCCTTTTAACCCGCATGTATTAACAATTTTACCTACAATTACTTTATTCATATTCATCACCTATTCTAATATTAAAGTATCTTTGTTTATTAGTCAATTAAGTAAAAATAAAAAGTCCTAATAAAGGACTTAGTTATATTTATATAGTTTACCCTTTTAATGTTTCCACTATCGATTTTAATTCTTCGATGAAAATATTTAGTTCATCTATAGTAGTTAAGTGAGACAATGATATCCTTAAACTATTTTTGCTTACCGTATCATTCTTTGTCATTTCATATATAGAAACACTATAATCCTTACTTTTAGAAGAACATGCACTTTTAGTAGATATGTATATTCCTTTACTAGAAAGAGCGTTCATAATTACTTCGCCTCTTTTATTTTCAAAATATATATTTAAAACATACGGCGATGCATTTATAGGGCTATTCATTTTTAACCCTTCGATTCTTTTCAAGTTATAAATTAAATATTCTTTTAAACCTTTTACATAAGCGTAGTTTTCATCGAGCTTTTCTAAACCTATTCTTAAACTTTTAGCCATCATAACATGGCTAATCCAGTTTACAGTTCCACCTCTTAAGCCATTTTCCTGCTGTCCTCCACTTAAAAGAGGAACCAGTCTAACTTTTTCTTTTTTTACCAAAACAGAACTGCCTTTTAACCCATAAAATTTATGACTAGAAAAATTATAAAGGTCCGCTACATTAAAATTTATTTTTTCTTTGCACATTGCCTGCGTTGCATCTATATGATATAACGCAGTAGAATTTTCTTTTATAATTTTTGAAATACTCTCAACGTCTTGAATACTTCCCATTTCATTGTTAACTGCCATAATACTAACTAAAATGGTATCTTTTCTTAAGCTTTTCTTTAACTCTTCTAAAATTATTTTCCCATCTTCATCTACATTTAAATATGTTATTTCAAATCCAAAAAATTCCTCAAGTTGCTTGCATGAATCTAGTACACTAGGATGCTCAATTTTTGATGTTATAATATGTTTGCCTCTATTGCTATATGCAAATGCAACACCTTTAATTGCTGTATTATTAGATTCAGTTGATCCTGATGTAAAAACAATCTCATTCTCTTTGCAATTTAATAAATTAGCAATTTGCGTTCTTGCCTTTTTCAAATATTTATTTGCCTTATTTCCTTCTTCGTGAATTGAGTCACTATTAGCATAATTTTCTTTTAATAGTCTATAATAACTATCTATAATTTCTTCACTTACTGGTGTAGTTGCTGCATAATCTAAATAAATTTTATTCATCTTTATACCCTTTTATTTTCATCATTTCTTCATAAGCAGTAGAATGGACGGTTTGTAATACTTCACTAACACTATCTATTGCAAGTTCAAACTCTCCACTTTCAAAATGTATTTGTGCTCTATTTAAAACTTCATTAACATCAGAAAAATCGCTTCTGTATTGATTTGTAAATACGATTATATTTTGTGACATATTATACATTTTAAGACTATTCCTCATATTTTGCAGTAATGTTTCTGCTAAATTAATTAAATTTTTACATTTTTCATTAACAGCTTTAACGTCTACTGGTTTAGTTGTAATGCATTTGTTTGCGTCCTGAATTAAAGAACAAACACTATTGTATTCATCTTCGTAAACAGCGGATAAAACTTTATGATTTAAGCCAACTAAAGTATTGTATAAAGTAGTTATTTCAATGCTGTAATTATTTACTTTATCATAGGAATATTCTGTATCATTTTTTAAAGATAAAATATATGCTTGATAATCGTTTAACTTCTTTTCAACATCACTGCCATATTCTGCTAATTCTCCCATTTTATTTGTAAGTATTGAATAAGGCTGCTTAGTAGCAGAGTGAATGTAGGCATCTAATTCCATCTTTATTCTATTTAAAATATGTATTTGGTTTTCTAATACACCAAGTTCATTATATTTTTCATCACTAATAACAAATATACCTTTTATACTATTTGTATCTCTTTTAGTTTTTAAAAACTTTTTACCTATTTTATCAATGTTTTCATAGACGGTATCAATATATTCATTAAAATTATCTCTAGAAATAACCTCTTTTTCTAAAGCTTCATTTAAGTTTTCTATTTCATACGCAACCTCTTTTATTGAACCGTTTATGTCATCATAATTAAAAGCCATAAATCTTACTCTTATTTCCTCTAATGAACTTTTTATTTTTTCTTCAATTGTAGAGGCTTTTATACTAAACAAAGGATATCCTTCTTCTTTCATTCTTTGGTATTTACTGATTGCTTGATCTAATCTTTTTGGCAACACTTGTAAACTGAAAGAAACTATTTTCGGCATTTTTCCTAAATGATTTTCGTAAAAAGAAATGTCTTTTTTTAATTCATTTATAATTTCTTCTGATTCTTTGTAGTAGCCATTTTCTAATTTTATTTCTAATTTAGCAATGATTTTTTCTAATTCATTAACTTTTTCTTCAAACAATGTGCTGCAAACAGATAATTCTTCTTTGTGCTCATAAAAATTAGATTTTAACATTCTAAAACTTTCTTTTAAAGGAACTACAATTTTTCTTAATTCGTCTTCTTTTTCTGTCAAATTTACAATCTCATTACTTATTTGTTTTAATTCTTTTTCATATTTGTCTATTGAGCTTTCTACTTCATCTAACTCTTCTTTTATAACTTTGTATTCTTTACTGGAAATTAAAACATCTATTCTATTAAATTTCGAATCCATTTCAAATTCATATTTTTCAATTAACTCAGTATACTTTTGGTTAAATTCATTATATACTTCTACATACTCTTCGTTATTTGAACTAATATTTTTTAATTTATTAAGTCTAGCTTCTATACTGGAATTATTTAAAGTTTCAAATCTATTTTTTAAATTATTATAAATCTTTTTAAATTTACTTTTTTTACTTAAAATCATAAATACAACCTCCATATTAAGTAAATTATAGCATTGTTTTTTACTTTTTTTATATAATTGACTTATAAAATAGTTTTTATTTTATGATTTATTATTTTTTATATATAAAAAAGAACTTTATAATTGACAAAATATATAATCTCGTTTATCATTAACGTGCATGTACTTGCAGCAAGCAAATACTTTCTGTTTGGAGTTATTGACTATCGGATTTAAAGTAACCTACGCTGAAGGGTGAAATAATTAACAATAACAGCCAGGAAAAGGGATTTGTTCACTTTGTAAGTTTTGCAAAATAAAACTGACAAAAGGAGGAAAATATTAATGTCACGTTATACTGGACCAAAATGGAAAATTTCTCGTAGATTAGGTTTTTCAATCTTAGAGACAGGCGATGAGTTAAAGAAACGTCAATACGGACCTGGACCTCACGCACAAAACAAAAAGAAAAAATTATCAGAATATGGTAAACAATTACAAGAAAAACAAAAAGTTCGTACTATGTATGGAGTAAATGAAAGACAATTCAGAAAAATCTTTGGATTGGCTAAAAAATCAAACGAAGTTACTGGTTCTCGTTTCTTAGTTTTATTAGAATCTAGATTAGATAACATCGTTTATAGAATGGGTATTGCTCGCACTAGAGATGCTGCTCGTCAATTAGTAAATCACGGACACATCTTAGTTGATGGTAAAAAAGTTGATATCCCTTCATATACTTTAAAACCAGGACAAACAATTGGTTTAAAAGAGACTTCAAGAAACTTAAAGGTTGTTAAAGAATCATTAGATATTCTTCAAACAATTCCTGCTTATGTTACTTTCGATAAAGAAAAAATGGAAGGTACATATGCAAGATTACCTGAGAGAGTTGAGTTATCACCTGAAATTGATGAGTCATTAATCGTTGAATTCTATAACAGAAAAGACTAATAAAAATTTATTCAGCATTAAAGAGGAACGAAAGTTCCTTTTTTTATTAATCTTTGTGACAAAAAAATGATGCTCTAGTAAAAGAACATCATTTTTTGTTAACTTAAATTTTCTATTAATCTTTAGCTGGATTGATATTGTGGCTTAATACTATTGCCATTCCACCTTGATAAATAGTTAAATAATCACCATAGCCAAACGCTTCAGCATTAGGTCCTAACACAGTAACATTTGAACCATCATATGATGTTGCTACTGCGCCTAAATCTGTAACTAGTACAGGTGGAGTCATTCCTCCAACATTTGTAGTATACAAAGCATTAAGGTCTCCTGGTAGTTTCACAATTGAGCTTTCGTTCATAAGATCAGCTATCACTTGATCATTTATTGTTACTTTTCCTTGTGTTTCTATTGCAGAACTTTGTCCCATACTATTACTCATTATAACTGCTACTACATTCATTTTATCTTGTACAGAAGTTAATCCATCTGAAGCTGTTGTTCCAGCTTGTCCAACAAATCCTGTAGAGTCTGTGTTATCATAAAGTGAAGCATCTAATGCTTTTATTACACCTGCTAATGTAGTTAATTGTAAATAACTAAACCAGTTTTCATTACCAGCTACATAAGCTTCTATATTACTTTGGCTAATATTTAACTTAGGTATTGTTGTTATGTTTTTATCTGGGTCTATGTGTTGTGCTATTATAGCCGGTCCACCACATCTTTTCATCTCACTATCTGTAATATTAATTGTATGTCCTCCCCATACAAATAAATTATTATTGAATGCATCGTATGCTTTAACTTTATTAATATTAAGTACACCTACTGTTTCATCATCAGATCCTGCAAATATGTTAATATAGAAACATCTTATTAATACATTTTCTAATTTTGTCTCTAGTGTTGAGAATTTACCCATTATTAATCCTGCAAATCCATTGTTATTTGTAGATTTATTAGCATTTCCTTTTAATGAAACATCATAGAAGTTTGCGTATGTATTTTCTGCCATTGCGCAGTCTTCACGTGGCCTACAAGTACCATTGTTTATTTTAAACAATAATGAATGAGATACATTATCAAGTGCAGTATTTAAATCAACATATGATACATTTTCCGCATCTATTGTAAAATAGTTTCCATAGAAGTTAAATTCACTTCCTGATGGAACTGAGTGATAATAGATATCTGCATAATCTATCAATTTACCATTTACATCAAAGTAGGCTGAAGGAATGTCTTTATCTTGAACATTAATATTGTTGTGAATGACGATTCCACTTATTGTGGTTGGATTGTAAATTCCATTATTATTTAAGAATTCGTCCCATGCTGCAACAAATACTCCACCATCTCTATCGTAATTGTGCATTACACCTAATTCCTTTGCATTTGTAACATTGTATCCATCTACCACTTTAAATGACAATGATTGAGCTGTTAAATTTAACGTATTGTAATAAGGCAAAACTTCAATTTTAAAATATTTACCTATTGCATTTTCAGTGAAATCAAAACTAAATGTAAATTCACTAACGTCAACATAATTTGTTAGTTCAGAACCACTTAATAAATGATCATTTGTAAACGTTTCAACAGGTGTCTCGCTCATATAAACTTTGGTTATTGTTCTATATTCTGTTATAACTTCATCAACAACTTGATTATTTTTGTTTAAAGCTGTAATATCTGGCAAGAATACAAATGGATTATCGTCACCAACAACATACATATTATCTTTATCTTTGAATCCAGATTCTAAATCTGCATCAACAGCTAAATTTGCTGTTCTATCATCAATTGATTTAGGGGTCTCCCATCCTGTAACTATGTAATATTCTTCTTCATCTTTATTTGGAATTCTATCTATATTTTCTCTTGCTTGATTTAATACTTCATCTACACTAGCCATAGTTGTAGCTGCATCTATATCATTATTTGCATTCGTAATTAATTCAGGAATATTTTCCCATGAACTAGGACTATAGTTATCTTCTACAACATTGTTGTCGCTTAAATATTTAGCAAATTTTGCTTTTGCATCCAATTTATACAATTCTAATATTTTTGCTTCTGATGCTTCTAACGTCGCAATGTTAGATACTAACGCTTTGTTTGTTGCTGATAAAGCTTCATACGAATCTCTAATGCTTTCAACCAAGGCCTTGTGATTTTCTATAGTAAGTGCTGTAAGATCAGGCAAATTACTTATCGCTTCTTCAACATCAGTAATAACTTTTACTTTTATTGCATCTATATCATTGTATGCTTCATTTACAATCGAAGTTATTTCAGCTGGAGTAGTTGCTTGGTCAATTGCTAAATGAGCAGTTGCTATAATTTCTTGGATAACTGTCCAATTTTGAGAGTTATAATTTGTTTGTATTTTATAATTTGTTAATAATATTTTATTTTCTTCTTTTAATTCTTCAAAATCCATTAATAACACCAATGCATCTTCTGCTGCTATCAACTTAGAATAATTAGAAACTAGCGCTTTGTTTGCTGTAGTAGAAATTGCATTATAAGCAGCTCTTGCTGCTTGTATAGCTGTTTTGTTTTCTAATTCTACTGCACTAGCTTCAGGTAGCGCAGCAATCAAATCTTCTACATTTGTTACTTCTAAAACTTTTACTGCATCAATGCTATTCTTTGCCATTGCAACTGCACTATCAACACTAGATTTATCTGTAGCTTGATTAATTGCAGTATTTGCTTCATTTATATATCCTTGAATTACTGATTTATTAGCAGAATTATAATTATTTAAATTCTTATAATTTGCTAACTCAATTTTTTTGGAAACTTTATAAGCCTCAAAATCTAATTGAGCAATTTTTTCTTCTGCTCCTACAAGTTTAGCTAAATTAGTTACTTTTGTTCTTTCTGTGTCTGATGTTAATGCATTGTAAGCATTTCTTGCGGCAACAATCGCAGCTCTATTTTCTAATGTAATTGAATTGACTTCAGGTAATGCTTCAATAGTAGATTTTACGACACTTCCTGGCGATGGGTTTACTACTGTTATTTCTATTTTTATGCTTTTATCTAGATAAGTAATAGTAACTTCTTTTTTACCTGTTGTTTCTGTTGTTATTCCAGCAACAGTTAAATTTTCATCTCCATATTGAACTTCAAATTTAGTATCGTCATTATATTTAACTATAACAATTAAATCATCTAAGGATACTGTTTCACCTTTTTCATATATGTATTTCATAGTTCCGGTTTTAATTTCCAGACTACTTATTTCTTTATCTCCACATGCAGATATTGCAAACAGCATAAAAAAGCATGTCAACAATAAAGAACATATTTTAGTTATTTTTTTTACCATATTTTTCACTCCTTTTTTATATTATGATAAGTTTTAGCGAATCTTTTTTTGCGCTTCCATCCACAGAACTTATGGTTATTTTTAATACACCTTTAGAATTTATTGTTACTAATCCATTTTGATCAACACTTCCTACTGTAGTTGCAGAATCATATATTATATTTACTTCTTTATGTGTTGCATCGTTTGGAGTAACTTCCCATTCTAACTGGAAAGTTGCATTTTCGCTATATGTGACATATATAATTTTATCACCATTTTTTAATTTTTCAATATTGGAGTTTGTAAATTCCACATTAGTTACATATGTTGTAGAATCAAACTCTCCTATTTTTAATCCAAAGAAACTTACTGTTACAATGGCCATTATGTAAATTATACCTATCAATATAATAACAGACTTCTTCATACATCATTCTCCCTATAATATAGTTTTATTTTATTTACTAACATGTACAAGCGAAATATCATAAATATAAATCCAATTATCATTATTTTCAAATATGTATTTATTCCACTATTTTCCATTAACAAAAACAATAGAACCCCAAACACAAGAAACGATGATAAAAATGCTATTATTGTAGATTTTGTTTCATTGGGATTGTTTATGTTTTCATTAATTGTTTCGTATAATTCTACTTTAGGATTCATTATATCTAGCTCAGCGCTATAAAAAAGGTGTGCAAAATATATAAATATACACGCTAATATAATAATAACTGATTTAGTTGCTCCTAAATTAGAAAATTCAATTAACACCACTAACGTTGATATAAATGCAAGCATCATAAACATTGTGTTTATAACCAATTTTGATAACAATAATGGTTGCTCTTTGTAAGGCTGTACTTTTATTAAATAACTACTCTTTCCATCTTTTGAAAAAACGCTTGCTGCATACGCATTACTTGAAAGTGATATTAATAGAATTATCAATATATTGAAAGCAATTGTCAAATTATTGCCAAGCAATCTAGTATCCATCGCAGAAAAAATCTTATTTAAGAAGAATATCAATATGGGCATTGATATCAATAATCCAATATTAGTAAATACCCTATCAGAGTTTCTAAAAGTTAATAAGGTTTCTGTTCTCAATATTGAACAAATTTTACCATGTTCTTTGTTTTTCTTAATTTTATGTTTTTTCTTTGTATATTCAAATGGCTTACTTGCCATTGCATAGAACAAAGGTCGAACGGTTATGAAGCCTAGTAAGAATAATACTATTACTGAAAGTATAATTAAACCTAATGTTAAAAAGTCATTACCGGCAAACAAAATCAATTCAAGATTATCCATTTTTCCAACCATCATTGTAACTACACTATGAAAAATAGAAAAATCCTTTATAAATTTCGTTAATAAATCCTGTATTTCCCAATAAGTAATTCTCCAAGTAGCGACTAAATCAATATTAGCGGGTATCAATCCAATTATCTTAACAACGCTTAAAGTAACCAATCCAATTAAAAGTAACAAACATGTAAATTGTAACCTTTTATAGTTTCTAAAAAAGTTGTAAAACCACATAACAGGAATTGATAGTATAGCTCCTACTAAAACAGGAATCATTGATATAAACACAAAGCAAAATATCAGCCACGGATAATATACTATTGGGAACGAGCAGATAATTCCATAGGAAACGAACAAAGGAATCATAAACGAAAAATTCCTTATTAATTCATACAAATAAAATACTACAAGTTTTGATAAGTACACATATGTATGTTTGCAAGGTAAAACTAATAATATTGGATTATCCTTAGAATAATACATACTTTTTGTCAATGACCAAGTTACTGCTATAGTTTGAAGCAAAACCATAATTGTAAATATTACTGTGATAACACTTGTTGGAACATAACTAACTAATGAAAACAAATTAAGAAATTCACAAAGAAATAAAACTAAATAACAAAGTGCTACAACAAGAGCAAACTTTAAAATAGAAAATATAGTTTTAAATAAAATATTTTTGCGTCCTAAAATTTTTCCTTTTAAATTTAATTTTTCTTTAAGTTGCATAGCGACTAATACTTTTATACTATCCATATTAATCACCTTTTTCTGTTTTTTTACTTTGATTTGTTTGTAAATAGAAATCTTCCAATCTGATATTTTTCTTTTCAAGTTCTTTTACATCTGCAACACATTGAAGTTTTCCTTTTTTAATAATAGCAATCTTATCGCATATTCTTTCCACTACATCAATAATGTGCGATGAAAAGAAAACTATATTTCCTTCTTTTGCGTGTTCCTTCATACATTCTTTTACTTGAAATATGCTATTTGGATCAAGACCTGTTAATGGCTCATCTAGAATCCAAACTTTAGGATTATGAACCAACGCTGACATAATAGTGATTTTTTGTTTCATACCATGAGAATATGTTTTCATTTGATTGTCAAAAGCTTCATTTAGCTCAAAATTATTCAAATATTTTTCAATTCTCACATCTCTATCTTCTTTGCTAGCCCCATATAAATCAGCAATATAGTTAATATATTCTCTTCCTGTTAAATTTTCATACAATGCATAATGATCAGGAACAAAGCCAATTTGTCTTTTAGCTTCAACAGGTTGTTTTTCAACATCGTATCCACACACTTCAATGTTTCCACTAGTTATTTTTTGAATTCCTACAACACTTTTAATAATCGTAGATTTTCCTGCTCCATTATGTCCCAAGAAGCCAAATATCATTCCACCTTCTACTTTCAAGGAAACATCTTTTACCGAATAGTGTTTATTTCTTCCATATCTTTTAGAAAAATTTTTAAGTTCTAAACAAGGCTTCAAATCTTGTTCCATAATTTCACCTCCATCATTTTTACCAATAAATATTTTAAATTCTTTTTTTAGTTTTTTATATGTTTTCTCTCTACTTCTTCTATCCTCGGATAAATCCCACATTTGAAATAATTGTTCATATACAAACCACATCGCTAATGCGATAAAAACATATACCACGAAGAATAAAGATTGATAAATAGGGTAAAAAGTAAGTGTTAATCCATTAACCTCAAAACTCCATGTAAGATTTCTAGTATCTTCTGCCCATTTTCCTAACTTATCTACTATAAAATCACTATTTAAAAAGAAGAAATCAACGCTACCATAATTACTAAACCATGCATTAATAATTAATATAAATACAAAATAGACAGCAAATGATATCATTGAATATAAGAATTGTTTACCTTTTGGCCTTTCAAATTGTTTTAAAGCAACTAGTAATACTGGCATAAAAAACGCGCAGAAATGATTAATCCAAAATATATAATTGCTTGTAGATAGAATATTAGCAGCATCATCAGTATTTGGCATAGCCATTGCTAAAAATGCACCCATTACATTTATGAAAAATGTAAAATAAAATAATCTGTTCATCTTAAATATTAAGCACAATGGTATTATATACATTGCGGTATTACACAAGTGAATAGGCCACGATATTGGTGAATCAAACAATTCTGGAAAACCAAACCTAACCATAAACGTCCACAAAGTAGAGAGACTAAGGTATATCATAGAAAACCTTTTAACTTCTTCACTTCTATCTCTTAAAAAAGAATAAATAAGAATTGGTATGATAACACTACAATAAAGTAATGTTCTATGTCCTGGAGTAAACCCCTTTGAACTAATATTAGTTGTAAATTTGAAACCGACTAATCCCTGAAGAGTGTAACTAGGCATTATTGCTAGCAATATAGGAGCAATTGTAATTAACAACGTTTTAATTTCTTTATTATTAACTTTAAAATAGTCTTTTCTAACAAACAATGCACAGATATACGATATAGAAACAAAAATCTCAATACTGCACAACAAAGTTCTGATATCAACTCCATTAAAAGCGTTATTTGATATAGAAACACTATATATTTTAAAGAATATTATGTCTAGCAATAACACTGGCAACCCAAAAAACTTAAGCATATTTTTCAAATTGTTAATTTTGAAAAACGAATTTAAGACAACAACCATAATAGTTGCATATGTAAACCATGGTAAGATTAATCCTATAATTGTAGAAATCATATCCGCTCCAAATGGAGAATACATATTTAATCCTCTAACAGAAGCAATATTTGGTTCACCAATTAAATACCTAATTAACATAACAACAAACAAAATCACAGAAATAACTTTTAGTATTAACTCTTTTTTGTTTGAAAATTTATTTAATGCCAAAAATAAAACTATAGCTCCTAAAATACTCATAAAAGGAATTAGCACATAATATAACATCACAAAAATGCACTTCCCTTCTAAAAATTTATTTAAAAACTATACAATTATTATTCTCTTAAACCCTTAGTTTTAGACGAACGCAAAAAAGGATTGGAAAAATCTAGAATTTGACAAAAAAAGATTTCTCTTACTGAATCTTTTTTAAAAAGTTCATTTCCAATAGTTAATCCATAAAAAGCACTATATTTTTCAACAAAAGCATTAAAAAGAGAAACGCACAAAAAGGCAAAACTCATTCCGAAAAAAGCAAAATTAAATGATTGCCCCATAAAAAACCATATCACTTCACGAACATTGACCTGTGGCACAACATCCATACTATTTATAAGCAAAAGAGAATTCCCAGATAACAAAACATACGCAAGAAAAACAACCAACCATTGGCTAAGATTTTTTAACACAAACATCTTGCTATTAAAATTAGTCATCATCTAAATCCCTTCCTTGTTTTTATTTTATCAAAAAATAAAATCTTTGTGTAGCAAATGAGAAAAAAAACAAATATCGCAACAAAAAAAGGCCTTTTAAGCCTTATTTTAATATAATTTTTAAGAAATTCTTTTTGCCTTTTTTCGCCAAGATGTAACCATCTTTAAAATCATCTTTCTTAACTAGATAATTTATATCAATAATCTTTTGATCATTTATGCATAAACCACCTTGTTGAATCAATCTTCTTGCTTCTGATTTTGAAGGAATGAAATTAGTTTTAACAGTTAAATCCATAACATTAATTCCAGATGATAATTCTTCAGTTAAAATTGTAGCTTCTGGAACATTATCTAAGTTAACTCCTCCACTAAATAAAGCTTTAGCAGCTTCTTTGGCTTTTTCTGCCTCTTCTTTACCATGGACCAAACTAGTTAATTCGTAAGCTAATATTTCTTTTGCTTTATTCAACTCTTCTCCTTGCCATAATTCCATTTTAGCAATTTCTTCAAGAGGAACAAATGTAAGCATTTTGATGCATTTTAAAACATCTCCATCATCAACATTTCTCCAATATTGATAAAAATCAAATGGACTCGTTTTGTTTGCATCTAGCCAAACTGCCCCACCTGCTGTTTTACCCATCTTTGTACCATCACTCTTTAACAATAAATTAATAGTCATAGCTTCTGCATCTTTAGCCAATTTTTTTCTTATAAGTTCAGTACCACCAAGCATATTGGACCATTGGTCATCTCCGCCAAACTCTAAATTACAGTTGTACTTTTTAAATAAGTAATAAAAATCATATGATTGCATAATCATATAGTTAAATTCTAGAAATGATAATCCTCTTTCCATTCTCTGTTTATAACACTCTGCAGAAAGCATTTTATTAACTGAAAAGCATGCTCCAACTTCTCTTAAAACATCTATATAATTTAAATTTGTTAGCCAATCAGCATTATTAAGTAATAAAGCCTTTCCATCACTAAAATCAATAAACTTACTCATTTGAACTTTGAAGCACTCAATATTATGATCTATGTCTTCTTTAGTAAGCATTTTCCTCATATCAGTTCTTCCAGAAGGATCACCAATCATTGCGGTTCCTCCACCCACTAATGCTATAGGTTTATTCCCCGCCATTTGTAGTCTTTTCATTAGGCACAAAGCCATAAAATGTCCGACATGCAAACTATCTGCTGTAGGATCAAAACCAATGTAAAAAGTAGCTTTACCATTATTAATTAACTCTCTAACCTTTTCTTCATCTGTAACTTGTGCAATTAAACCTCTTGCAACTAACTCTTCATAAATTCCCATATATTTTCCCCCTTTAAACAATAAAAAAACGTTCCATTTAGGAACGTAAATATACGCGGTACCATCCTAATTCATAGAATTATCTATGCTCTTAATTCACTATTAACGCTAGTTAAACGTCTTTACTTTTCATAAAGAACTCAAGGGTGTATTTCTACATCTAGTTTACTAGTTTCCACCAACCACTAGCTCTCTATAAAACATCAATGTTTACTTATTCCTATCAACGTTTTTATTAAATTAACATATTAGTTTAAATAAATCAATATTAATATTTGTTTAAATAATCAAAATTTATCCATTCCACAAATTACGCATACGTTGTTTTGTTTGCTCTGCAACTTTCTTATCTACTTTTTCTTTTTCTCTTCTTGCTTCTTGCTCTCTTTTCTTCTTTTCTGCCATTATCTTTTCATGCATTTGTTTTTTCTTTTCAGGACTAATTACTTGACCCATTTTTTGTTCTTTTTGCCTCATCATGCTTTTTTCCATCATTGTGTATAAAGCTGGACCCAAACCTTTTTCTTGAACTTCTTTTTCAGTTAAATAATATCCACCATTGCCTTTATCAAAAAAACTATTTTCAAATTTCATATTAGGATTTGAAGAAAACTTTAAATCTCCCGCAATTCCTAATTGCGTATTTATCTTAGAATTAATATCTTGTAACTTAAACTTTCTATCTTCAAGATTTAATTCATCATAGTTTTTACATTCTTCTTCAAATGCGCCTTTATCACCATAGTTATGTGCGATAAATTGTTTTATACTATCCATTATTTCTTTATCAGATAGTTCCATTTCTTTTTCTTCTTCTAATTCAATTTTTTCATCTTTTATTATTTCTTCTAAATTTTCGTTTAATTCCTCGAATTCTTCTTGTGTTATATTTCCTTTTTCAAGTGCTTCTTCCATTTTTCTCTTGTACTCTTCAATATTTTCTTTTATTTCTTTATCATTTTTTCCTTTTGGAGTAAACCCAATTATTTCTCCTTCCTTATTCTTTTCTGGAATAAATGGAAAAAATTTCGGAGCTATTCCTGCTTTTTTCAAAAGAGTCGCAACCCTTTTCATTTTTTCTTCTAGCGTAGGCTCATCATCTCTATTATTCTCATTTTGCAGCATGAAAGCAGAGATTCTTTTTCTCTTTTTCTCTCTTTCTATCTCAACAGACTTTATTGCTTTTTCTACATATTGCTGCGTTAAAGCTGATAAGCTTCCTAATGGTTGAACTTTACCATTCATAAAAATCACCTACTTATAATATCATTATAAAATAAATCCCAATAAACAACAAGAATAAAGTAAAATACCTAACATTTTTCTTTAAATTTTAAACACCGCAGCCATTAATGGTACTAAATTTAATTGTTTTTTTATTGTTATAATAATAATTTATAAACTAAAAAGGGTACACAAAAAATAATTTTTATAACTATTTAATAACATTTTTCTTTAAAATATAATGGTATTGTACCCGAAAGGATGTGTAAAAATGAGAAATGAGTTCAAAAGAATACTATTAAATAAAAATATATTAGTTATAAATAACACTGATATAAATAAAGACGAAAAAATAAAAGACGAAGAATTAGGTAGTATGCTATTATCTTTTTCTTCTATAGGTTTTGCTATTGAAAAAGATTCTATAGAGTTATTAAAAAAGTGCTCTAAAAACACTTTAAAAGACTTTTATTTTGATACTATAGAATTATTAAAAGAAGCTAAAGGAAGTAATGTTAAACATGTTGTGTTTTATGAAAACTTCCCTAATCTTGAAAACATCTCTCAAGAAGAATATGTTTTAAGAGCTATACTTCATTATTACACTTCTAATGAAAATAGTTATGGTTATATGGCTAGAGATATAAAAAGAAAAGATCGACCACTTTTAAAGGATAAAAGTGACCTTGTTTCGTTAAAAATATTAAAAGAAGATGAAGCTGTTAAAATTTTAGTAGAATATGCAAACAAAATGTTTGAATCAAAGACAGCTATAACTTTGGTTGCACAAAAAACACTAAAATTATTAGTGAATGATTTCTCATACCTTATCGCTCCTAACGAAATACCTTTTAAAGAAAACCTTGCTTTTTATGTATGTTGCATGAAAGAATTTGCTAAAAACCTTGATGTGAATGAAGGGACTATTCTTTCCCATATAAACTTAAAATTTATAAAGACTTCAACAGATTTATTAAGAGTTTATGTTGCCTTTTCTAATGGTGATATAACGCTAATGAATAACACTAAATTTTTAAGTTTAAACAGAGGTGGAAGAAAGACTTTCTTGAGACTTTTAGATAATATGGCAGCAGATTCTAATTATATTATAGATGACATGGCTATGCATGATTTTTTATGGAAAAAAGCCTTGGAAAAACTTCACATTGGAGATTATGCCAATATTTTTCCTAACGCTTATAAAATAGCGACAATGCTTAGAAATGATGATTATAAAACTTATAATGCATCACTAGTTTTAGCATACAAAGAAAAAAACACTGAAGAATTGGTGAAACTTCTTTCTATAAAACCAGGTGTTTTTGCTAGGTCAATAGATTATATTTTGAGAAATTTAGAAAATGATACTGATTTTATTTTAAAATCTTTTGAAAAAGTAGCTAATAAAGTATCATCTACAGTTTTATTACAACTTTGGGAATTCTATAAAAACAGGAATATTTATGATACAAGAATATTTATCATAAAAGGTCCTCTTAATAGTTTTATAAAAGAAATCGAAGATAATAGGAAAGATATTAACAAAGAAACAGTTGATAAACTTTTAACTATAATTGAAAACGCTTTATCATCTATCTATTCTAGCAAAGAATTAATAGAAAAAGTCTATTTAGATGAGTCTATGAAAAATTTTGCTATACCAACAAATTGCAGAAATGCATCTGGAGGTTATAAAACCTTAACATTTGGTACTAGGGTAAAATTAGAATCTTCAAAAAAATCTATTATTCGTTTCTTTACCCATTGGAAAAATACAAATGATAAAAACTCTTTTGAAAGAGGTAGAATTGATATAGATTTATCACTTCAACTATTTGATGAAAACTTCAAAAATGTTGCAGTTCTTTCTTGGCATAATATGATAGGTGGTGCTACATTTAACTCCTTCCATTCTGGAGACATAACAAGTGCTCCTAATGGGGCTAGTGAATTTATAGATTTAGACTATAAAGAAGCAAGAAAAGCAGGTAAATATGCTGTAGTTTGTAATAATGTTTATACTGGACAAGACTTTGCAGATATTCCAGAATGTTTTTCTGGTGTCATGTTCAAACATGATAAAGGTAAAACCGGCGAAATATTTCAAGGTAATCTTGTAAAACACAAATTTGATTTAACTCAAAGAGGTTCTTCTCAAAACCTTGCTTTTGTAATAGATTTAGATACATTAGAAATGATTTGGGTAGACTTTCCTTATTCTTTCACTCAAAGTTATGCTGTTGCTGCTAATTTAAATTCAAATTTAAATATAGTTTCAACTATAAAAAGAGCACTTCAAACGCATATGAATATGTATGATTTAATTAAGCTTCACGAGAATCACATTAAATTTTGCAATAATAAATCAGAGGCTAAATATATTATAGGAGATTTCTCTAAAGCTGATTTGTCTCCTTATGATATAGATAAAATATCAGCAAATTGGTTATAAAAACTTTTGTCTTATAATTTGCTTACTTCTAACCACTTAAGGAAGGGCTTGTGAGAAATCACGAGCCAAAATGAAACAGCAATTGACTCTCCAAAAGAATTTATAAATAGTAATTGGCTTATTGTTTACTTACTTCTAATCTATTGAAAACTAGTGACAACCTCTCCAATTACAAAAAAAAGATTAAGGCTTAATGGTTACTTACTTCTATCTATTTTACAAGAATCAGTACCATACTTTCCTTAATCTTTTTTTAATTAAACGATGTTAATAATTAGTTTCATTCATAGATATAGATGAAATTTTGTTAGAAAGATTTTTTATATTTTCTTTGATAGAACTTAATGCATTACTTGCTTTATCTTTAATATCTTTTATTGTTATGTTGTCAACTTTATTCATCAATTCTTTATACTTAGTTTCTAATTCACCTTTATATTTTTGCACTTGTTCCGGTTTTAATTTATCTAGTGCTTTTTCCATGTCTTTTTCCAACTTTTTTAACTTGCGTTTTAGACATTTTATTTTTTGATCTGCGCTGTTAGAATTTCCATAAAAATAATATAAACCTATTCCAACGCCTACTCCAAGTGCAAAACACATTGCTTTTTTATACATCATAAAATCATTCCTTTTTGCTGCAATATCTTTCTATTTTTAACATCGTCACAATTATTATTTACATTTTTTCTTTTTTAACTCTATTATTTTATTTTCTATATCCTTCATATTTTTTGAACTCATAAATAGATAAATGCAATTTTCTAATTCTGCTATTTTTTTATATTCAAGTTCATTTAAAAGTTTTACTTTTGAAGAGAAAAGCGTTATATAACTTTCATCAATATCTATTCCAAATTCCCTATTTGAGCATTTAGGAAACGGCAATACATAACTTTTATCAGCTTTGCTTAATGAATTTGCTATTTCACTAGCAAATTTATATATTCTCGAATATCTATCCCCTCTAAAAAAGGCAATAATTTCTTTACTAGGGTATTTTTGTTTACAAGCTTTGATAGTGGCTGATATTTCACTTGGATGGTGCGCATAATCATCTATATACACGCAATTATCTATCACATTTTCATTGAATCTTCTTTTTACTCCTTTAAATTTATTCATTCCTTTTTCTATTGTTTCTATATCCATACCTAGATTAAGACATACTGCTATTGTCGCTAAGGTATTGTATATCATGTGATGGCCATAAAAAGGAAAACTAACTCGTTTTAATAATTCTCCATCATAATACAAATCATAACTTATTCCTTTCTTATCTTCACTTATATTTCTTGCAATTAAATTATTATTATCATCTATACCATATTTAAAACTTTTTTCGATTTTACTTAAATTAATATCATCTCCATTAACAATAATTTTGTCTTTGCCATTTTTAGCGAACTTATAAAATGCTTCTATATAATCTTCTTCTTTTTTAAAATAATCAACATGATCATAATCAATATTATTTATTAATACGATATTACTATGATACTTCAAAAAATGTTCTTTTTGTTCGCATGCTTCAAAGACAAAATAATTGCTGGTTGATGATATATGTGATGTACCATCACCAATTAAGTATCCGCAATCATCTATTTCACCTATAGCATTAGCTATTAAAGATGTTGTCGTAGTTTTGCCATGACTGCCACTTACAGCTATACTGAAATAACCTTTTATAAATTGACTTATAAACTCATTATATTCGTACCAGTTGTTTTCTTTTTTGGCTTTAATAACTTCTTCATTTTCACTATCAATAAATTTATGTCCTATTATTATAATATCATCTTTACAGAAATTATCTTTATTAAAGTTTAAAATGGGTATTTCTCTTCTTTTTAATTCTTCTTGCGTGAAAATGTATTCTTCAACATCACTTCCCTTAACTTCATATCCCATATCTTTAACTAGCATTGCTAAAGAAGACATTCCACTACCTTTGATTCCTATAAAATAAAAATGCATAATATCACCATTAGATACTATGCCATTTTTTTTACTTATATAACTTTTTCGTTATTTTTATGTAAAAAGGCAAAAATCCACATTAAATTTTTTAATTTGCATATTGTATACTAAGAAAGGAGTGACATAATGAAACAAAATATCCCTAATCAATATAATCCTAATACCGATCCTAATAAAGCAAAAAAATGCGATTGCGAAAATAAAAATGGACCTAAACCATTTTCTTCTCAAATTACCCCAAATTCTAATAAAACAAATTAATTTCATTATCTTAATTGCTTATTATTTTTAACTTTTAATTTTAAATATTATCTTTTAAATTTTATAAATTTCTTATCTTTTTAATACTTTTTAAATACCCCTTAACTTTTTTACAATTAATCTAACCCACTAGATTAATTACCTTTAATTTACATAATATAATAAAAATAGTTAAAAATAAAAAAGCACACTTTATAAAAAGTATACTTTATTTTCCTTAGTTTATTTATTCACCTTTACTTACATATTCATAATTAAACTTAAATAATTTTGAGGGTCTATACCCTCCTTTTTTTTCGTCATATTTATTAGTTTCAATAACCATATCATTTATTTTTCTTCTAAAGTTAGCTTTTAATAATTCTTTATCTAAAATTATTTCATAAACTTGTTGAAGTTCGCTTAATGTAAAATATTCATTCATTAAATTAAAAGCAATGTCAGTATATTCAATCTTATTTCTAAGTCTATCTATCGCATAACTTATAATTTTGCAATGATCGAATGCTAAATCACCTGTATCTATTATTCTTACTGATCGTTCTTTGTGACCATTTACATACGTTTCTACATTTTCTATTTCACTAATAATATTTATATCTTCATCATTTAAAATTATTTTATAGCGATCTATTGTTTCTCTTCTTTCTTTGTTAAAAGTTCTAGAAACTAATTTGTAATCGATACTAAACCAACGCGCATCACTTGCGTCATCTCCTGCTTCAATATTAACTTTATCGCTATTTATTAATGCCATATATACGCTGCTTATAACTCTTGTTCTAGGATCTCTATTTACATCTCCATATGTATATAGTTGCTCTAAATATACGTTTTCTACATTAGTTTCTTCCTTTAATTCTCTTTTTGCCCCTTCTTCTAAAGATTCATCCATATTGACAAATCCACCAGGAATTGCCCACTTATCTTTAAATGGATGCCCTGCTCTTTTTATTAATAAAACTGATAATTTTTTATCATCTAACTTCCTATAGTTAGCATTTTTTTTATTAAAGATAGTAAAAATTAAAACATCTACCGTTACTGATGGCTTTTCATACATCGAACTATCATATTGTTTTAAAAATTCCTCTTCTGTCATTTCTTTTCCCATAATTATCACTCCATATTTTCGTTTTGATAATATCATAATAACTTTTACTGAATTCTTTTTCAAGTAGATTGTAATTTAATCGCACTTTTTTTATATACTTTTATAAGGAGGAGATATAATTTGAGCAATTCTTATGAGAGTATATATGAATTTGGCGATATAAGTTGCAACGCTTTTGTTGATTTACTTTTATCAATTAATGAATATGAATTAACTATTTTAGCATGCGCAATAGGATTATTAATTTCTCCTACTATAACTATAAATCAACAAAATGCCTTAGGAAACTTTTTTGAGTTAATAGGTCAAACCATTTTAACCGTTAATGCTCAAGCCGTTAATTTACAGCCAAATGCTCCTAGCAGATTGGAATTGAATGAAAGAATAAAAAAGCTTGAAATGGAATTAAATATTTTAAAGAGAGAGCAACGTCATCAATAAAAAAAGCATTTATCTACCCAAAATCTCTTTTAGTGATATAATTAATATTGTAGTATAAAACTCAAAAGGAGTGTTTAAAATGATAAGCATTAAAAATAGCAATCAATTAGATTTAAACTATATGCTTGAAAATATTTCGCAAGAATATATTTTAAATAGCAATGATTTCATATTAATGAGTTTGCCTTATCCTTTTGATGAAGAATTATATAATAAAAATTTAAAATCTATATATAACATGGCTAATAAAGAAAAAATAAAAAGTAGTACTGGATATATAAACCTAATATTTGATCTTGTTAAAAGTAGACCGGGAAATTATGAGGGTTGGAAATTTATTATTGATTTTGCAAAAAAACACAACATTAAATTTAAACTTAATGAAATGTATGCAATATCTCCTTTGGCTCTTGAAAAATATATTGAAAACTTTTCTAAAACGAATTCAAATGGAGAAAAATCTCTTTTATTTTCACGTCAATCTTTTTTATCTAATAGTAATGTGTTAACTTCAACAAATGAAACAATATTTGCTAATGAGCAAGCAAAACTGGAACTATTCGAAATTAACAAAAATCTAACAAAAAATGTTGATGAATATTTATCTTTAAAGAATCAAAGCTTAATTTCCTTACATTTATCAAACGAAAACAAATTTGATAAAAAACAATTGAAAATCGTAAAAACCCTTATTAAACATTTAAAGGCGAATAATAAGAAAGTTGATTTGTGTTTATTTTCTAAACATTATTATTTTTCTAATAAAGAATTTAAAAATTTATTAATATTAGAAAACTATATAAAAAAGACATATGATAAAGATTATGAATTAAAATTTTATACCGGAAATGAGATTTCTAGCAAAAAACAAATATTAAAAGCTAATTCAATTATTGATTCTATTGTTAATGATTTAAAAACATGCTCATTATCTCCTTATGAAAAACTTATTTATGTAAGGAAATTATTAACTGAAAAACCATATTTATATGAAAACGATTCTTCTCAAGATATTTATAGTGCTTTAACATCTAGACAAGCCGTATGTGTAAGTTATTCACTTATTTTTAAAGCTATATTTGATGAACTTAACAATCCAAACATTAAAGTTAATGTACAAATTTATAATAATTCTAATTCTGTATATCATGCATTAAATAACGTTTATGTTAACGATGATAAATATAAAATAGAAGGATACTATGATTGTGATTTGACTAATTCACCTTCAAATTTATTAACAAATTTTATGATTCCTCCTGAAGATACATTTAATTCCTGTAAAGAAAAAAGCATTGAAAAAGTTGATTTTTTCACTTTGGGTAATTTATTGGACAATAGAAGAATTTGCTATTTTTCAAAAGATTTAAATGATTACGACCATACCATAAATAAAACAATTGAAAAGAACACATTAAAATATTTAAATACTCCTATGGGAAAAAAAGCTTTAGTAAAATCAAAAGAAAAAAAGCATAACAACTCTACTCACTATTTATATTACGCTATTAAACATTGTTTGGATAATACCATTCCAATCCCTATTGAAAAAACAAAGAAAGCGTTAGAAAATGTATCTAAAATCAAATTTAGAATGAGTGAAAATGATGCACAAAAATATTCTTCAAATGTTATACTAGAAACTATTTTTAACTCTTTGTTTGATTATGACAGAAACAATTGTAAAAATACATTTTCGACCTCTAGTTTAGAAATTGAAAAAACAAATAATTTATATGATAGTGTTAGTTCCCCCTCTATTAAAAATAAAGATGAAACTAATTTAGAGTCAGCAAAAAAAAGAAGTTTGAGGTAAACTTCTTTTTTATTTATTCTAATTCAAATTTTCCTGTATACAGCCTATAATAAATTCCTTTTAACTTTATTAATTCTTCATGATTTCCTCTCTCTACAATTCTACCTTTATCCATAACTAGTATTACATCTGCATTATGGATAGTTGATAGTCTATGAGCTATAACAAAAGAAGTCCTTCCTTTCATTAGTTTATCCATACCATCTTGAACCAATTTCTCACTTCTTGTATCTATTGATGATGTTGCTTCATCTAAAATCATTGCTGGGGCATTTGATACTAAAGCTCTTGCAATTGACAATAATTGTCTTTGTCCTTGAGAAAGATTTGCTCCATTATTAGTAAGCATAGTATTGTACCCTTCTGGCAATCTTGTTATAAAATCATCTGCATTTGCCATTTTTGCTGCTTCTATACATTCGTTATCGCTCGCAGTTAATCTACCATATCTAATATTTTCCATTACAGTTCCTGTAAATAAATTTACATCTTGCAAAACCATACCGAAAGATCTTCTCAAATCTTTTTTTCTTATTTTATTAATATTAATGCCATCATATCTTATTTTACCATCTTGGATATCGTAGAAGCGATTAATAAGATTTGTTATAGTTGTTTTACCTGCACCAGTTGCTCCTACCAATGCTATTTTTTGCCCAGGATTTGCTTTTATTGATATATCATGCAAGACAAGTTTATTTTCAATATATCCAAAGTCAACTTCTTCTAGAACTATTTCTCCTTTTAACTCTACAAATGTTGTTATACCGCTATCCTTATGATAATGTTTCCAAGCCCACATTCCAGTCTTTTCATCGCACTCAATCACATTGCCATCCTCATCTTTTTTAGCATTTACTAAAACAACATAACCTTGATCAGCTTCTTCTTTCTCATCTAATAACGCAAAAATTCTGCTGGCTCCCGCTAATCCCATAACAACCATTGTAACTTGATGAGAAACCTGTCCTATTGTGTTTGAAAATTGTCTAGATAAACTTAGAAAAGAAATGATAATTCCTGGTGTTAAAACTGCAAGTCCTCTTAATGATATATTTTTAATTTGATAAATAGCTAAAAAGGCTCCTATAAAGGCTACTAAAACATACATTATATTACCAATATTTCCAAGTATAGGCATTAAAATGTTTCCAAATTTATTTGCTCTTTGGCTGTCTTGAAATAATTTTTCATTTAATTCATCAAACTTTTTCTTAGACTCTTCTTCATGACAAAAAACTTTGATAACTTTTTGACCTTTTATCATTTCTTCAACAAATCCTTCTTCTTTTGCAAGAGATTTTTGTTGTTCAACCATGTATTTTGAACTAGCTCCACCAATTTTTTTTGTTACTTTTAAAATAGCAAAAACTCCAATTATTACTACTAAAGTTAACCATAAACTAAAGGAAATCATTACAGAAAATATGACAATTATTGAAATACTTGATAGTAAAATATTTGGCAAACTTTGCCCTATCAACTGTCTTAATGTATCTGTATCATTTGTGTACGTACTCATTATTTCTCCATGTTGGTGTGTATCAAAATAACCTATTGGTAAACTCTCCATTTTATCAAACATATCTTTTCTAAAACGATATAAAGTTCCTTGAGTAACAACAGCCATAATTTGAGTATGTATAAGTGAACATACAACACCTATGCTATAAATAAAAATCATTTTTGCTACTGCTTCAAACAACTCGTGTTTTACGCTATTAAAACCTGTTTGCATTCCAGGAATTATTATATCGTCTACAATACTTTGGGTAAAAGAAGATGCTACAGCGCCAGCACAGCCACTTCCTAACAAACAAATCATTACCAAAATTAATTGAAACTTGTAGTATTTAAATAAATATTTCATTAGTCTTTTAAACGTTCCTTTAGGAATTTTCACTTTAGGCATTCCTATAGGTCTTCTCATTGGCATTTTTCTTTCAGCCATTTTACTCACTTCCTTTCTTCGAAGATTTTATTTGTGAGTAATAAACTTCTTTATAAATTTCGTTATCTTTTAATAGTTCATCATGAGTTCCTAATCCAACGACTTTACCACCATCAAGAACAATTATTTTATCTGAATCTTTAATTGAAGATATCCTTTGAGCAATTATAAGTTTTGTTGTATTTGGAATTTCTTCTTTAAATGCTTTTCTAATTAAAGCATCTGTTTTTGTATCTACCGCACTTGTAGAATCATCCAAGATTAGTATTTTAGGTTTTTTTAACAAAGCCCTTGCAATACATAACCTCTGCTTTTGACCTCCAGAAACATTAGTTCCGCCTTGTTCTATATATGTGTCATATCCTTCGCTAAATTTAGAAACGAACTCATCAGCTTGCGCTAATTTACAAACTCTAATCATTTCCTCATCACTAGCGTTTTTGTTTCCCCATCTTAAATTCTCTTTTACAGTTCCCGAAAATAACACATTTTTTTGAAGAACCATAGCAACTTCATTTCTTAACACTTCTAAGTCATAATCTTTCACATTAACGTTTCCTACATAAACGTTTCCTTCACTAGCATCAAACAATCTTGGTATTAGCTGAACTAGTGTTGATTTTGAAGAACCTGTTGCCCCTATGATACCAACAGTTTCTCCTGATTCTATTTTAAAATTAATATCAGACAATGCATATTTATTTGCCTGCTTTGAATATTTAAATGAGACATTTTCAAATATAATACTACCATCGCTTATTTCTTTTTTTCCATTTTCAGGACTACTCATTGAAACTTTATGTTCAATTACTTCGCAAATTCTTTTCGCAGAAGTTACTGACATAGATAACATAACAAATATCATGGATACCATCATAAGTGATGATAGTATTTGAACTCCATAATTAATTAATGAAGACAACCTTCCAGGAGTAAGCTCACTTCCAATAGTATTTATTATAACTTTAGCTCCTAAAAATGAAACTAACAATGTTGCAGTATAAATGCATATATTCATGATTGGTGAATTTAGCGCTACTAAACGTTCTGCCTTTATAAAATTATCTCTAACTTCACTAGCTGCTTTATCAAATTTTTCTTTTTCAAACTCTTCTCTTGCAAATGCTTTAACAACTCTTATTCCGCCAACATTTTCTTGAACCGAATTATTTAAATTATCATATTTTTTGAATATTCTTTGAAACATCGGACTAACAACTTTTACTAGCATAAATAAAATAAATCCTATTACTGGTAGTAGTGCAATAAATATTGAAGATAATTTAGCATGTATAGTTAAACTCATGATAAATGAAAAAATAATCATTAGTGGCACTCGTATTACTATTCTCATACACATTTGATACGCCATTTGAGTATTGCTAACATCTGTAGTTAGTCTTGTAACTAAAGAAGATTGCGAAAACTTATCTACATCTTCAAAACTATATTCTTGAATTGCATAATACAAATCGTGTCTTAAATTTTTAGCAAATCCACACGCCGCAGTTGCTGCGCATCTTCCAGCCATTACACCACAATAAAGAGAAGAAAAAGCTAGTAAAATTAACGAAAATCCGTACGCAAATAAAGTAATTAAACTTTCTTTTTCAATACTATCTATAAGACTTGCCATAACAAAAGGTATTATACATTCGAGTACAACTTCGGTTGCCGTAAATATAATCGTTATTATAGATTTATTTTTATATTCTCTTACACTCTTAAGTAATGTTTTAATCAATTTGTTCAACTCCTTTAAATTTTTAATTTAAAAACTATATTTTATTAGTTGTTTTTCTACTTTCTGTTATTCGTTACTAATTATATAATTTATGCAAATTGATGTAAATATTGCCATTAAATTTATTTATATAACATTCATTAAGAGGGAAAAATATTATATAATCTACTTAGGAAGAGAGTGAAAGTATGAATAATTTTTTTGTTAGAATTGAGCAGTTTGTTTGTGCTATGTACATAAAAATGTTGAAAGAACCTAAACAAGAATTATATATTGGAAACAATTCTTTGTTTGATTTAGTAAAAATTTCTAAGAAAAAGAAATTAAGCAAAATTTTAATTGTAAGCGATAAAACTATTGTTAAATTGAATTTAATTGGATCATTTTTAAACTTTTTAAAAGCCAATAACATAGATTATTTTGTGTTTGATGAAGTTGAAAGTGACCCTAGTATTGAAACAGTAGAAAAAGGATTTAAATTGTATAACGACAATAATTGTGATGCTATAGTTGCTTTTGGTGGAGGAAGCGTTATGGATTGTTCTAAAGTAATTGGTGCTAGAGTTAGTGATCCAACTAAAAGTGTGTTTAAGTTAAAAAGATTGATTGGAGGAATAAGAAAATTTAATGTTCCTTTTTTTGCTATTCCTACAACATCAGGTACAGGTAGTGAAAATACTTTTTTCGCTTTAATTACAAATAAACAAACAAAACAAAAATACCCTTTGTTTAGTAACAAATATGTTCCATCCCATGTTGCGCTTGATGCAAATTTAACAGTAAATTTACCACTTAATATTACCGCATATACTGCAATAGATGCTCTAACTCATGCAATAGAAGCATATATTAGTTCTAATTCAAAATATTTTAAAAAGGATAAACAAGAAGCACTAGAAGCAATAAAAATGATTTTTAATACTATTGAAAAAGTTTATGAAGAACCTACAAATTTAAAATATCGCGAAAATATGGCTCTTGCTTCTTATAAAGCTGGAATTGCTTTTAGAAGAATAAATATTGGATATGTACATAATTTCGCTCACAGAATGGGTGAATTCTACCATCTTCCTCATGGTTTAGCTAATGCAATTATTTTACCTTATATTTTAGAATTTTCTTTCCCAAAATCAAAAAAATCTTTAAGTGAAATTGCCATTTATTGCAAATTAGGTAGTAAAGAGGAAAGTTGTGACAATCTTGCTAATAAAGTAATATATAAAATAAAAGAGTTGAACGAAACTCTGAAAATTCCAACAAATATAAGAGAAATAAAAGAAAAAGATTATAATATGATTGTAAAAAGAATACTTAAAGAAAGTTATATGTGCGGGAATCCTCGTTTAATGAACAAACTTCAATGCAAAAATATGTTAAATAAAATAAAAGGTATTTCAAATGAAAAATAAGCAGTTATCTCTAATTTTTTTCTTAAGTATTCAATTATTTATTTTAGCTTTAATTATAGGTTTTGGTGATTTATTTAGTACTAATATCTTATCAATTTTATCAATTCTTCTTTGTTTTATAATGACTTGTTTTTTGTTTTGTAAAACCACTGATTATTATATTATGATTATCGCTATGTCTTTGACTTTGATTTTTGAAATATTATTACTATTTTTCAATGAATTTACTCTTGTACCCTTAATAACATCAACCATAATCCAAGTCTTATATTTTCTAAGAAGTTTTATTCAAAGTGATTATAAAAAGCAAAATATCATAGTAAGAGTATCAGTTACTTTTATATGTTTATTGGTTTCTTATTTTACATTAAAAGAGCGCTTTGATGTTTTAGCTTTTATTTTTATTATATATATAGTTAGTATTTTCTTGAACATTTTATTTACCATAAAAGATATTGGCATTAATAATTTTTTTCCAATTGGATTACTAATTTTATTCGTTTCCGCTTCAATAACTATGTTTTTGAACATTGATAGTTATACTATTGTAAATGTTTCTTTTATTAACTATTTGCAGGAAATGCCTTTTAATATAGGAAAAATTTTTTATATAATTAGCCAAATAGTATTAACTTGTAGCGTATTTACCGTTAATAGAATGTCTTTTAGCAAACTAAAAAAAGATAATTAAAAATCCTTTGCTTATTCGCAAAGGATTTCATTTTTTTCTATATTTAATTTCATTTGATTTCTTAGTAATTCTTGTTCTTTTTGAAGATTTCTCCAGCAGTTATAACACATAGCAACATAAGTTTCATCCCCTCCAATAACAACTTCTTCTCCTTCTGTTACTATTTCACCATTAATAAGTCTTGCGTTAACTGTTGCATTAGCACCACAACTGCACAAAGACTTTATTTCACTTATACTATCTGCAATTTCTATTAATCTTTTACTACCTTCAAATAGGTAACTTCTAAAATTTGTTTTTAAGCCATAACAAATTACTGGTATATCAACAGAAATTTCTTTACAATCGTTTATTTGTGATTCACTACAGAATTGCGCTTCATCTATAATCATTACATCATATTTATTGTTCTCACTTAATTTTTTATATAATTCTAATAGTGATGCATCTTTACAAATGATTTCACACTCACTTTGAATTCCAATTCTACTTTTTACTACTGGTTTTCCCTCACTGTAGTCTCTTGTATCAATACTAGGTTTTATAAGTAATACCTTGAATCCTTTTTGTTCATAATTGAACTTACACATTAATGCTTGTGCACTTTTAGAGCATCCCATAGCTCCATACTTAAAATATAATTTTGCCATACTTTCACTCCCCACGAACATATTAGCATATAATTTTATTAATTTATCAAAAAATCGTCCGACAAAATCAAATATTTTTAGTCAATATTTTTACGCTTTTATTTGTATTTTTTTAACACAAAAAAAAGAGGCAAAAGCCTCTTTGAAAGAATAACATTTACTTAATTATTTTCCTAAAATTAAATGGTTGAATAATAATATCCAAACTAAATCTAACCATCCGAATGCAATACCTACAGGAATTGTAACTAAAATAGCAACAATAATGTAAAGTACATCCTTCTTTCTTAGAGCTAGAGACCATCTAACTAATAATTCAACAATCCAGTTTATTCCAGGAATTAATAATAGAATAATTTGAACCAATCTAGATTGTTTATTAAACCATTTATCAAATGTCATATTCCTTTCCTCCTTATGTTAATATTTTAACATGAAATTTCATTTATTTCCATCACTAACCATTATTTTTATAATGAAAATTATTGTATATTTAGATTCAAAATT
>JBGVED010000014.1:0-83807 GCA_045119835.1 Bacilli bacterium | reverse complement strand
TTATTTGATAGATACTTTAATTGGTTTAGTGAAAATGTAAATGCCGAAGAAATAAATCGTTTATATAATAAAAGAAGATAATATATTTAAAATTGTAAAAAATATTGACTTTAATTAAACTCTAATATATAATCTTCAATGTTGCTAGAATTTATAAGAACTTAGGAGGTGTTTACAAATGGCAGTACCAACAAGAAAGATTTCAAAAACAGCTAAAAGAAAGCGTAGAACTCATCAAAAATTAGAAATGCCTAATTTAAGTGCTTGTAGTAATTGTGGTGAAATGATTAAATCTCATATCGTATGTCCTAACTGTGGATACTATGATGGTAAAAAAGTTTTATAATAATCTGAGATAAAATTTAGGTAAATATTGCAACTTTCAAGAAAAGTTGCTTTTTTTTTACAAAAAGTGTTTACAAGGGGAAAAAAAGGTGTTTATAATAAGGTATAAGTGGTGAAAAGTGGTAGAAAGTGGGTGATGGATATGTTCATGGGTCAGTTTTTACATAATGTAGATGAAAAAGGCCGTATTATCATTCCATCTAAGCTTAGAGAACAACTTTCCAATGCTGTAGTGGTTACAAGAGGTTTTGATAAATGTATAGCTTTGTATTCTACTGAAGGTTGGGAAAAGTTTCAAACAACATTACTTATGTTGCCAAACACAATGCAAGATGCTAGAAAAAACATTCGTGTGTTAGTAGGTAGTGCCTCAAGTCAGGAATTTGATAAGCAAGGTAGAATAAATTTGCCAGCAAATTTAATAACAGAAGCAGCAATTACTAAAGAGTGCGTGATAGTTGGAGTTCTAGATCACATTGAAATTTGGTCGAAGGAAGCATGGGATTCTTATTATGAAGATGCATCATCTAGTTTAGAAGATGTTGCTGAAAAATTATCTTTTGTAGGTAAGTAAAATGAAAGAACATGTTTCAGTATTACTAGAAGAGTCCATTGAAGGGCTTAACATTAAATCTGATGGAACCTATGTTGATGCTACTTTAGGTAGAGCAGGACATAGTTACCATATATTGACTAAGTTATCTAATCTTGGCAAGCTATATTGCTTTGACAAAGATATAGAAGCTATGGAGGCATCAAGTCGATTACTATCAATTGTTTCTCCCCAATTTGAACTTATCCATGCCGATTATAAGTTTATCGTGATGGAGCTTAATAAGCGTGGAATTAATTCTGTTGATGGTATTTTATTTGATTTAGGTGTCTCCTCTCCCCAACTAGATAACGGTGAAAGAGGATTTTCATACAAATATGATGCTCGACTTGATATGCGTATGAATAGAGACGAGGAGTTAGATGCTTACACCGTAGTTAATAAATATAAAGAAGAAGATCTTAGAAACATTATTTATAGTTATGGCGAAGAGAGGTATGCTAGAAATATTGCCAAAAATATAGTTCTAAGACGTAAAGAAAAACCGATTGAAACAACCTTTGAACTAGTAGATATCATTAAATCTAGTATGCCAGGAAAGGCTTTGAAGGAAGGACATCCAGCAAAGCGAACATTCCAAGCTATTAGAATAGAAGTAAACGATGAACTAAATAGTTTAAAGTTAGCATTAAATGATAGCTTGAAACTCCTAAAAAAAGGAGGAAGAATTGCCGTAATAACATTCCATTCATTGGAGGATAAGATTGTTAAGGAAGTATTTAGGAAAGCAAGTGAGGGTGAAGGTTGGTCAAGAAATATGCCGGTTAATCTAAATGAAAAGGAAGTCGAGTTTAAATTAATCACAAAAAAGCCAATATTACCAAGTGAGAAGGAGCTTAAGGAAAATAACCGCTCTCATTCTGCTAAACTGAGAATTTTAGAAAAAATTTAAGGGAGGTATTGAGGATGATTACGAAGAAGAAGTTAAAAACTAAGTTTGATTATGAGATAAGAACTTTTGGTTTGTGTGCTTTGTTACTGTTTATTTTTACAGTGTTCTTTGTTAACCCTCAAACTAACGATTTAAATAATTCAAATGAAGTTTTACAAGAAGAAATTAAAAAAGAAGAAAATTTAAATAGTACTTTAATGTTTGAACAAGAAGAGTTAATGGGAGTAAGTACAATTAAAGATAGTAATGATTAATTATTTGTCATTGCTATCTTTTTTATGTTTTTGAAAGGGAGGTAAAAAATGAGACGTTGTTTTAGATTTGTGATTATTTTTCTTGCCTTTTTTTTAGTTAGTGCTTGTAACAATAGTGAAAGTATGTATAATGCGAAGATGGTATCTTCTTATAGTAGTAATTTGTATATTAGTAGTGAAAAAAATGATGAAGTTTTAAAAGCTAATGTAATGATTTTTAATAATTGTTATAGTACTTTTTTAGGTATAAAATATAAAGAAAATAATTCTTATGGTAGTGGTGTTATATATAGAAAAGATGAAAATTATTATTATGTATTAACTAATAATCATGTTATAGGGTATGATTATTCATATTCTAATCAACAAATAATTGTTGAAGATTTTTATTTTAATAAATATGTAGGAGAAGTTATGTATAGCGATGTAAAATATGATTTAGCTATAGTAAGATTTGAAAATAAAGAAACTTTAAAAGTTTTAAATATTAGTGATAATAGTAGTGAAGTTAGAGAAAGTGTTAAAAGTATGGGAAATCCTAATTCCATAAAAAATGTAATTACTAATGGAATGATTAATTGTTATAGTTATATTTCTTTAAACAATAATAAATCAAAAGTTGATTTTGAAGTAATTGTGCATAGTGCTAATATAAATAGTGGTAGTAGCGGTGGTGCATTACTTAATGAATATAATGAAATAGTTGGTATAACTTTTGCAGGTGTTTTTGATAATAATGGTAATTTTATTACTGGATATGCAATACCAGTAGAGAAAATTGTAGAATTTATAAATATGTCTAAATGATATATTTTTTTTTGTAAAAAAAATTTTTAGTGTAATAACGTTAAGGACATGTTATAATTTTGTTGGTGATGGAGATATGAATAATGATAGTGTAGTTATTAAAATTATGTCAGATCCTAAATTAGCAGTTCTTTTTGAGTATTTAAAAACCAGTAATTGGAGAAAACTAAGTGAGAAGAATAAAATTAATTTTTATAGAAAATTTAATAGGTTTATTTGTGAAGCATTAAATATAGATAAAATTGAAATTGATATTAGTGATAATTTTATTGGTAGAGATGTATATGAAAACGAATATAATTATAAAAATATTGCGGGTGATTGTGATAATGGATTGATAATTAATGATATTAATTACAATCAATATTTAACTATGTATGAATATTTGTTTACTCTTAGGTTATATTTGTTGGAACTTTATTATTGTGATGAATATGATATTAATTTAAGTATTGAAGAGAGAGAAGAGCTTTTTCAAAATTTTAAAAATGTAAATTATGGAGAAATAAATTTAAGAATTGATAAAGAAGATGGGGAAGACTATGCTTTTTATCAATATATTTATAAGGAAGCTAGGAGATTTTCAGAAACTATTCTTTTTGATATTGCTAGGGATAATTATGATATTAATGATGGCTATGATGAAGAATTTTTTATGAGTAATTGTAATATTTTAGATAATGAGTTTTTAAATAATGCAGCAGAAGAATTTATTAATGAGCATTTGGTTGATACTTTTGATGCGATTAGGAAAGTTGAAATTATAAAAGAGAAGGTAGAAAAATTAAAAACTACAGATTTATCTTTAGTAGATGATAAGGATTTATTTTTTATGGTGTATCCAAAAATTATTAAAAATAGTGATCCTGTTTTAGTTATTAAATGTTTTAATGAAATTATTAGAAGAATATATAGTGATGATATGAAGGTTTCATGGAGTAAAAATGATTTAATTGTTAATGGGAATATTTATCCTTATGATAATTTAGAAAATTTATTGAATATTGTTTTATATGAATGTTTAAACGATTTGGATAATCAATTAAAAGAAGATAGAAGTGGTTATAAAAAGAAATGGTTGTTATCTGTTATTTATAAAATTGATAGTAGTAATATAGGGATAGATTTTGGGATTTTTAAATATCAAAGTATATATAGGCTTCTTAATAAAGAAAAGTTAAATGATATTTTAGATAGAACATCAGGAAATTATTTTCCTTTTGCTAAAAGAGGTGTTAGAAAATGAGTGGGATAAATATATTTTTTAGCAAAATTTTGGAAAATGATAAGATTGTAGAAAATTTAGAGATGTTAAAAGGAGATATTTGGTGGGATTTGGCTTTTAGTAAAAGAGTTGAGATTTTTGAAAATATAATGGATGAAATTAGTGGCTTTTATCCAGAACTAGGTGTTTTTAAATTTAATTTTAAGATATTAGATTCTAATGCAAAAGGTGAAGATAGTGAAGAAGGAACATTTATAAATGCTAGTACAATTGAGGAAGATAATTATTATGAGATTTTAGCAACATGTTTGCATGAATTAAGACACTTTTATCAAAGAAAAGCGTGTGAGTATTATAAAGAAAAAGGAATCATACATGAGTTATTTGATAGTAAGGAACAATTATTAGAATTTGATGAGAATCTAGAAAAATCTGCTTTATTTCTAAATTCTAATTATATTGAATATAGTCCTTTATTTGACGTTGAGTATTCTTTGCAACCTATAGAATATGATGCTGAGAAATTTTCTTGTGATTTCTTAAAATTATTTTCTAAAAAATTTTTAAAAGATAAATATGATGTTAAAAATTGTAACTTTGCTACTTTAAATTTTTCAAAGATAAGGAAAATGAATGATGGAAATGGAAATGAAATTATAGAATTCAATAAAATTTATAAATACAATTATGATGATCATATTAAAAAAAATAGAATAGATTTTATGAAGGAAAAGAGAGTTTTTGATAAATATATGAATTTATTAAAAAGAAAAGATTATCTTAGTGATTTTGATTTGTTTTCTTTGTTAAATTGTAGTTTTTATAAAACATATGATACAGAAACAAGAGTTGATTTGCTTAATACATATTTAAGAAATAATAATAGTAGTTCTTATATAGAATATATAGATGATGGCTATTATTTTAATGGGTTGTTATTTGATGTAGAGGAATTTGATATTTATAAGATTATGGAGCCTTTATTTTTGCAAATCGCTCATGATAAAGTAAACGAGATAGTAAGTAAAGAATTTGATAAATTAAAATTTGGTTTCGAGAAGGAGATAAAAATAAATTTATCTGTTGATGAAAATTTTATAAAAGAAGAAAATAACCCTTTATTATATAGGTTGCAACCTAGTGTTTTATTTATAAATGGTTTTGTTAAAAATGAATATTTTAATCTTGTTAGAGGAATTGATACTGCTTATTCTTCTTATAATAGTTATTTTAGTGATTTTGAAAAATATATAAGAAAATATGATAATATTCCTTTTGTAAAAAAAGCGGAAATTTTAATGGGAAAAGAATTTAAAGAAATATATGAAAGCATGCTTAATAAAATGAAAAGTAATTTGAAAAAGGCTAGTAGATAGTCTTTTTTGTTGCTAAAAATCATAAAGTGTATTGGTGATTAAAAGTGATTAAAACAGCAATGTTTAGAAAGATATTTTCTCTAGAGATCATTTTTTCTTTAGCTATTGCAATAATTGGTATGAGGCTTGGTTATATTCAAATTGCTAGAAATAATATTTTGTTAAATGGGGCGATTGATTCATGGCAGAGAAGTTTTCCTCTTGTAGCAAGCAGGGGGTATATCTACGATAGAACTGGTAAGGCTTTAGCTATTAATGTTCCTACTATGTCTATTGCTTTTATTCCATATCAGGTAAAAGAAAAAGCTAAAACCAGTACAATTCTTGCTCCTATTTTAAAGATGGATGCAAAAGATATTTATAATCAAATTAATAAAAAAGTTTCTATTGTAAGGCTTAATGGTAATGGTAGGAAGGTAGATGATAAAACCGCTACTAGAATTAATGATTTGAATTTAGAGGGTGTCTATTTGCTTAGAGATTCAATGCGTTATTATCCATATGAATCTACTTTAGCGCATACTTTGGGGTTTGTAGGTAGTGATAATCAAGGATTAGCGGGAGTTGAAGCTTATTATAATAGTTATTTGCAAGGAGAAAATGGTTATTTAAATTATTATATGGATGCAAAAGGTGGGCTATTTAATAATTTGGAATCTAATGTTATTAGTCCAGCCGCTGGCATGAGTCTTAATTTAACTATTGATTATAATATTCAAAGCGTTATGGAAAGAGAGTTGTATAATGCTTATTTAAAGTATTCTCCAGAGTCTGTTATAGGGATTGCAATGAATCCTAATAATGGAGAAATATTAGGTATTGTTAATTATCCTACTTATAATCCAAATGATTATCAAAGTTATAATAGTGATATTTATAATCGAAATCTAGCAATATGGAAGTCTTATGAACCAGGTTCAACTTTTAAGGTTTTTTCTTTTGCTGCAGCGTTAGAAGAAAAGGTGATTGATATGTATAAAGATACTTATTATGATACTGGTAGTGTTTATGTGGAGGGGCAGAGGATAAAGTCTTGGAAAAAAGGAGGACATGGTCTGCAAACGTATTTAGAGGTTTTACAAAACTCTTCCAACCCAGGTTTTGTTTCAATTGCTCAAAAATTAGGGAAAGATAGTTTGTTTAATTATATTACTAATTTTGGATTTGGTAGTAAAACGGGTATTGATATATGGGGTGAAAGTGCCGGTATTATGTTTAATTATGATAATTATAATTTATTGGAACAGGCTACAAGTGCTTTTGGGCAAGGGGTTAGCGTTACAGCTTTACAACTTGTTACAGCATTTAGTGCAGTTATTAATGGAGGGTATTTGTATACTCCAAGTATTTTAGATGGTGTTTCTTTAACTTCAACTGGAGAAATAATTTATGAAAAAGAAAATGAAATAAAAAGGCAAGTAATAAGTAAAGAAACTAGTGATAAAATGAGGGATGCATTAGAGCATGTAGTAAGTCTTGGTGGAGGAAGAAACGCTCATATTGAAGGATATAGAGTAGGTGGTAAAACCGGTACTGCTCAAAAGGCTGTTAATGGAGTTTATCAATCTGGTAACTATAATTTGTCAATGATAGCAGCTGCACCTATGGATGACCCTGAAGTCGTTGTATATGTAGCAATAGATAATCCTAAAAGTGCAATTCAATATGGAGGAACTGTCGCAGGGCCAATAGTAAAAGAAATATTAAGTGATGTTTTGCCATATTTAGGAGTAGAAAAGAGAAGTGGAGGAATAGATAAAACATATACTTGGATGGATACTAAAACTTATAAAGTAGAGAATTATGTTGGACTTGAAAAGAGTAAAGTTAAATCTTCTTATTTTAAATTTGAATTTATTGGAGAAGGAAATACTGTAATAGATCAATTACCTAAATATGGAGAGAAAGTAGAAGAAGGAAGTACAATAGTTATAATGTTAGGCTAATTTTAATAAAAATATAATGGTGTATAAGTAAATGTAATTAATTATTAAGAAAATATGTAAATTTAAAATAGTATTAGTTATAAAAATATGAAACAATATATATTAGTTATAAAAATTTTTTTATCTTGTTTGTTGGTTGTAAAAAAGGACAAATTATATTGATAGGTTTATGTAAACTGGTTAATTTGTCCTTTTAGTGATTTATTTTATGGTTTGTGGGATTTTAATAGGAGTATTTGATAAAGTATAACCTTCCTTTGATTGAATAAGCCAAATTTCTTTGTTTACATCACCCAGAGCTATTATATTTTCTTTTTCATCAAGCGCAATAGATAGTTTTGGATATTTTTTATCCCCTTGTTGTATTAAATCATCGATTTTGCATACGTTTAAAACTTGGTAAATAAACATTGCAAAATAATTAGCTCCGGCAATTTGTTGTTCCATGCTTGAATCTACATTATATACTGGTTTGAAACCTCTATATGCTTCTGGTGCTTGAAAACATTGTGAAGAATAACCTAAATCTATATTTGTTTGAAGGATACCGCTTTTTGATTCTAGACTAGTTAATGTTGCTTCTTCATAATCTGATGTATCAAATTCTCTTCCATAAGACATTTTGGCGCTTGAATCAATTGAAAAGAAACGTCCGTCTTTGTTTGCTATGCTTTCTACTCTAGTAGGAGTCCTTTTTACTAAAATTGGGGAAGATAATGTTTTACCTGTTAAGTTAAATAAGTTTCTGTTGTTTAAAATTTTAGTTAAGCCAAATGTAAACACTCTAAAATTTATTGTATCCACTTTAGTTCCAAAAGTTCCTATAATGTTATTGTTATTATCTGCTAAAGTTAATTTCCAAAAAATACCATTTTCTTCGCGACAAAGTTTTGCGCTAATTAATTGGGCTTCCATTGATAACATCTCCTATATTATTATACTATAACAAAAGTATAAAATTTTAAACATAATATGATAAAAAGTGGCAAAATAATAGAATAAAATTATTAAAAATAATATCTTTTTTTGATGATATTTGGTGCTTGCTATTTTATTTTGTGTTAAATAGAGATATGGGCAGTATTGTTTTGTTATATACTAATAGTAAAAGTTTTTATAAAGTGTATGTTTTTGTCAGAGAAAAGAGTCTTTTTCTTTTTTGTAGTAATAATTGTAGTATAAACCATAACTCAAACAAATGTATATTTATTTTTGTTTTTAGTTATACCTCTATAATTTAATAATAACAAAAATGTAGATAGTGTCATTTTTTTATACTGTCTACTTTTAATGTATCAAAAGAAATCAAACTTTTTTCTTTTAAAGATAATCTTGATACAGTGAAAATAATGCTAAATAATGGGGTGAAATAATAGGTGATTTTAAAGGGGAGAAGTGCATAATATTAATTCCTTTATATAATTAATGTAATTGTGCTTTGGTATTTATATGAAAAGTAATAAGTGCTTTTAGTGAAAAATTTTGCTGTATTTTTAAAAATCTTTCACTATCAATGAAAAATATCTTGTTTTTTCGAAAATCTTTCATTAAAATATAATCGAGGAGTGAATTAATATGATACAAAGAGAACATTATATTAAACCTGTTAGAGCCTTTTATGATTCTGATTTAATAAAAATTATTACTGGTATTAGACGATGTGGTAAATCTGTAATTTTAGGTCAAATAAAAGAAGAAATATTAAGTAAATCAAATAATGTAATTGAATTGAATTTTGAAGATAAAAGGGTTTATTCAAGTATAAAAAATGAAGATGATTTGATTAAATATGTTGATGAGAATAGAAAAGAAGGTAAGTGCTATTTGTTTTTTGATGAAATTCAAAATTTAAAAGGATGGCAAGAAGCTTGTAAAACTTTAAGGTTAGATGATAATTCTATTTTTATTACTGGCAGTAATTCAAAACTATTATCTAAAGAATTTACTAAAGAATTGAGTGGTAGATATGTTTCATTCAAAATTAATCCTTTTGTATATAAAGAAATAATAGAATACTGTGAGGAATTGAAAAAAGAATGCTCTATATCGGATTATTTGATTTGGGGAGGATTTCCTAAAAGATTTGAATTTGATGGGGAGGAAGCACAAAGAATATATTTGAATGATTTGGATGAGACAATTGTTTTAAATGATTTAATTAATAGATACAAAATTAGGAAAGTAGAATTGTTTAAGAGCATAGTTAATTATATTTTGAAATCGAATTCTAGAATCTATTCTGCAAATTCTATTAAAGATTATATTAAGAAAGAGCATAGTGAATGTTCAATTAATACAATTATGAAATATTTGAGTTGCTTAGAAGAAGCATATATTATTGAATCTATAAAACAATATTCTACTAAAACAAAAAGGGAACTTGCATATTATCAGAAAGTATATAATACGGATGTTTGCTTTAATTCTCTTAGATGCTTAGATAATAGATATGATTTAACTCATAATTTAGAAAATATAGTATTTAATGAATTAATTTATAGAGGATATACATTATTTGTTTTTGATAATAATGGTAAGGAGATTGATTTTTTAGCAAAGAAAGCTAACAAACAATATTATGTTCAAGTTGCTTATAGTGTTTTAGATGAAAAAGCATATAAACGAGAATTTGGAGCTTTTGCAACTTTAGATAATTTGTCTCAAAAGATAATCATTACTAATGATGATATAGATTATTCTACTAGTACGGTTAAGCATATTAGATTAAAAGATTTTTTGCTTATGGATGATTTTTGATTTGTTTTAGTGCAAAGATAAAAGGTCAATGGAGATAACATATGCTTCTTGGTCTTTTTTTGTTTTAGGTATGCCTAACGAAAGACTGCAACTGCTCAAAAGGCTGTTAATGGTGTATATCAATCTGGTAACTATAATTTGTCAATGATAGCAGCTGCACCTATGGATGATCCGGAGGTTGTTGTATATGTAGCAATAGATAATCCTAAAAGTGCAATTCAATATGGAGGAACTGTCGCAGGGCCAATAGTAAAAGAAATATTAAGTGATGTTTTGCCATATTTAGGAGTAGAAAAGAGAAGTGGAGGAATAGATAAATCATATACTTGGATGGATACTAAAACTTATAAAGTAGAAAATTATGTGGGATTAGATAAGAGTAAAGTAAAGTCTCAATATTTTAAGTTTGAGTTTATAGGAGAAGGAAATACTGTAATAGATCAACTTCCTAAATATGGAGATAAGATAGAGGAAGGTAGTACTATAGTCATAATGATTGGATAATTTGAATTTTTTTGTTTTTTGTGTTAGTATGGCTTATATAGGAGTGTTATTTGATGAAGAAAAATTTTCAGTTATTTATAATGCCAGTTATAACTATTATAATTTCTGTTGCTTTAGGTTTAATTTCTCGTGATTATTTTTGGGGTGTTATAACGTTAATTTTTGGCTTTTTAAACGCTTATTATATGGCAATAGGCAAATGGTATAATTGTATTTTTGGACTTTTATTTTCATTGAGTTATGCATATGTGTGTGGTAAAAATGGTTTGTTTGGGTGGGTTGCTTTTTCTTTTGTGTTTTATGTCCCATCTCAAATATCTGGTATGATAAGTTGGCTTAAAAATAAGCAAGATGATGTTGTTAAAATGAGAAGTTTAAATTTAAAGAAATCCATTTTCGTATGTACTTGTGTGATTTTGGGAAGTGTCTTGTTTGGATATTTATTATCTTTTATTCCTTCACAGCAACTATCATTTTTAGATGGTACAACTCAAATTGTTAATGTTTGTGGCATAGTGTTATCTCTTTTTAGATTTAGAGAAGCATGGTATGTTTGGTTAGTTAATAATGTTTTGGATTTGTCAATTTGGATAATCAACGCCGTTAATTTTAATTCTGATTCTTATATGATGCTTATTACTTCAGTTATGTATTTAGTTATGAATGTTATTGGGGTAATTTCTTGAATTAAAATAGAAAATGAGCAAAAAAATGAAAAATGTTCTTTATAACAGATTAATTATAAATAATTTACATGGTTTGATACCATGTTTTTTAATTTTGGGTATGTCTAAGGAAAAACGGCAACTTCCCAAAAGGCTGTTAATGTAGCATATCAATTAGGTAATTATAACTTATCTAGGATAGCAGCAGCACCTATGGATGATTCTATTGTTGTAGTATATGTAGCAATAGATAATCCTAAAAATGCAATTAAATATGGAGGAACTATTGCTGGTCCTATAGTAAAATAAATATTAAGTATTATTTTATTTTATTTAAGAGTAGAAAAAGAATTGGGAAATGGATAAAACCTACATTTGGATGGGTACTAAAACATATAAAGAAGATAATTATGTTGTATTAGAGAAGAAAGTTAATTTTCAATATTTTAAGTTTGAGTTTGTAGAAAAATGGAATGTAATTATTGATTAACTTTCTAAATATGAAGATAAACTATAGGAGGGGAGTACTATAGTTATAATGCTTGGATGATTTTTTTGTTATAATGAATTAATACTTGTTTTTACCAATTTCTTTTAAGATATTAATTAATGATTCTTTAGATAACAATTTATGAAGTTTTTCGTATGAGTTAATTTCGCAGTTTTTTAGATGAAAATATAAATCATTGATTACTTCATCTATATCATTTTCTTTTATATTAAAATTTTTGTCAGTTGCACCATTTAGTACTTCTTCAATTACAACAAGTAGGCATCTTCTAGCCATGCAGATAATAGAATCTTCTAGCCAATATTCTATTTTACAATTTTTATTTTCTTCAAATTTTTTAAAATGAATATATAAAGGTAATCCATCTTCTCCATCATGCCAGATATCCATATAAGCAAAATCAAATAGTTCATTAATGTTATTTTCTTTTAAATATTTAAAAGCGTCAGCATGAATAATTTCTATTTTTTCTTTATTAGGGAATAGAGGTAGCAAATATTTTTTAAATAACTTGATTATATTTTCATCAAATTCAACTATAGTTATGCTTTCTACTTCATCTTTAAGTGCACACATAAAAGGGTAGTAACCTAAGCCTAATCCAAAAGTAATAACTTTTCCGTGACTTCTTTGAATTGATGGTGCCATAGTTAATATTTCATTAGGAGTGATACTCATCCATATAACATTATCTTTGCATATTGCGGGGAATGAAATTTCGTGATCAAGATAAGCAATTCTACTTATTTCACGATAATAGTCATCATTTAATATCAATGCATCATCGTATGCAAAAGATTGATAGGGATAATATTTAATATTGCCCAAAAAATATTCTTTGTCTTTAATAGAATCAATTTTAATTGTTTTATAATATGGATTGTTTTGAAAAATAGAGGAATTTATTTTTTTTATTGCTGGTTTAATTGATTTTTCGATTATTTCTTTATTTTCTTTTAGTTTTTTATCTATATTAAAGAAATCTAAAAAAGTATTTAAATACATTTCTATTTCATTGTTACTTTTTTTTATTTTCTTTTCATCTATTAATTCAATGCAAGTATTATATTCCATGAACATATCTGCGATGGCCATATTAATTTCTTTTGTATTAATTAGTTTTAGAAATTTTTTCATGTCCTCTTTATTAAAATTAATTTTCATTAGTAAACACCTCTAGTCAAGGGCTATTATATAATAATATTGATATAAACTCTATATAAAAAGTGAATAGTTATAAAAAAAGCAATCAATTTGTACTGATTGCTAAAAACATACGATAATGCCTTTTTCTAATGCATAGAAGGAACATAAGCCTTTCATTTCGCTAATAATTATTTCTTTAAATTTATATTTTTTTTCAATTTGTTCTTTTAAATAAAGGGCATCTGTTTCATTTTTACAGTGACTTATAATGCATGTTTTATTTTCTGTTGTTTCTGTGTTTTTTTCTATTGCTTCAACTAATTTGTTTAAGGCGCCTTTCATTGTTCTAGGCTTTTCATAAATATCTATAACACCATCTTTAGCCATACATAGTGGTTTTATGTAAAGAGCAGTAGCGATAAAAGCTGTAAGTTTTGACATTCTTCCATTTTTTACTAGGTTTTCAAATTTATCTAAAACGAAGAATAAATTTAAACTGTTTTTATATTCTTCTAGTTTATTGCATAATTCATCAAATGGTAAGTTTTGTTTCATTAGTTCATATGATTTATCTACTAGTAGTCGCATAGAACCACTTGTGGATTTTGAGTCAATTACGTGTACTTTATTTGTACATTCATTACTTCCTAGATAAGCAGAGTTATATGTTCCAGATAATTTGCTTGTCATTGTAATTGCTATAACGTATTCTGCTTCTTGATATGATTTAGCAAAATATCCGCTACTAGGGCAAGAAGATTTAGATTTGTTTTTTGAGTTATGCATTTTAGTTAGCATATTGTCTATGTTTAATGTTGGTGTATCTACAAATTCTTTATCATCAACTAAAATTGTTAATGGAACAACCTCAAATCCTATCTCTTTATCTTTAATATAATCATTAGTTAAGTCGCTAGATGAGTCTACTACTATTTTGTATTTCATTTATATCCCTCCAAAACAATAACATTCTATCAAATGATATTAATAAAGGTTATAAAATATTATCTACTCTTTGTTTTTACTTCTCTACTATTAAAACAACAAACTCTACTGAGAGTAGAATTGTTTGTTTTTTGATTGATTTTAACGCTATTTTTGTATATATTTATATGTATGGAAAAGATAGAGAATATAAAAACAACAATAAAGGAAAATCTTATAAAATATAGAAAAAGTGCTGGTTTAACTCAAGCACAATTAGCAGACAAACTTGGATATTCTGATAAAACAATATCAAAATGGGAAAGAGAAGAAGGAGTTCCTGACATTTACATCCTTAAGGAAATTGCTGATTTGTATGGGGTTACTGTAAATGATTTAATTACACCAGCTCCTACTTTAATGAACAAAATTAAAGATAGGGTTAAGTCTAAAATATCAGGTAAGAATAAAATTCTTATTTCTTTGCTTGCTGCAGGACTTATATGGCTAGTGGCTACTGCGATTGATGTTGTTTTCGTTGATATTGTTCATATTGATTGGTCTTTGTCTAATGTATATATATATTCTATTCCATTAACTTGTATTGTGTTTATTATTTTTAATAGTATATGGGGTAAACGAATTATAAATTTCTTTTTAATAAGTGCCTTAATTTGGACTTTTACACTATCTTTATATATATCATTAGATATTATTCATGTTGGAAGGTTATTTATAATACCTGTTCCACTTCAAATATTAACTATATTATTTTATCTGTTAGATAAAAAGAAGAAAGGAAACTAATGAGGTTACTTTCTTTTTTCTTATAAAAATAATTTTGATTTTTTTAATAGTATGTGATATTATTTTGATGCATGGCTGACCTCATTTTCACAACTTTTTTAGCCGTTCTTAAAGGATGGCAGGGAGGGAAAAATATGAAATATGCATCTGTGCAAACGATTATGTGGCGTTTACGTCACCAAATGAAACTTGCTGAATTAAGTGAGTTTCTAGATGTCGATGTAAAAACTATATATCGTTGGGAAAACGGAATAAGTCAACCGAGTTATTCTAATTTCCTTAAAGTAGTAGGGCTATGCAATGAAAGAGGTATTCCTTTGGAATAACTCTTTTATTTTTTTTAGGCAAATATGTCCTATATGTTTTGTTTTTATATGTTAAAATATAATTGAGGTGAGTTGTTAATGACTTTTAATTATTATATTGATATAAGTGCCTATGATTTACAACAAATGATGGATACTAGTGTTGTAACAAAAAGAAGAATAGTTATAGATTTAAATGCGAATGAGCAAGATTTATATTTTTTGGAAAAAAAGTTTAAATTGGATTTGAATATTTTTTCTAAATTAATGAGTGTTTTGCGTAGAGTTAATTTTGAAACTCAAGTTGTATATGATAAAAGTATCATTATTAATATAAAATCTGATAATCTTTTACCAAATTTTAAGACAAGTAACAATGAAACAGTATGTCGACTTTATTATTTTGCATCTATATTACGTTTTTTGATGTCTAGTTATTCTTGTAAAGAGCAATTTAGATTTTTGGTTAATTCGATTAGAACTAGTGAAATAGATAGGGTTATTATTTTGAGTAAGGCTGATATGCTTAAATATAAATTTATAGATTTTTATAAGGACATTAAAGATATTTGTTTATTTGAAAAATTCAGAAAAAAAGATGTTAAAGTTGTTTATCCGGTATACAAAACAGTTGAGTTAATGGGCTGCTATATTGATATGAGAAAAAACAGATTGGATTATATGGAGTATTTTAATGATATTGGAGAAAAGATAGAGGATAATGAAAATAATATTGTTTGTTTGTGTGAGGATAACATTAAATTGGTTCTTAAAGAGTTAAAAGATGAAAAGAAGAAAGTGAATTGTTGTTTTGAGGAATTTAAAGAAATTGTTTATATGCATGAATTAGGGCATTTAGTGTTTTCTTATACTAATAGTTTAGATAGGGATGTACAAGAAAAACAAGCTAATTATTTTGCTTCTTTAGCTTTAGAAGGAAAATATGATTTTGAGATAAAGGAAATAACTAAAATTCAACCATTAGAATATCATAACCCACTTTTAGTTTCTAATAGGATTAAGGATCCTATAAAGTATGAAGAACAAGTAGAAGGATTATATGAAGGAAAGGTGGTCAAATAATATGAAAAAAGTTAGTTGGAAATATTATGAGCCTTTGACTATTGCAGATCATATTAAGAAGCACATTTTTGATTTAAAAGATGAGATACCTTATTGGCAAAAGCAATTTATTGATTTGGATAATTTAAAATCAAAATATTGCAAGACTAGTCCTAAATGCCTTTCTGAATTGTATAAATTGTATGATAGTGCTGCAAAAGAAAATGTATATAATCATGGTAATGCAAGTAAGGTTAAAACCTATATTTATAAAGGAAATAATGGGTATTCATGTAATTTTAGTAATGTATTTAATAATTTAACAACTTGTACGAAGATTTCTTTTAATAATGAAGGAAAATTGTCTAGATGTACAATATTATCTTGTTTTTTTAGAAATTCTTTTAGTGTTGATTCAATTATTTTTCCCTGTTTGAAAAATATGCCTCTAAAGATTAATAGTAGAGAGTTTAAAGAAAAGGATTTTTTATCTAACTGTAAATCTTTAGTGACTGCTAAGTATTTGACATATAATTGTACAGAATATAATAATCTTGATATTTTGCATAAAAGGTGGTTGCTACTTTTTAACTATTTGATTGAACAATGGAAGCATCATGAAAAACATAAAGATATTAAGTTTGAAAATTATAGTTATACTTACTATTTGATGTTTTTTCTTTATAAAAACCTTAGGAGAAATAATGGTATTGATTTTAAAGGAATTCTTTGTCCATCTGATTTTGATAAAGAGAAAGATAATGTTATTAATAAGATAAAAGAATTAAAGAAAATGGTAGGTAGTTTAAAAAGTGAAATTGAGTATTATTCAGGAGAGATGAGTTTGCTGCTTCTTTGTTATTATGCAATGGATGGCGATATTACTCCTTATATTGAAGATGAAACTGATGAAGTTAAGGAAAATGTTTATATGATTATAAATGGTTTAACTATTTAAATATATTAGATATTTTATTAACACTATTTAGTATAAAAAATACTAGAGTAAGAAAATATGATATAATTGGTTATATGTAACTTAGAGGAGTGATTTTTATGTCTAGTAATTCTTTAAGAGAAGTTAAAAGTCAACTTGAAAAAGCTGATTTTTCTTATAATTTATGTTTGAAGGATTTTAAAAGAGAACAAATTTTGCAAATGACAAGCGATCAAAAAGAAATGTTGTTGCATTTTGTATGTACAACGATAGAGCAATATTTAAAAGGGTTATTGTTATGGAAAGGTAAAAATTGGGGAGATTTGAAAAAATTAGGGCATAAATTACAATGCTTATATGAATCTTTAGATGAGGAAGGAAAAGAAAATTTCAAAAAATTATTTGTAAATAGACCACATTTTGTAAGTTCTTCATATACAGATAAAAGTGAAATTCAATCAAAGCAATTTTTATATGGTGCTATGTTAAAAGGAAAAAATGCAACTTTATCAAATACGATAAATATTACTTTGGAAAATGGGCGTTATGATGGATTTGAGTCTCCTTCAATGAATTTGTTTGAGGGTGATTTTGAGGAGCAATATTTAAAAAATTTATTTGAAAAGTTAGATGTGCCTGCTCTTAGATATTCGAATTCAAGTCAAAAAGTAGAAGATAATGATTTGCTTATGTTTATAGATGTTGCTAGAAATTTGAGAAAATTGGCTAATATTGCAAGGGGTTATAAATCTGCTGATAATAAGCAAAATATATTAATTAGAAGATAAAAAACATTAATTTTATTATTAATGTTTTTTTAATTGAATAGTATGATGAATTTTAAATTTTATATATTAATTTGTTAAAATAATAAATATGAAAATGTTTTTATGATTTAATTTATTAAAATATTAGAGGCTAGATAGTTTAATGAGGTTAAAAATATCTTGAAATTATGGATATATAGTTTATAATTTTATTATGTAAAGAGGTGTTGCTTATGAAATCAATTTATACAACTTATAAAGATAGATTAGTAGAGATAAGTGGTAAAAGTAGAAGTATTTATAGTAAAAAAGGTGACACTCGTTTTTCGTGTGATTTATCTAAATTTTTAGGTGATGTTACTCAATTAGATGAGTTTATAGATAGATTATGGAATGGAAAAAGTCATAAGCCTTTTGAAATGATAGGTAAAGATACTGCACTTAGTTTGTATTATTCTGAGGGAATTGATCAAGTTGTTAAGCAAAATCCAAAATACAAAAAAATTGTTGACTCTGGTGTAGATGTAAAAAAACAAATTTCTGATTTAAAAAATAAAGAATTAAAAAAATCAGTAGCCGCGAATGTCAATGTTTTTTATAAATTAAGAAAAGAAATTATTGATATAGCAAAAGAAACTGGTAGATATGAACTTTATGTAGGATATCCTTTTGTTGAAGGGTGTATAGGTAGTGATACAACTATCAAAGCTCCTCTTATTTTATTTCCTGTTAAAATAAATATTATTGATGAAGGGCATGCTAATATTGAAATAGCAAAGGATATGCCGGTTACTTTAAATAAAGCTTTTTTAATGGCATATGCTAAAGAGAAAAGATTAAATATAGATGATATGGTGCTGGAGTTTGGTGATGATTTAGGTAAACGTTTTAAAGACGTTGAAAGTGTTGTTAAATATTTAAAAGATCACCATATAGATATTGAATATGAAGTAGGTTCATTAGATGATTTATCACCTTTAGAAGATAGTGGGATTCCACCTAAAGAGTCTGATTTAACTATAACTAATCATTGTGTTATTGGTAGATATCCACTTGCTAATTCTATTTATATGGATTATGGGGAGCTAGAAAATAGAAAGGCTTCTACTAATGAGGTTATTGAGGAGTTAATATATGCTAATACCTTAAAAAATAAGCCAAAGAAAAAAGTTAAATCTTTATATACAATTAGTAAGCTTGATTCAACTCAAGAAAAGGCAATTGAGAGAATAAATAATCAAGGGAATATGGTTATTTACGGTCCACCAGGAACAGGAAAATCACAAACTATCGTTAATATAATTAGTGATGCTCTTGCTAGAAAGAAGAGAGTTTTGATGATTTCTCAAAAGAAAGCAGCTTTAGATGTTGTTTATAACAGACTTTCTTCATTAAAAGGAAAGGCTATGTTTATTGCTGACCCTGAAAAAGAAAAAGATTCTTTTTATAAGAAGTGTTATGAGGCACATTCAAGTATAGAAAACTATGATTGTAGTGAGGATATAGAAAAACATGCTCAACTTCAAAAGAGTATTGATGAACAATATGGAGAGCTTGAAAAAATATTTAATGTATTGTATGAGCCAACTTCTTTTGGTGTTAGTCTTGAAACTATGTATGAGCAAAGTTCTAATATTTCTAAAAATTCTTATGATTATGAGGTTTTTGAGGAATTATCTTCAAGAGAAGATTTATTGAAAGTTAGATATAACGAATTATTAAGTTCAATTGAAAGTATAAATCAAAATAATAGACGAAATTTGTATTATAAATATGAAAACATGAAAAGTAAGAATGCTATTATGGATCATGTAAAGAGTACTTTGGATGTTTATAGTGTGGATTCTGCGTTGGATAAACTTGAGAAAATTACTTCTTCAAAAAATCTTGGATTTGATATTTCTAAATATCCTTATTGTTCTTATTTGATTGCTCATTATGTTAGCAACATTGATAGAGAAAGTTTTGATTTAGATAAACTAGTTTCGTTTATCGCTAGGGAAAATAAAAAGAAAGGTTTTATTGTTCCATCAAAGTTTGAAAAAGAATTAAAAGATAGTTTTCAAAGAGCATTAGCTGAAATTAAAAAAGAAATTAATAATTATGAAATATTTAAAGATGTTTTAACTGAAAAAGGATATCAATTGATTGTCGCAGCAATATTAAATGGAAATGTTAATATGCTTAGAAATTTCAAAAGCACTTTAAATAATTATACAGAAATAAAGGATATTAGGGTTGAATTAGATAAACTTTCACCATTAGATAATAAAATTTTAAATTTTGCTTATAATTTTTCTGATACAACGGCTAAATATAATCAAATTTTAAATAATTTTATGTCTATTAGAATGTACATAGAGATTGTTAAAGAAGAGCAAGAACGAAAAGAAGATTTAGCAAAAATAATGAATTTTCCAAGTATTAAAGAAGATATTTTACTTATGAAGAAAAAACAGGAAGAGATAGCTAAAAACATTGCCGGTAACTCATTTAATAATGATTATATTGACAACTATCAAGCAAGCAAAAATAATAAAGATTTCTTATATCAAATATCTAAACAACATCACGCATGGCCAATTAGAAAGTTTATGCAAGAATATAAAGATTTAATGCTTGATTTGTATCCTTGTTGGCTATTATCTCCTGAAAATGCTTCTACTATTTTGCCTCTTGTAAAAGATATGTTTGATATTGTTTTGGTAGATGAGGCAAGTCAAGTATTTATTGAGAATACTCTTCCTTTAATGTATAGAGGTAAAAATATAGTTGTTGCAGGGGATTCTAAGCAACTTAGACCATCATCTACTTTTATGAAACGTTATAGTGGAGCGGACATTGATGAGAATATAGATCCTACTACTGAAGCCACATTAGAGGTAGAAAGTTTACTTGATTTAGCTACTTCTAGACTTCCAAGTACTAATCTTAATTATCATTATAGAAGTAGAAGTGAAGAGTTAATTGATTTTTCAAATAGTTATTTTTATGATAATAAGTTAGAAGTTGTTCCAAATTTAGTTGGTGGAAAGAAGAATAAGGCTATAACTAGAATTAAAGTGGATGGAAGATGGATTAATAGAAGAAATGAAGAAGAGGCAAGAACTACTGTTCTTTTGCTAAAAAAACTTTTATTAAATAGAAAAGATAATGAAAGCATTGGTATTATTTCTTTTAATAGTGATCAAGCAAATGCTATTGAGGAGGAAATAAGAAAAGAGAGCAAAAGGGATCCTAAGTTTGCACAGCTTATTTTAAAAGAGCAAAATAGGTTTGAAAATGGTGAAGATACATCTTTATTTATCAAGAATCTAGAAAACGTTCAAGGCGATGAAAGAGATATTATAATTTTATCTACTGGATATGCAAAAAATGAAAATGATAAGGTTTATGCTAATTTTGGATCTTTATCGTTAGAAGGTGGCGAAAATAGGCTTAATGTTGCTGTTACTAGAGCAAAGAAAAAGACTTTTGTAGTTACTTCAGTTGAGCCAGAGGAATTGAATGTTGAGACAACTAAGAATGAAGGTCCAAAGATTTTGAAGAAATATTTAGGTTATGTTAGAGCTGTATCAAATAATAAAAAAGATGAAATTAAAATTTGTTTAAATAGTAAAAAAGAAGATTTAGATGAGGATGAGATTGCTAGTAATGATATGGTTAATGAAATAAAGAAATCATTGGAGAAACTAGGTTATTGTGTTGAATTAAATGTAGGTAACACAAAGAAGAAAATAGATTTGGCTGTATATGATAAAGAAGAAGATAGATATTTAGTTGGTGTTGAATGTATTAATAAAAATTATAAAAATATTGAAGAGATGATAGAGAATAGAATTTATCATGATGGATTTTTAGAGTCTAGAGGATGGAATATTTATCATGTATGGGCTAGAGATTGGTGTAATAGTAAAGCAAAGGTTATTAATGCAATAGTCAAGGAAATAGAGAAATCTAGAATAGATGCTAATAGTATTGAAAAATTCAATAATCCTATTCAATCTAAAAAAAGAAGATAAATTGTTGATAAGGCATAGTTTTAAATCAATTTAACTATGCTTTTTTTGTTTTTTTTTGTCTAATCTATTTTTAATTGTCTTGTTTGTGTTATTATTTAATTGTTAGGGGGATTGATTAACATGAAAAAAAGAATTTTTAATTTGTTTATGCTTGTTACTTTGGCTTTTTCTTCATTATTTGCAACAGGCTGTGACTTGTTTTCATTTTTGAAAGATGATGATGTAGCAACACTTGAAGATTTTTTTACTGCACTAAGAAATAGTAATAGTAAAACTGAATATGCAATCGACTATGTTGGATCTAGTCAAGTTATATCTGATGAAGATAGTGAGCCTTATACAGGCAAAGCATATTATACAAAAAGTGAAGATGGTTTTTATTCATTATTTGATTCTGAAGATGGTAAAAGAGCTTCTACATGGACAAAAAGTATAGATCCTGATACCAATGAAGTTTATTATGCTGGTTCAATTTGGTTAAGGAATTATACTTCATGGGATGGATTACATAATTTAAGCCAAGAAGAATTTGATGAACAATATGGGAATATATCAAATTTAATTACTGTTTTTACAGCTTCTAGTATGGGAGATTTATTTGGACTTGCTTATCCAGATGGAGAAGTAGAAGTTGAAGGTACATATGAATACGAAATAACAAAAAATAATAAAAATAATGTGTTGAAATTTAGTGTAAAAGATTATATTGTTGAAATGGAGTTATCTAGTACTAAATCTTATCAAAAAATTGATATGGATATGGAATTTACTTTTGCTGATGGATATGTAAGCAAAATTATTTTGGATTATATTGAATCTAGGCAAGATAAAAAAGAAGATGGAACATTTGTGGATTCTACGGCTTTATTTTCTTGGAAGACTAAAAAAACAGATGTATATAATATTAAATATTCTTTTGATTTAGGTGAAAATGCTATTCTTGAAGATGTTGTTGAATATTTTGATATTATTGGTAGCTCAGGTCTTAAAAATGAGTATACTATTGGAGCAACTCATACTATCACGAAAGTTAGTGGTTATGATGCTGAAAATGGCTCAGTAAGTGTATTGAATACCATGACAACATATAAAGAAGATGAGGGATATTTTTACCATGGAGATCTTAATGAACAAGGTGATGAAATATGGGGACAATTCTATCAAATAGTAGATGATGAAGTTTATGCATATGTTTGCGATGGTAACGACACTTGGTGTGATGGTTTAGGAAATTATACAAAAGAGGATGTAGCAGAGATGCGTGGTCAATTATATTTAAGTGGACTTCCAGTAATTCATAGAATAATTGGTTATTTAATTGGTGATTTTGCTGAGATTAATATTGATAGAGATGTATATTTGGAGTGTATTGAAGTGGAAGATAGTGATTTTAGTTATGATATAATTACTAAAGCTAATCAAGATAAAGAGCTTGTTTTAAATCTTACAGGGTTTATAGTAGAAAAAGATGAGCGTTATTCATATGGTGTAGAACCTATAGTATATGAAAGAAATGGTTCTGTAAAAATTACGTATAACGATAGTGGAATGAAAAAACTTGTTGTTACTACAAACGATGAAGAATTAGAATTAGATGGAGAAGAATATGTAAAAACTGGTAAAGTTCTTCAAACTGTAAGTGAATACAATATATCTTATACTTATGATTCAACAGTTATAAACATGTTTCCACAACAATATATAAGATAATTTAAAGTTTAGTATCCTATTTTATTAATAAGCATAGAATATAGTGGTGATTCTATGCTTTTTCATTATTTATTTTTTTGGTGCTGTAGTTTTTTTTAATAACTATTTTATAGAAAGTTGTTTTTTAAAAAATGGATAAAACCAGGAGTATTTAGAGGTTTTTATTTACCATTGTATGGAATTGGATTAGTCATTTGTTATATGTGTTATCTTTTGCTTTTACATATTATATTAAAAATGATTTTAGTTATGTTTTTTCTTACTTTTATTGAATTAATTTGCGAAATTATCTTTATTAGAAAATTGAAAATACTTTTATGGGATTATTCGAAAAATTATTTAAATTATAAAGGTTTAATATGTATTAAATTTTCTTTTTATTGGTTGTTATTAGCATTAATATGTTTTATGATTTTTAAAAATATTGCTATTTTTATAAATAGTTTTTTTAGTGGTTTAGTTATTTTGTTTGAAATAGTTATGTGTATTGACATTATAGTTTTTTTGTACAAATCATATTTTTAAAAAAAAGGGGTTGCCTCTTGATTTATAAATATAATGTTGTATAATAATCTCAAAATGTTGATTAGGACATGATTATATATTGGAATTTGTAGAGAGTTAGTGGTTGGTGCAAACTAATAAGGAAGATATATAGTTACTACCTAGGAGTTCTACCTGTAATGGAGTAGCGTAAACTTGCGTTAAAAGAATTGAGGGCATAGAGAAATCTATGAATTAGGATGGTACCGCTCTTTTTTAGGGTTTTGTATAAAATCAAAGAGTTCCTATTGTTTTAATAGGGACTTTTTTTATTTGTTAGTGAGGTGATGGTAATGGAAAAATGGGAAAAGACTTTAAACAAATTTTTGGAAAGATATGAAAAAGAAGATTATTATGAAGGTGCTATAGCATGTGGTAGTTTTGTATCTGGAAATAATAATGAATTTAGTGATATAGATGTTCATATTGTTTTAAAAAGAGGTAACGTTTGGAGAGAAAGAGGAAATTTAGAAATTGATGGTTTTTTAATTGAGTATTTTGCTAATCCTGTTAACAAATATGAGCAATATTGTATTGAAGAGGCTAATGAGGTTGAGCATCATACTATAGCAATGTTTGCACAAGGTAAAATTGTTAGCGATAGGAATGGGGAAGTAAAAAAACTTAAGGATAAGGCAACTGAGGCAGTTAAAAGTGAGGTTAGAGAAATATCTGAATTTGAACTTTTAAGTGGTAAATATGGTTGTTGGGATAAATATGATGAATTAAAAGTTATTTATTATGAAAAAAGAGATAGTTTTTATTTGGCGTATTATGAGTTATATAAGAAACTAATTACATTACATGGTAAGGTTAAAAAATTAAGAGAATTTTCTCTTACTAAACTAGATAAATTGCTAGATAGTAAGTTATTTAGGGATAATTATGGAATTAGTAAGTTTTATGATGAGTATGATACCTCTCTTATTAGGAAGAGTATGGTAATGGATACTAGAGAAAAAATGATGGAAAATATTACTGAATTTTATAACTATGTTATGGAAATTAGTGGTGGATTTGATATTAATAAATTTGTGTTAAGGAGTGAGGTTAAATGATTAATATTAAGGAAAATGAAAGTTTAAGTATTTTAAATCATAGTTGTGCGCATTTATTAGCGCAAGCTGTAAAGCATTTATATCCAAATGCTAAGTTTTGGGTAGGTCCTGTAATTGAAGGTGGCTTCTATTATGATATGGATTTAGGTGAAGAAGTAATTAAAGAAGAAGATTTAGAAAAAATAGAAAGAGAAATGAAAAAGATTTCTAAAGATGGTAAAAGAATTGTAAGAAGAGAATTAAGTAAAGAAGAAGCTTTAAGTATGTTTAAAGAAGATGAGTATAAAGTAGATTTAATTAATAATATGGAAGATAATGCTGTTATTACTTGTTATTCTCAAGGAGATTTTACAGATTTATGTAGAGGTCCTCATGTTGAGACTGTTAAAGAAATCAAATATTATAAGTTGTTAAAAGTTAATGGAGCTTATTTTAAAGGTGATTCTAAAAATAAGATGTTAACAAGAGTTTATGGTATTTGTTTTGATAACGAGGAAGCTTTAAGTGCTCATTTAAATATGCTTGAAGAAGCTAAGAAAAGAGATCATAGAAAGATTGGTAAAGAATTAGATTTATTTATGATTAGTGAATATGGTCCTGGTTTTCCTTTCTTTTTGCCAAATGGAATGATTATTCGTAATGAATTAGAGAATTTTTGGTATAAAGAGCATGAAAAAGAAGGATATGAATTTATTAAAACTCCAATTATGTTGAATCAAGAATTATGGGAGACTAGTGGACACTGGGCAAATTATAGAGAAAATATGTATACTAGTGAGATAGATGAAAAGTTATTTGCTATTAAGCCAATGAACTGTCCTGGAGGAATGCTAGTATATAAAAATAGTTTACATTCTTATAAAGATTTTCCTATTAGATGTGGTGAATTAGGACTTGTTCATAGACATGAAGCAAGTGGAGCTTTAAGTGGTTTATTTAGAGTTAGAACTTTTACTCAAGATGATGCTCATATTTTTATGAGAGAAGATCAAATTGAAGAAGAAGTAGTAAGACTTATTAGATTTATTGAAAGATTCTATGCTGTATTCAATCTAGAATTTACAATAGAATTATCTACTAGACCAGAAGAAAAGTATATTGGTTCATTAGAAGTTTGGGAAAAGAGTGAAGCGGCACTTGCTTCTGCTTGTAAGAAAGCAAATAGAGAGTTTAAAGTTAATCCTGGAGATGGTGCTTTCTATGGGCCTAAACTAGATTTCCATATAAAAGATTCAATTGGAAGAGAATGGCAATGTGGTACTATTCAACTTGATATGAACTTACCAGAAAGATTTGATTTAACTTATGTTGATGCTGATGGTAGTAAGAAAAGACCTATTATGTTACATAGAGTAATATTTGGTTCTATTGAAAGATTTATGGGAGTATTAATTGAACATTATGCAGGAGCATTTCCACTTTGGTTATCTCCAGTTCAAGTAAATATAATTCCTGTAAATAATGAATATCATTTAGAATATGCTAAAGAACTTTTAGAAAAAATTAAAAATAATGATATTAGAGTTAAACTTGATGATAGAGAAGAAAAATTGTCTTATAAGATGAGGGAATCTCAAACTAAAAAAGTTCCTTTAACTCTTATAATTGGCGATAATGAGAAAAATAATAATTTAGTAAGTTATAGATTGCATGGAAGTAAAGATACAGTTACTTGCAGTAAGGAAGAATTTATTTCTAAGGTAAAAGAGTCTATCAAGAATAAATCTTATAATATTTAATATTTGGGGAAAGGTTGTCTTTCCCTTTTATTTTATCTTTAATATAAGTACAATATTATTTGTATTAGGAGTGGTTATTAATGTTTAAGTATACAAGAGCAGCAATAGATATAGTTATAGAAGATATAAGAAGATGTTGTAATATCTTTAAATATACTTCAATTATTTTGACTTTTATTTATTTAGGGTATGCAATTTATTCAAAGAGTGGTAATTTTATTGTTAATGTAATCTTACTATCCACATTAGCAATTTATTTTTTATTTGATTTATTTACTCGTAATAAAGACAATAAACAATTGAAAAAGATTGTAAGAAGATCATATAAGATAATTAAGTATTCTATGAAAACATTTACAATAGGTGTTATGGTATATGGTATATATACCGCTAGTACAAATGTTACGCCTATTTCAATTGTTTTAACTACTTTAATGATTATTATGTGGGCGATTCAGTTGCTTTTTGAAATGGTTGTAGAAATATTTGAAGATAAAAAAGATCTTATAGTAGCAGGTTTGGGGAAGGATATAGATAATTTGAAAAGACCTGTTACTACAGTAAGTAATTTTATAAAAAAAGTTAAAGGTGAAGATATAATAGAAGATAAAGTGGATTCTAGTAAAGAAATTAAAGTATTAGAAAAAAAGATAGAAAAAGATAGGAAAGTGAAAGTGTAAATTTTTATTTTTCGGGAAATAGGGGTGATTTTTATGGAGAAGGTGCTAGTTAGCGCTTGTTTAGTTGGTAATAACTGTAAATATAATGGCGGTAATAATAAAAATGAAAAGATAATTGAATATTTGAAGGATAAAGAAGTTATTTTAGTGTGTCCTGAAGTAATGGGAGGGATGGATACTCCTAGACTTAAAAGTGAAATATTAGTTAATGAAAAAGATTTAAAGGTAATAAATGAAAAGGGAGAAGATGTTACTTCATATTTTACTAAAGGAGCGCAGATTGCTTTAAATAGAGCAATAGCAAATAATGTTAAAGTGGCCATTTTAAAAGAGAAAAGTCCTAGTTGTGGTGTTAAACAAATTTATAATGGTAAGTTTGATGGTACTAAGGTAGATGGAAATGGTGTTTTTACTAGATTGTTATTAGAAAAGGGTATAAAGGTATTAACTGAAGAGGATTTTGTTTAATTTAATATTTAAAATAACTTTATTAAAGTTATTAGTAATTGACTTGTTTTTAAGTTATTGATAAGATTAATGGGTAAAAGAAATGGGGCATAAATATGTTAGGTTTAAAAGAGAAATATTTAAAGTTTTTTGAAAGTAAAGGTCATGTAGTGATCCCTTCAGCATCTGTTATTCCTGAAAATGATCCTACTTGTCTATTTAATACAGCGGGTATGCAACCTTTAATTCCTTATTTAAAAGGTCAACCACATCCTCAAGGAACAAGACTTACAGATGTTCAAAAATGTGTAAGAACTAATGATTTGGATTCAGTTGGTGATAGTTATCATCATACATTTTTTGAGATGTTAGGTAACTGGTCTTTGGGTGATTATTTTAAGAAAGAGTCTATTAGTTGGAGTTTTGAATTATTAACTAAAGTATTAGAGATTCCTGTAGATAAATTAGCTGTTACTGTTTTTAGAGGAAATGATATCGTAGCAAGAGATGAGGAAAGTGCATCTATTTGGAAAAGTTTAGGTGTTAGTGAAGATAGAATTGCATATTTAGGTGAAGATGATAACTGGTGGCCAAATATAGAAATGCTTGGTCCTTGTGGTCCTGATACAGAAATTTTTTATTGGAGAAGTGATGAAGAGGCTCCTAAAGTATTTGATCCAAGCGATAAAAGATGGGTTGAAATTTGGAATAATGTTTTTATGCAATATAATCATTTAGAGGGAGATGTATTTGAACCATTAAAGAATAAAAATGTAGATACCGGTATGGGAGTAGAGAGAGTTACTGCTACTTTAGAAAATGTAGATGATAACTATTTGACTTCTATATTTAAAGATGTTATTGAGAAGATTGAAGAAATATCAGGAATGTCTTATAAAAATGAGGAAAATAAGGCTAGTATGAGAATTATTGCGGATCATTATAGAAGTGCTGTTATTATTTGTGGTGATGATGCAGGTATTAAACCTAGTAATACAGATCAAGGTTATATTGTAAGAAGACTTATAAGACGTGCTATTAGACATGCTAGAAAATTAAATATCGATATTAATAGTGATTTTGATCAAATAATAGCAAAGATGTTTATTGATAAGTATAAAAACACTTATAAAGAATTAGAAAGAAATGAAAGTATAGTTCTTGAAGCATTAAAGGTAGAAAAGACTAAATTTGCTAGGTCTTTAGAAACTGGTTTAAGAGAGTTTGATAAGATTGTTTCTAGATTAAGTGGTGATATTATTGATGCTACTAATGCTTTTAAATTATATGATACTTATGGTTTTCCAATTGAGTTAACAATTGAGTTAGCTAGTGAGAAGAACATAAAAGTAGATGAAGAAGGATTTAGAGCTAAGTTTAAAGAGCATCAAGAAAAATCTAGAGCAGGTGCTGCTGGTAAATTTAAAGGCGGTTTAGCTGCTACTGGAGACAGTGAAACTAAGTATCATACAGCTACTCACTTACTAAATGCTGCTTTAAAAGTTGTTCTAGGTGATCACGTTCATCAAAAGGGTAGTAATATCACTGCTGAGAGAATGAGATTTGATTTCTCTCATGATGCTAAGATGACTCCTGAGCAAGTTAAAGAAGCACAAGATTTGGTGAATAAATATATTGAAGAAGGAATTAATGTAGAAAGACTTGAAATGAGCAAAGAAGATGCACTTAAAACTGGTGCAGAAGCTATGTTTATTGATAAGTATGGCGATGTAGTTACTGTATATAAAATAGGAGATGTTTCTATTGAGTTATGTGGAGGACCACATGTTAGTAACACTAAAGAATTAGGGAAGTTTAAAATAACTAAAGAAGAAGCTAGTAGTGCAGGAGTTAGAAGAATTAAAGCTATATTAGAATAAGAGGAGGAAAAATCCTCTTTTTTTGTGTTTTTAATAGTAATTGACTATGTAAATTTGTGGTGTTAAAATTATAGTTAATTGGGGTGTTAATTATGGATGGTGAGTTAATTTATAGAGTTAATAATGATTCTTTAATAATTGAAAAATGCCCTAGTGTATTAACAAAAGAAATGATAAGCAATATGCAAACTTTTAAATACAAGAATATAGTTTTGTGTGAAGGTATTGAAAAGTTTGAGGATAGTTGCTTTTTGGGATTTAAAAATTTAAAGAGTATTCGTTTGCCTACTACATTAAAAGAGATTTCTTCTCGTTGTTTTGAAAATAGTGGTTTAAAGGAAATAGTTTTACCTGATGCTTTAGAAGTAGTTGGTATAAAGGCTTTTAATTCGTGTATTGATTTAAAAAAAGTTTCTTTTTCTAAGTCTTTATTAGATATTAAAAAAGAAGCGTTTAGTAATTGTTTTGATTTGGAAGAAATAGTTTTACCAGATAATTTGAAAAATATAGGTGAAAGTTGTTTTTATAGGTGTGTTTCTTTAAAAGAAGTTATTGTACCTAATGGTGTTAGAGAACTCAAAAAACGTGTTTTTTATGGATGTAGAGATTTAAGAAAAGTTAAATTGTCTGATGATATAAAAAGTATTGGTGTTTCATCATTTGAAGGATGTTCTAGTTTAGTAGATGTAGAAGGTTTAGAGTATGTAAGTAAGATACTAGATAGTGCTTTTTATGAATGTTATAATCTAAGAAAAGTTAAATTATCTAGTTCTTTAAAGGAAATAAGTCCTAGAAGTTTTGCTTTTTGTGGAATTGATAATATTGATGTTGCTAATAGCGTAAAAGAAATAAAGGATGAGGCTTTTTTTTCTTGTAGTAGTTTAAAAGATGTTAAGATATCCCCTAATGTTGTAGGTATAGGGAATAGTGCTTTTTATGGATGTAGTAATTTACAAGAGATTAATAATTTGAAAAATATTGAAGTTATTGGTAGTAAATGTTTTAAAAATTGTATGAATTTGAAAACACTTGATTTACCTAAACAATTAAAAAAGATGGGTAATGATGTTTTTGAGGGGTGTAGCAGTTTAAAGAAAATTGAGTTTCCTTTTGGTAAGAAAGAAATAAAAGGTCATGAGTTTTCTTCTTGTTTGGATTTAGAAGAGATTGTTATACCATCTAGTATAGAAACTTTTAATAGTGATAGTTTTAAGGAATGTTCTAGTTTAAAAAAGGTAGTTTTGGATTTGGGTAACAGGAGAGTTTCTTTTTTTCTTGAAAAAGGAGAGTTTATCGATAATGTAGATAATGCTTTGATGTTCTATGATAGAAAATTAAAAACTTATAGTTTTTATAATGATGGTGAATTTATTGAATTTGACAAATCTTTACTTTTAAATAATAGAATAATAAGAAAAATGATAGAGTCTGATAAGATTGATTCTAGGTATTATTTGAGATTGTATTATTGGGCTAATAAAAGGTATTTACCTGGAAGTGTAGTTATAAAGAATATGCCTGTTAGTGATATAGGCAACTTTTATTTAAATAATAATGGTCAAGTTTGGAATAATTTGATTAGTATTTGTCCAAATGTTAGTTTAGAAGAAAATAAAGCATCTTTTTTTAAATTGTGTTATGTATTGGGGCTTTTTGATAGTAAGGCGTCTATTAGAGATAAGGCGTATGATTTTATTAGTAAAAAAATTGTTGGAGTGTTAGATGGGTATACTATACATAATAAGTTTGATGGTTTTTGCTTGGATAATGGTTTTAATGAAGAGTATGCACAGTTTTTTATGAAATATTTTAATTATAGTGACTTTATGATTTATAAGGATGAAGATTTTAATGAGATTAATTTAATTGCAGCGAGTTACAATAATTTTGATAATGTAAAGAAAGTTTATCCTGGCAAAAGAGTTCATACTAATAGAGATGCGGATATGTTACTTCCAAGTCATGTTATAAATGTTGTTAAGAATAATTTTTATCATGGTGTTGATGACGGTAATGAAGATTTTGCTTTTGTTGTAGGAAAGTATGGTTACAATCAGGAGCAGTTTGAAAAATTGCAAGAGTTTTATAATGTTTCTAAGTCTGTTAGTGAAGATGAAATGAAAATATTTATTGATGAAGATGAAAAAGATTATGGTATTGTATATTCTGTTTTGGATAAAAAGGATCCACTTTGTGCAGTTTTGGGAAATATCACTAATTGTTGTCAGGTTGTTTCTGGGTTAGGAGAGAGCTGTTTAAAATATGGTATGGTTATGCCGAATTCTTGTTTTATAACATTTAATTATAAAGATAAAATTATAGGGCAGAGTTGGGTTTGGTATGACTTAACTACTAAAACTGTTTGTTTGGATAATATAGAGGTTCCGGATAGATATAGTGAAGATATACGTCATAATGAAGATATTAAAAATAGTTTTATTGATTGTTTGTATAGGATAGAAAGAAATATAAAAAGAGCAATGAAGGTTAAAGGATTAGAAGTAAATAAGGTTACTGTGGGGAGAGGGCATAATGACATTAGAGAGATTTTAGATGTTAGCTTTAAAGTGCTTGAGGATTGTGATTCTTTAAGTGGATATGCTGGATATAGTGATGCACAGTGTCAATATGAAATATGTAAGTTAAAAAAAGGGGTATTAAAAATAAAATAAAATAATTTTTGTAGTATAATTTATTTTGTTTTGAGGTGGTATTGATGCAAAATTTTAATTATCATACGCATACTTATAGATGTGGGCATGCAGATAGTAGTATAAGTGATGAAGAATATGTAAAAATGTTTATAGATAAAGGATTTAAGAGAATTTGTTTTACTGATCATTGTCCATATAAAGAGAAGGTCGATTTTAGAAATAATATGAGAATGGATTATTCTATGAAGGAAGAGTATTATTCTAGTATTAAGCAATTAAAAGAAAAATATAAGGATGAAATAGAAATCGAAGTAGGTTTTGAGATAGAGTATGTTCCTAGATTATTAGATTATTATAAAGAATTAAAAAGAGAGACTAATAAATTAATAGTCGGTCAGCATTTTGTTTTTGATGAAAAAGGTAATGAAAAGGTAGTAGGGTGGGGTATAAGTGATGAAAAAGATCTTATTACGTATGCTAACTATATAAAAGAATCTATGGAAAAAGGAATAGCCAGTATTATTGCTCATCCTGATCTCTTTATGTTAGAGAAAAGCTCTTTTGGTACAGTAGAGGCAAAAGCTACTCATATTATTTGTAAAGCAGCAGAAAAGTATGGTATACCTCTTGAAATAAACTTAACAAGAGCGGCGATGTGTTTAAATGGTCAAATAAATAAAGTTGCATATCCTTGTAAGGAGTTTTGGCAAATAGCATCTACTTATAATATTAAAGTTGTATATGGTGTTGATGCACATTTTAGAAGTCAAATTGAGTTGTATGAAAAGTCTATAGAATTAGTTAATGAGTCCTTAGGTAAGGATGTTATTGGTAAATTGAATTTTTGTAATAGTAATTTATAATCTTAATAAAAATATAAAAAATAGTTCTAAATTGATTTCCTTCTTAATATAAATTAGTAGAAAGAAAGTTAAGGGGGAAATTTTTATATGAAAAATCGTCGTTTAGTCTCATTTTTATCATTATTTAGCTTAGTTTTAGTTTTATCCATTTATTATGTGCTTGTTCCTGTTAATACGTCTACTTTAAATGATGGTGGTATAGGTGATAATAGTAGTGAAGTTAGTGTTAGTAGTGGAGAGGATGCTTATTTTGAGAGTTTAGAATTGGCTAAGGTTAGTAAGTTTAATGATGAAATAGATGAGCTTAATCAAATAGTGGCTTCTAGTAGTTCTACAATGGATGAAAAAATTGAGGCCTTGGAAATGATTGCTCAAAAAAATAAGATGAATAAGGAAGAAAAGGCATTAAAACAAGCAATAAAAGAAGCAGGATATAGTAATGCTTATGTTGAATATGAGGACAATATAGTTAACATTTTAGTTTCTAAAAAAGATGCTAATAAAGTAGATGCTGTTACTATTATAAAGCTTGCTTATGAAAAATTAGGTAATAGTTATATTCCAAGTGTTTCTTTTAAAGCATAAATAATTGAAAAGTCCCAAAAATAGTTTTATAATAGTAATGTGAAAAGAGGGATATATTATGGCTCAAGCTGTTTATCATTATATTAAAAACTATTCTAATTTTGGAAAGATTGGAATTTCTTATGTAGCAATAAGAGATGTTATGAGTGAAACATTAAAAGATGTAGATAATGTTGTTATAACTAAGGTAGGTTGTGAAACTGATAAGGAACAAGGATTTATTGCTAATGTTTCGATTAAAGCTAATTATGGCACTAACATAAATGATATTACTACCATAATTCAAGATAAGATAGAAAGTGCTTTAATTAATATGTGTGAGATAGCAAATCCACGTGTTAATGTTAAGGTTGAAGGGATTATAGTGAAATAAACTCGTATGAGTTTTTTTCTTTTTATAGAGGTGCGTTATTATGAAAAATAGGGTTGCTAATTTAAGAAAGTATATGAAAAAAGAAAGTATTGAAGCAATGCTAGTTAGTAGTTTTGCTAATATACATTATTATTCTAAATTTAGTAGTGAAGATGGTTTGTTATTAATTACAAATAAGGAGTGTTATCTTTTAACAGATAGTAGATATACTGTTCAAGCGAGTGAAGAGTGTAGTTATTTTAAAGTTATTACTATTAGTAAAAGTTATAGTGATAGTTTGGGTGAATTATTAGTTGGTAAGGATATAAAAAAAATTGGTTTTGAAGAGACTTTACCTTTTAATCGTTATAATGCTTTTAAGAATAAACTTGGTTTAGAGATGGTTAGTTTAAATATTGAATCATTAAAAAATATTAAAGATGAAGAGGAAATCAAAAAAATAAAAAAATCGTGTTCAATTGCTGATAAGTGTTATAAACATATTTTGAAGTTTATTAGGGTTGGAATGAAGGAAGTTGAAGTAAGAAATGAAATGCTTCGTTATATGCTAGATCTAGGGGCGAGCAAAGAGTCTTTTGATATAATTGTTGCAAGCGGTAAAAGAGGAGCTATGCCTCATGGGGTTGCGAGTAATAAAAAGATTAAAGTAGGAGATTTTGTTACTTTAGATTTTGGGTGTATAAATGATTTTTATTGTAGCGATATTACTAGAACTTTTGTTATGGGTGAACCAGATAAAGAAATGAAACATATTTATGATGTGGTTTTAGAGGCTCAACTTAAAGCTCTTGAAGTTATAAAGCCAGGAATTAAAGCAAAGGAAGTTGATTTTGCAAGTAGAGATTTTATTGAGAAGATGGGATATGGAGAGTATTTTACTCACTCTACAGGGCATGGGTTAGGTATTTTAGTTCATGATAGTTTAGCAATTAGTCCAAATAGTGAAGTTGTTTTAAAAGAGGGAATGGTATTTACGGTAGAACCAGGTATTTATATTGAGGGACTAGGTGGAGTTAGGATTGAAGATGATGTAGTTGTTACTAAAGATGGTTGCGAAATTTTAACTAAATCTAGTAAGAAATTATATAAGTTAGGTAATTAAAAGATGGCTTTTTGGCCATTTTTTTGTTTTTCATTAAATTTTATTAAACAAATTGCAAAAAGTGTGTTAGAATTATTTAGAAATGGGGTATTTGAAATGGCATATTCACGTAATAAATTGCAAGAGTTGACAGTATTTTGTATATATCAATATTTGTTTTATTATACTAGCGATAGTAAACCTTCAATTAGTGATATTATAGAAAGTGTTTTTGATTGCAGTGTTAAAGAGTGCGATCCTTTTGTTAAAAAGGTTTTTAAAGATTCTATTAAATATGCTGATGATAGTATAAAAGAGATATCTAAATATTTAAATGAATGGACATTTGATCGTTTGAATTTATTAGAACAAGCTATTTTATTATCTTCTTATACCCAATTTAAATATATGAATCAACCAAAAGAGGTTGTTATTAATGTAGCGGTAGAATTATCTAAGAAATATTGTGATGAAACTTCATATAAGTTTGTAAATGGGGTTTTAGATAATTGTTTATGTTAAATAAAAATATTTCAATAATTAGTGTTAGTCAACTTAATAATTATATTAAAAGACTAATGGATGAAAATGTTGTTTTAAATAATTTGTTAATTAAGGGAGAAATATCTAACTTAAAATATCACCCTAGTGGTCATATTTATTTTTCGCTTAAGGATAATGAGAGTGTTGTTAAGTGCGTTATGTTTAACTCTTATACCTCTAATTTGAATTTTAAGTTAAGTGAAGGGGATAAGGTTGTTGTAAATGGTTCTGTTAGTGTGTATTTACAAGGTGGTACTTATCAAATTTATGTTAAGAATTTAGAAAAAGATGGGATTGGGAATCTTTATTTAGAATATGAAAAATTGAAGAAGAAATTAGAAGAAATTGGTTTATTTTCTTTGCAAGCAAAAAAGAAATTACCTAAATATCCTTTTAGAATAGGTGTTGCAACTTCAAGTAGTGGTGCAGCATTAAGGGATATTGTTTCTACAATTAGAAGAAGGTGGCCTCTTGCTAGTGTAATTGTTTTTCCTTGTTTAGTTCAAGGTGATGGTGCTAGTGAGAGCATAGTTAGTGCTTTAGAAACCTCTAAACAATTTGACTTAGATGTGATGATTGTTGGAAGAGGTGGAGGTAGCATTGAGGACTTGTGGTGTTTTAATGATGAAAAATTAGCTTATTATATTTATGAGTATCCAATTCCAATTATAAGTGCAGTAGGTCATGAGGTTGATTTTACAATATGTGATTTTGTTAGTGATGTTAGAGCTGCTACTCCAACTGCTGCAGCAGAGTTAGCTACTCCTGATATAAATGAAGTATTTACTATGTTAGGAAATTATAAGCAAGATTTAAATAAGCAAATAAATAACCTTATTACTAATAATAGAATGTATATTTCTACGTTGAGTGCTAATTTTAGTAGAGAAAATTTAATGAATTTGATAACTCATAAAAAAGAAACTGTTAAGAATAATAAATTGCTTATTAGTGGTTTGGCTTCTTCTTTGTATAAAGATAACAGGTTTATTATAAATGAAGAACTTAATAAATTAAAATTAGCTTTTAATGATAATAAAAGTAAAAAGATTAATGAGTTAACTAACTTAATATCTTCTTTAGATAATTTATCTCCGCTTAAGGTTATGTTAAGGGGTTATAGTGTTGTTAAAACTAGTGAAAAAACTATTACTAGTGTAAATGATATAGAGGTTGATGATGTTGTCCAAATAAGGGTTAGTGATGGTAAATTTTATGCAAGTGTTACTAAAAAGGAGGAAAAGTAGTATGGAAGAAAAGAGTTTTGAAGAGAATTTAGAAATGTTAAAGGAGATAGTAAGAAAACTTCAGATGGGAGAATTAACTTTAGATGAGTCGTTAAAAGCTTTTGAAGATGGAATGAAAATTAGTAAAATTTTAGAAGATAAGTTGAAAAATATTGAAGATAAAGCAATAAAATTATTTGAAAATGGAGAATTAAAAGACTTAGATTAAGAAAGGGGATCATATTAATGCTTGAGAATATTAAATTACCAGAAGAATTAAAAAGTTTAAGCATTAATGATCTTAAAGTGTTGTGTAGTGATATACGTAGAGAGATAATTAATCAAGTTTCTTTTAATGGAGGACATTTGTCGTCTAATTTGGGAGTAGTGGAACTTACTGTAATGTTACATTATATTTTCAATTTACCTACGGATAAGTTGTTGTTTGATGTGTCTCACCAATGCTATACTCATAAAATATTGAGTGGGAGAAGTCTAAATAATTTAAGACAAATTGGTGGAATAAGTGGTTTTTATAGTAAAGAGGAAAGCAATTATGATTGTTATTTGTCAGGGCATAGTTCAACATCAATTTCTACTGCTTTAGGTATGGCTGTAGCAAGAGATTTAAATAATGAGAAACATGAGGTTATTGTTGTTATAGGAGATGCTTCTTTAGCTAATGGTGTGGCAATGGAAGGGATAAATAATTTATTGTCTACTAATAGTAAGGTTATAATAATTGTTAATGATAATGGTATGTCTATTTCAAAAACAGTTGGTGTACTTTCTAAGGTTTTATGTAGTGTTAAAAGTAGTAAATCTTATCAAATTGGTAAGAGAAAATACCGCAGTATTTTAAATAAAGGAAAGGTAAGAAAATTTTTCTTTGATTTGAGTTGTAGAATTAAAGGTAGTATAAAAAGGCTAGTTTTTAAGGAAAATATTCTTGAAAAAATAGGTATAGATTATATTGGTGTAGTTGATGGTCATGATTTGGAAAAACTAAATAATTGTTTACGTGTGGCTAAAGAAAATAAAAAATCAATAATTGTTCATGTTAAAACCGTAAAAGGATATGGTTGTAATAAAACTATTAATGATGAAGATGGAAAGTGGCATGGGGTTGGAAAATTTGACTTGATTACTTTTGATACAGGAGAGCAAAAGGTATCTTTTGATGATATTGTCTGTGATTATTTGTGTGATAATGCCTTAAATAATAATTTATGTGTTATAACTCCGGCAATGAAATCGGGTAGTAAATTAAATCCTTTTTTTGAGAAATACACGGATAGAAGTTTTGATGTAGGTATTAGTGAGGAGCATGCTTTTGTTTTTGCTAGTGGTTTGGCACTTAAAGGAGCAGTTCCTTATATTAGTGTTTACTCTACTTTTATGCAAAGAAGCTATGATTTTATTAATCAAGATTTAGTAAGAAATGGCAGTAAGTGTGTTGTTGGTGTTGAGAGGGTTGGTTTAGTAGGAGAAGATGGTGAATCTCATCATGGAATTTTTGATGTTGCTTTGGTTAATCATTTGCCAGGTGTAATGATTTGTATGCCTATATATTGTAATGATATTAATTCTTTAATGGATATATGTTTTAATTATGATAAATTGAGTTTTATAAGGATTCCGAAAGATAAATGTTATATTAGTAATTCTTCTTGTCTAATTCAATATGGTAAATGGAATTATTTATATAGTAAAGAGTCTAGTAAAATGGTTATTTTATCTGTAGGGCCAATAACTGTTGATTTAGTTAGTGAAATAAAAAATAGTGGTTTAAATATTGATGTTATTGGTGTTTATTTTATTAAGCCATTAGATGAAGATTTTTTAAGTATTATCGCAAGTAAATATGAGAAAATTATTGTCTACGATATTTATAGTATAAAAGAAGGCTTGTATTATCCTATTCTGGATTTTTATAATAGAAAAAAGATTAATGTTAATATTGAATTTTATGGACTTGAAAACAAATTTTATAAGCATGGTAAATTTAAGGATTTGTTGTCTTTTTATAAACTTGATGTTGGTAGTCTTATTGAATATATTAGTAAGTAGAATGGTTATTCTACTTTTTTTGTAAAAATGTTATAATGTTTATGTGGTGGTTAAAATGGTAAATGAATTTAGAAATTTTATGCAAAGAATTGAATGTGATGATTCAATTGAGGAAAGACGAAAAAGGAAATTGCTTGACTATTTAAAGGGGAATTTATTTTCTAATGTTCGTGTTTTTGCTTTTGAAGAATATTTGATAATTGAAAATATATTAAAAGACTTTGAGTATGATGTTTATTTATTTAAAAAATTACTTGAAACTACTTATAAAGTTAGAAATGTTATTGGCAGTAAAAATAATGATAATAAAGTAGTTCCTAGATCAGAATATTTGTATGCGGTGCATACTATATTTAAGGAATTAAATATGGATCTTTATGGTTATGATAATAATTATGCACTTGCTAATATTGCACTTGCACGAACAGCTTTTAAAATGGTTTATGATCAAGGGGTGTTGAATAATGAGATATCTATTATTGATTTAACTAAGGAAATTTATAATAGATATTGTAGTGGGTATAATGTTAATAGAAGTGTATGTACTATTTTTAAATATTTACATAGAATTGAAAAAGGTTTTAATGAATTAGAAGAAAAATATAAAAATGTTCTTACTAGTGAAGAGTTTTATTCTATGTTTGAATATTTTAGAGAATTAGATGATTTACATTTTAGTGATATAATCAAGGAATACTATCCTATTTTTGAAAATGAATTGTTTGTTTTAATTAAAAATGCAGTTAGTAATGTTACTGATGAAAAAATAACTACTGATTATGTAATGAAATATTTAGCTAATATTGTTACAAGAAGAGAACAATTTAATACAAAAAAGGAAAGTGTTATTAGAGAGGTAGAAAAGATTGATGTAGTTACTGAAAGTAATGTTGTGTTATCGTTTTCCAAGTTGATTGAAACAATAAATAATAACAATAATATACAAGTAGGTGTTAGTAAAGATATCATAAGCAATATAAAAAATATATATGAAAGTAGAGCTAGTGTTCAAAGAGAGTTTTTAAGTAATGAATTTGATAATTTTTTTGCTAATTGTACTTCTTATATTAATGATTTAGTTATTCCTAGCACTTCTAGTAAGAGTGGAATTGATGAACTTATTGGTTTAATGGTCAAAAATTGTAAGGATTTCTTTATTGAATATGATTCTAAAAAGTTTAAGGAAATTGTAGATTATATTTTAGAAAATACTGAAATAAGTGTACAAGATTTAAAAGTTGTAGGCGAAAAGTGTGCTGAGTTCTTTAAAGAAGCAGATATAAATAAATTAAAAATTATTAATAATTCTTTAAAGGAGTTTAAAGAATATGTTAGTAAGAATTTTAAGGAAACAGATTTTATAGATAATATTTTTGAAACAATTTTGGTTAATAATCCTGATTTGTTACTAAAAGATAATAAATTGCCTGAATTATTAAAGTTTTTAAAAGGAGATTGTTCATTAAAAGAATATGGATATAAGTATCCTGATTTTAGGATTAATAAAAATTTTTTGACTTATAAGTTTTTTGATAAGATTAAAGAAAATAATTATAAATTTTTAATGGAATCTAGTTTGCCTAGATTGATGCATAATTTGAATTATTTGGATGAAAAATGTGGCATGTGTGATATTAATTTTGCGAATTTTAATTTTGATGAGGATATGATATATACTCTTTTAAGTCAAGATTTGTATTCTACTGGAAGTAATGTTTTGATGAAAATTAAGGATTTGTTTGATGAGAAAGATTTTAAAAGGATAATGGAGCTTAATTCTGAATTGTTTATGATTACTAGTAGTGATTTAGAAGTAATAATAAAGAGGTGTCTTTTAAATGAAAATAGTGATTATAATTTTTATGATCTTCTTTCTTGCGAATTATACTATTATAGATCTAAAGATTATAGAAATTTAGATGAAGGACAATTGATGAAAAGAGATTTTAGATATATTAATTTAGATATTAACAATTCCAGATTGTTTGATGCTGAGGATATTGTTACTGATGGTTATATTTTATATGAAAATCTTGAGTCTGTTATGAATAAGTATAACGAAAGACAAGAGAAGGTTAGGCGTTTAAATACACTTTTAGTTGAATTAGAAAAGGAAAATAATATTGATGCTTTTGGCTTGAATAGAGTAGTAGAGGAAATATTTGAATTATATTTGGAGGTATATGGAAATGTTCCATATGCTACATATAAAAATAGAGTTATAGATGTTATCGCAAGCAAAAAAGAAAAATGTGAATATGAGTTAAGTGATATTAGTGAAGAATTGGATTTAAAGAAGGAAACAGCTTCTGTTTATGAGATTGAAAAAAGAGATAGCGATTATACTATCGAACAAATTAAATTGTTAATTAATTCTATTGATAGTGAAGCTGTAAAAAAAGATTTAGATAGATTTTTAACAAACTTTAAAGCAGAAAGACAAGTTAAAAGTGATAAGAAGAAGAACTCAACAATTGAAACTATTAAAGAAATAGAGTTAAAAGTTCAATTATTAGATAGGCAAGTTGAAAATTTAAATTATTTAAATTCTATTATGAACAGAAGTGAACTTAAAGATAATATTGAGGAGTCGTTTATTAGTCTTAAAACTTTTACAATTAATCAATTAGATAGTTATGTAAACGAAGATAATAGAAATGATGAAGAAAGAATCATGGAATTATTAGAAGGTAAAAATTTGATTTTGTTTTCTGAGGGAATTGATTTAAGTGAGATTCCTAATGATAGAAATTTTATTGAAAAAGTTCATAAATTTTTGGGTGATACAGATTTTAGTATTTTATCTCCTTCTTTTATGAAAAATGCAAGTGGTGAAAATGTAGAGAAATTTATAGATCAAAGAGATGGAATTTTGTCTAGGAGGGAAAGTAGAACTCCTGTTAGGGTCTATTTTATTCCTGTAAAAAACAAATATTTTAATTGTTATTATGTTATTTTTGTTAATTATAAGGATCATGGCCATTATGATGGAGGATGCAGTAATGATGATGTTTATAATAGGAGAATGCGTGAAGTAAAGGCATTCGAAAGATTATTAGATGAATTAAATTATGATGAGTTAATTAATTTTATAGAAGAAAGTAAAGAAAAATACGATGTGGTTATGAAACCAATAGTCGATAAGATTGAAACGAATGATAAAAAAAGAAAAGGAAAAAAATAATCTTTAATTTATGGAAAGATATTTAATATATTAATATAATTAGTTAAGGTGATTGAGGAATGAAAAAATGTTTACATTGTGATGAAATGTGTGAAGATGGCGTTGTTATTTGTCCTAAATGTGGGGCTATGGTGGATACATATGTTAATCATAAAGAATATATGAATGTTTATCATGTTAATCACGGCAAAAGGATAAAAAATAAAAAAATAATATTATGGTTTTTATTGGGACTTGTATTGCCTTATATTGGATTCATTGTTAGTTGGATTATTTTTGATGGTGAAAGAGAAAAAGCTAAAGCTATTCTTATAGGAGCAATTGTTTCTACAATTATTACTTCTTTTTTGCCTTATGTACTTGTTATGTTTACTAGTGATTCTAATAACGAAGGCAATAGCGATAATAAAGGTCAAAAAATTAAATTATTAATGGAAATATATAAAAATTTGTAGTGGGTGAGAAAATGGATAAGAGTAAAATAAGAAATTTTTCAATAATAGCGCATATTGATCATGGAAAATCAACTTTAGCAGATAGAATAATAGAAATGACTGGTAGAGTAGATAAAAGAGAAATGAAAGAACAACTTCTTGATAATATGGATATAGAAAGAGAAAGAGGAATTACAATAAAGCTAAATAGTGTTCAATTAGAGTATAAAGCAAAAGATGGAGAAACTTATACTTTTCATTTAATTGATACTCCAGGACATGTAGACTTTGCATATGAAGTTTCAAGATCTCTTGCAGCGTGTGAGGGAGCTTTGTTAGTAGTTGATTCAACCCAGGGAATACAAGCTCAAACAATAGCTAATGTATATTTGGCTTTAGATAATGAGTTAGAAATAGTTCCTGTTGTAAATAAGGTTGATTTACCAAGTGCAGAGCCTGATAGAGTGAAACAAGAAATTGAAGATGTTATTGGACTTGTTAGTGAGCATGCTCCTTTAATAAGTGCTAAAACTGGGCTTGGTGTAGACGAGGTTTTAGAGGCAATAGTTAAATATATTCCTTCTCCAGTAGGTGATGATGAGGCTCCTTTACAAGCTTTAATCTTTGATTCATATTATGATTCTTATAGAGGCGTAATTATGCAAATTAGAGTTAAAGAAGGAAAAATTAAAGTTGGAGACAGAATTAGAATGATGTCTAATGGTGCAGAGTATGATGTTGTCGAACTTGGTGTTAGAACTCCTAAAGAAGTAAAAAAAGATTGTTTAGTAGCTGGTGAAGTTGGTTGGGTTGGTGCTTCTATTAAATTAGTTAAAGATGTTCACGTTGGTGATACATTAACTCTTGCAAATAACCCATGCAAAGAACCACTTCCTGGATATAGAGAAATGGTTCCTATGGTATATTCTGGTATTTATCCTATTGATAACGCTAAATATAATGATTTAAAAGATGCTTTAGAAAAACTTAAATTAAATGATGACTCAATTGTTTTTGAACCAGAAACATCTCAGGCTTTAGGCTTTGGTTTTAGATGTGGTTTTTTAGGGCTACTTCATATGGATGTTAGTGAAGAGAGGATTGAAAGAGAGTTTAATATACCGCTTATCGCTACAGCACCTTCTGTTATTTATCATGTTTATTTGACGGATGGAAGTATGATTGAGATAGATAATCCTAGTAAACTTCCTGATGTTCAAAGAATTTCTAGAATTGAAGAACCAGTTGTACGTGTTAGTATTATGACTCCAAATGAATATGTAGGTCCTTTGATGGAGCTTTGTCAAAAGAAAAGAGGAGTTTATGTTGATTTAGTATATATTGATCACAATAGAATGCAGTTAATATATGAAATACCTTTAGCTGAAATCGTATTTGATTTTTTTGATAAACTTAAGTCTTCTACTAAAGGATATGCTTCTTTTGATTATGAATTAGTAGGGTATCGTGAAGCCAAACTTGTTAAAATGGATATTTTAATTAATGGTGAAGGATTAGATGCATTATCTATTATTGTACATAGAGATTTTGCATATAGTAGAGGTAATTATATATGTAGTAAATTAAAAGAAATTATACCTCGTCAGCAATTTGAAGTTCCAATTCAAGCATGCATTAATAATAAAGCTATTGCAAGAAGCACGATTAAAGCTATGAGAAAAGATGTGCTTGCTAAATGTTATGGTGGAGATATTACGCGTAAGAAAAAACTTCTTGAAAAACAAAAAGAGGGTAAAAAAAGAATGAAAGCGGTGGGAAGTGTTGAAGTTCCTCAAGAAGCTTTTATGGCTGTTTTATCTGTTGATGACGATTAGGAAAATATTGTAAAAGAATGAACTAGCTATTCATTCTTTTTTTGTTATAAAAGTTGTTGTTTTTTACTATATTATTGCTAAATATTTATTTTTCTAATGGTTTATGATATAAATTAGTTGTCGGAGAAAAGAGGAATTTTATGAAAAAGAAAAAAATTTTAAAATATACTATGGCATTGGCCTTAGTTTTTGGTATTGGTAGTTCTTTAGTTGGGTGTAAGTGTAACAAAGATGATGAAAAAATTAAAAGTGAACAAGAAAAAATATATGATTTGTATGTTGCATATATGAGTGCTAAAGGAGAAACTCCTGATTCTTATGAAGTTTGGCTTGAAACTATTAAAGGTGATAAGGGCGATAAGGGTGAAAAAGGTGATGATGGATTGCCAGGAAAAGATGGTGCTACTTGGTATAGTGGAGATGAAATTCCTGTTGCTTCAATTGGTAAAGAAGGTGATTTGTATTTACAAACATCTACTAATAATATTTACGTAAAAACTTCAACCGGTTGGGTTGTTTCTTCAAATATTAAAGGAGAAGATGGAGATGCTGGAAAAGATGGAGCTACTTGGTATAGTGGCGATGATGTTCCTTCAAATGAACTAGGAAAAGTAAATGATTTATATTTTCATACAATAACTGGGAATGTTTATGCAAAAAAAAGTCAAGGTTGGGAACTTGTTTCTAATGTTAAGGGTGATGATGGTGAAAATGGAAAGAGCATTTTAAGCGGTGAAGGTGTTCCTGAGTCAACTTTAGGTGTTTTAAGTGATTTATATTTAGATAAATTAAATTATAATTTATATGAAAAGGTTTCTAGTGGTTGGATACTTGTTGGTTCTTTTAAAGGTGAAGATGGAAAAGATGGAGCTTCTATTAGTGGAGTTGATGTATCATATGAAATTGATAATGATGGCAATGAATATATGATTTATACTTTTTCTTATGATGGAAATAGGGAACCTGAAGTTATTAAGATTCTCATTCCTTCAAAAGTTACTTATATAGGTTATGATGGTGATTATTATATTGATGTTTGTAATGATGGAGAAGTTAGAAAACTTAGATTATATGTTGAGTATGAAAATGGCACGCATAAATATATTGATGTAGAAGATTATATGTATGTTGTAGATGAAAATGAAGGATATGATAAAATTGATTTTTCTACTTTAGGGGAATATTATTTTAAAATAAAATATCAAGGAGTTACTACTACAGGTTCAGTAAAAATTGTAGATCCTTTAGATACTTCTATTTCTTATATTACATTAGAAGAAAATAATTTTATTGTTAAAACAGATGGTAGTGAATTAAATATTGATTTTTCTAATATAGCATTAAATGTTTTTTTAAAGAATGGTGATAATTATCTGATTTCGTTAGATAAAGCTATTGAAGAGGGTGCTATTGTAACTCCTCCTGAAGCTTTTGCTGTAGGAGAATTTAGTCAATTAGAAATAGATTATTTTAATTGTGTTACATATTTAAATGTTTTACCTTTGAATGATTTTTCTGATGTTATGGTGCATAATGGCAGTTATATTGGTGAAGAGGAAATATATATTAAATTAAACGATATTCCATTTACTCAAGGAGAATTTATAAAATATTATGCTGAATATGAGGGTGGCTTTTTCTATTATTATGAACCTGTTACTATGGATATGCTTTTTGAATTTGATAATAGTAAAGAATCTAGTTCTTATTATTTTTTTGATTCTTCAAAAACATATAATGTAAATGTTGATGGGGGAGTTATAATTTTTGTTTATGATGAGGAAAATTTGGTTGTTAATGGCATATACTCTAACGAACAATTAAAAGTTAATTTTGGAAAATACGAAGATATAAATATACAGGTTATGTATAGTACAGAAGAGGTTTTGTTTACTAAATCCGTTCCTTTAGATGAGAGTATGATAGTTGAAGGTAGTGTTGATTTTACAAAAAAAGGAAAATATGATTTGATTGTTAAATATGAGGGAATTGAAGAAAATATTGTTGTAGATATATATGATCCTCAAATTTGTAATATTAAGGATATTGATTTTTATGAAGCAAGTTTTGTTGATTATTATCTTGGAATGTCAAAAGAAGAGTTATTAGATGTTTTGGATGGGAAAAAGATTATTGTTGAGTATTATGAAGAAGTGAATGGCAATTTTTATGAGGAGATTGTATTGACAAAGGATATGATTAATTTAGATAATTTTAATCCTGTAGATATAGGTGTTGGCACAATTAATGTATCTTATGGATTAGAGGGACAAGAAAAGTTTAATGCTTCTTTTGAAATTTCAGTTTTGAAAGATTTTAGTGGCGCCACTATGTTAGGTAGGTATGAAATTAATAATCATTATCGAATTGAAAGTATTGAAATATACGATAACGGGTATGCAGTAGTTAATGATTATAATCAAATTAAATATGTAATGAAGGATAATTACTTAGAATATAAAGAAGAAGATTTAGATTATTATAATTATATATTTATTGATAATCAAAATAGTGTTGCAACATGTATTCCTTTTGGTAGCATAAAGGATAGTTATACTACTAGTCATTATATTTATGGTGAATTGATTAATGTATCTATTAATATATATAGTGATGAGAGTTATATGGGAAATGGTAAGTATTATGCTACTTTGATTGCTGAGGATTATCAGTTGAATTTGGGTATTATTGAGGTCAATATAGATGCAAACAGTAATGTTATTGAGGCATTAGGAGGTACATATATAATTGATGGGACAAATTTAATTAGAAATATTGATTAAATATTTTAGTAAGGGTGGTAAGTTATGCAATTTTTTGTTATTGTTGGAGTTATAGTTTTATTAATATTATTAGTTATGTTTTTAAAAAAGATTTTTCATCTTACTGTTGAAGATCAAAATTATAGTGATAAGAATGACTATTTAGAAAGAAGAATTAAAAAGGATGAAGATGATAAGTAGTCTTTATGTTCATATACCATTTTGTGATTGTATTTGCAGTTATTGTGATTTTTGCAAGATGTTTTATAGTGAAAAATTTGCAAATCAATATTTGAGTGTTGTTATTAAAGAATTAGAAGATTTAAAAATAAATAACAAGTTAAAAACAATATATATTGGTGGAGGAACTCCTAGTAGTTTAAATTTGGAACAATTAGAACTATTACTAAATAGTTTAAGTGTTTATTTAGATGAAGATTATGAGTTTACAATTGAGGTTAATCCTGAGAGTATTGATGAGAGTAAAATTAATCTTTTTTCTAAGTATGGAGTTAATAGGGTTAGTATAGGGGTTCAAACTTTTAATGGAAAAATACTATCTTTTTTGAATAGGCATCATACATATGATGATGTTAAAAATTGTGTTGATTTATTAAATAAATATCATATTAATAATTATTCTTTTGATTTTATTTATGGTATTAAAAATCAAAGTCTTGAGATCATAGATAATGATATTAGCATAGCGAGTAGTTTAAATCCTAAACATTTATCTTTTTATAGTTTGATTTTGGAAGATAATACTATGTTAAAGGTAAATAAGTATAAGGAGATTGACGAAGATATTGTTAGAGAGCAATATGATTATATTTATTCAACTCTAGTTAATAAGGGATATAAAAGGTATGAGGTCAGTAATTTTTCTTTAGTTGGTTATGAAAGTAAGCATAATCTTACATATTGGAATAATCAAGAGTATTACGCGATTGGTGTATCTGCTTCTAGTTATATTAATGGCGTTAGATATACAACTAGTAGAAATATTAGTAATTATCTTAATGGTGTTATTGAAAAAGAAGATTATAGTGTAGATAGTGAAAAAGAATATATAATGCTTAAGTTAAGACTTGATGAAGGAATTGATTTAAAAGAGTATAAATATATATTTAATAATGATTTTTTGGTAAAATATAAAGTAGTTGTTGAATCATTTATTGAAAAAAAACTATTAAAAATTGAAAATAATAAATTAAAAACAACTTATGATGGTATGATGTTATTAGATACAATTCTTGTAAAACTTATGTGGGGAGATGAAGAGTGATGAATATGATGTTACATGAAAAAAGATTTCTTGCAACTTTGATTGATGCCGGTATAGGGCTTATTTTAACATTTATTTTTAGTTTGCTGTGTAACTTATTTCTAGATATCAGGTTTATGAATTTTGATTATTATTTTTTATTTATGTTTACTATTACGATGTTTTTGTATCAGTTTTTATGCGTTTTGGTTATGAAAACACATACATTAGGTTTATATTTAATGTCATTAAAGCTTTTGTCAAGAGATTGGGAAAAGGTAAGTATTAAACAAAATATTTTAAGGTCTGTTGCTATTTCTGTTCCTATTTTATTTGTTATCAATATTTTATATATGTTTGTTTATAAAACTAAAAGCATTACTTTATTTGATGATATTAGTGAAACAATGGTAGTAAATACTGGTAATAACTATCATGTTGATGAAACTAAATTAATTGATAAAATTAAACAACATAACAAAAATAATATTAATTAAAAGCAAATTTATTTTGCTTTTTTTATATATTTTTTTTGTTAAACTACTATAATTTAATTAAAGGGAGGGTGAACTTAATGAAGTTTAAAAAATTATTGAAATGTAGTTTAGCTTTAGCGTTAGTTTTTGGTGTTGGTGGAGTTGTAAGTGGATGTGATAGTGATAATTCAGATTTAAAAAACAACGATAAACAATATGAAATTTATAAATTAGCTGTAGAAGCAGGGATTACTGATTTAACCTATGAAGAATGGTTAGTTTCTATTAAAGGAGATAAAGGAGAAGATGGTCATACTCCAGTTATTACTATTGGAAGTAATGGAAATTGGTTTGTTGATGGTATAGATACAAATGTCAAAGCTAGTGGTAGTGTGGGAGAGAGTGGTAGTGATGGTGCAACTTGGTTAAGTGGTGATAGTTCGCCAAGTAGTCAAACTGGAAAAAATGGTGATTTTTATTTTGATTTAGTTGCTAAGAAAATTTATTTAAAAGAAAATAATAGTTGGATTGAAAAATTAACTATCAGTAATGGCGAAAATGGGAAGAAGATTGAATTAGATATAAATAATACGCATGTTCAATGGCGATATGAAGGGGATTCAACTTGGAATCAACTTATTTCTTTATCTTCGCTTTCTGGAGAAGATGGTAAAAGTGTTGAGCTTAGATCTACTGATTTAGATATCGAATGGAGATATGTTGGTGATAATGAGTGGAAACAATTAGCTTCTTTACAAGCTTTAAAGGGACAAGATGGTAAAGATGGTACAGTTTGGATTACTGGTGAGGGCAATCCATATAATAAGAATGAATTAGATTCTAAAGTTGGTGATTTTTATTTTGATACTTTGAATAATGATATTTATTTGCTTACATCAAATGGCTGGGTTTTAGAGGTTGATCTTGAAGAAAAACATGAAGAAAAAGATGTTGAATTAGCAAGTGGTAAGTATACAGGTAATGCTTTTGGTTTTTCTTTTGAGGCTCAAGTAGAAATGAGAGATTATCCTGTTATTACAGAATTGTTGTTAGATGGTATGGATGCAAGTTTAGTTGGTGTTCAAGATTCATTTATAACTATAGATGGGAAGGTAATTACTATTCATGTTCTTGTTTCGTATGGAGGAGATTCTTTTAAATATTCTGCTGATATGATATTAAAGGATGATAATGAAATGGTTCCATTCGTTAGTGAAGAAGAGTTAGGCCTACTAAAAGGTGTATATCAGGATTATGATGTAGGGGAAGCAAGAGTATTGACTTTATCGAATAAAACATTTGCTTTGTGTTATGACTATACTACTATTAAAGGTACTTGGGAAGTTAATTATGCAAATAAAGATATTGGAGAATATGGTTTAGTACTTACTACTGATGATGGAAGAGTACTTAATTTTTATGTAAATTATTTCTATAGAACAATGTATTTAGATAGTGTTGGTTCTTTTAGCGAAACTGTTTATGAATATAAAGAAGGTAACTTTATTTATACTTTAGGTGAAGAAGGACCTACAGTTCAATATGGAGGATCTGATCCTATTAAGATTACTAGCGTTTATAGTTTTGAGGATAATCACGTTAATTATTTACATCTTGTAGATGAGTATGGAGGAAATTATTTGTTAGATTATATTTCTGGTAAGGTTTATGGCGTTGTTAAAAATAGTACTCCATTTATTGGAACTGTATATACAACTGAATTGGATTATTATGAGATTGCATATCAATGTATGGGCGATTATATGGAAATGGTTGGAAGTAGTGTTTCTTATGATTTGGAATATTATAATGTGCATATTGATTTTGAACAGTATCGTATTTCTATATATTCTAAAGAAGGAGAGTCTTTTAATTGTGTTTATGATGGTAATTTGCAAGATTTTGTCCTACAAGAAGATGCAATTTATAAAGCTAATGGAGGAGGAGTTATTGTTACAATAAACTTATATTCTGATGGTACGATTTCTTCTGTTTTGGTTGAGCAGGATCCTATATATAATCCTGGTGGAGATCCAAATGAAGGACAAAATATAAGAAGTTATCCTATAAATGGAAATAACACGTATATTAATTTAGATTTAGATGTTGACAATAATACGTTTTCTTTGGATTCTTTAACTCAAAAAGGCGTTTTTGCTGGGCATTATGATATTTTGCCTGAAGGCTATATAGATTTAATGATTGAGGGTGGCGATAATTCTTCAATAGAACACATTTATTTTGCGATAGACTATAATGATGAAGAAATTTCTTCTTTTTCAATGATTCCAAAAGGTGAAATAGTTCATACATTTACTGTAGATAAGGGTAATGATCAAAGTGGTTCATTAATTATTTATAGTGATGTTGCTCTAGAAGGTTTAGATAATGGAAATTATTATGCTTTATTCCATAATGTTAGCGAAAGTAAGATTTTATATGTTAATATTAATTTGCAAGAGGGGATTATTTTGGGAAGTAGTTATCAATTTGAAATTACTTCAAATGGAAATCTAATAATTAAGTAAAAACTTATTTTAAAAAGGCTTTGAAATTTTGTTTCGAGGCCTTTTTTTGTTTTATAGTAAATAAATGGAAAATTATTTTTAAAGTATTTTGTTAATAAAGTTATGATATTATGTCATTTTATATTTTTTCTCTTAATTTATATTTTTTTTCTTTGATATTTTATATAATGTGATTGTAAATATGAGGGGGAATTTTAATGAAATTAAAAAAATTGTTAAAGTATAGTTTAGCTATTTCTTTGGTTTTTGGTTGCGCTAGTTTTGTAACCGGATGTAATAAAGATGATAATTCTAGTTCTAAAAAAGAGGATAAACAATATGAAATTTATAAATTGGCTGTAGAGGCAGGGATGACTGATTTAAGTTATGAGCAGTGGCTTGTAACAATTAAGGGAGAAAAAGGAGAAAAAGGTGATGATGGTCATACTCCTACTATTACAATTGGAAATAATGGTAATTGGCATATTGATGGAGTAGATACAAATGTTAAAGCTAGTGGTAGTACAGGAGAGAGTGGAACGGATGGATCTACTTGGTTAACCGGAACTGTTTCTCCAAATGATAATATAGGTAAAAATGGTGATTTTTATTTTGATAGTCTAGCTCAAAAAATTTATTATAAGCAAAGTGGAGCATGGATTTTGAAATCTAGTATTAGCGATGGAAAAGATGGTCAAAACGGTAAACAAATTGAACTTAGAACAACCCAAACTTATATTCAATGGAGTTATGTTGGAGAAAATAGTTGGAATAATTTGATTTCGTTAGAAGCTTTTAAGGGAAGAGATGGAATAGATGCTAAAGAAGTTGAATTTAGAGCTACTGATTCATATATTCAATGGAAACATGCTGGTGGATCATGGAATAATTTAGTTGATTTAAATTTGCTTGTTGGTGAAAAAGGTAATAAAGGTGATGATGGTTTGACTCCATTTATTGGCCACAATGGTAATTGGTGGATTGGAGAAGAAGATACAGGAGTAAAGGCTGCAGCTAGTGATGGTAAAAATGGTGATGATGGTCAAAAAGGTGATACAGGTGAAGATGGTTTAACACCATTTATTGGCCAAAATGGCAATTGGTGGATTGGAGAAGAAGATACAGGAGTAAAAGCTGTTGGTAGTGATGGTAAAAATGGTAATGATGGTAAGGATGGAGAAAATGGTAAAGATGGTGTTTCTGTTGTTTCTATAAGTTCTACTACTGATAAGTGGGGTATAAAAGTTACTTTGACATATAATATGTCTGATAGTACTACAAGAACTTCTTCTTACAATGTTGTTGATCCATTTAGATATTATGCTGTTAGTGATGAAAATGATTTATATATTCTTATTAATTATGGAGTTAAAAACGTTCGTTTAATAAATGATGTTACTATTTCTAGTACGATTGAGATTGGCAATTCTTTAAATATTGATTTGAATGGATATTCTATTTCTTCTGGAATAGATAATTTAGATACTGCATTTAAAGTTTCTTCTTATGATGAAACAAATCAGGTTAATGTTGTTATAAGCAATGGTTATATAGGTAATGTGTTAGATTTGGATGAAATGGGTGATTTTGTTTTTGCTGAAACTTCTATTGATAAAGGAATATTTATTTCATCTAATAGTAATGTAAATGTTGAATTAAGCGGAGTTTGTGTTTCTGGTAATAGTTATGGAATTGCAACAGATAAAAATTATTCTCAGGGTAAAGTAAGTATTAATGAATCAATGGTTATATCTACTTCAAATAATGGTGGTGCAGCTGTTTATCTTGCTAGTAATTCTAAATATGATTTTGTTGATTCATATTTTACTGGTTATAGTGGTATTTATGCTAAAAGCGGTGATTTAACTATAACAAGGTCTTTTGTTGAAGGAAAAGGAGCTTCAAAAGAAACTATATATGTAGAAGATGGGTTTGAATCTACAGGTTCTGCTATAGTTTTAGATAGTTCATATGGTTATGATAATACTTTAGATGTTGTTATATCTTCAAGTAATATTGTAAGTAATAATAAATATGGTATCGAAGAAGTTGTTACCTCTTCTAATGATGTTAGTGTTGAATCTTATGCTACTTGTGTTGTAGATGAAGGGGTTAGTATAGTAGATTCAATAAATGCCATTTATGTTAATAATAGCGAACAATTTAAGGATGCTATTTCTAATGGATACGAAAGAATTGCTCTTTTAAGTGATGTTGAGGTTGATGAAACAATAGTGGTTAATTCCAATTTAACTATATATGGTAATGGCAATAGCATTTCTGCTTCTTCTTCTTATAATTATCTAGTTGAGTCAGATGGTAGTCATGTTTATTCTATTTTCTATATAGATAAAAATTATGATGTTTCCTTTAAAGATGTAGTTCTTGATGGTAATAATATTACTCGTTCTATTACTGCACTTAATGGTTTAATTACTTTTGATGATGTACATGTAATAAATGGTGTTAAACAAGGAGTTTATAGATCTGGAGGGGTATTTATTGGATATAGCGCTAGATTTACTATGAATTCTGGAACTATTCTAGGTAATGATGGTGGTGTTAAGGAAGTTAATTCTGAGAATTATTATTTATATTATTCATCTGATTTATGGATTGGGGCAAATGCTATCGGATCTCTTGTTTCGATAAATGGGGGAAGTATTGGTAATGTGTTTGTAAATGCAAATAGTTATAGTGCTAATAATCCTGGCAGTTTTACTTTAAATGGTGGAAATATTGATTCTGTATACGTAGAGTATGATTCTGGATATGGAGCTGCATTTAATTATCAAAGCGGTAATGTAAGTGATATTTATGTTTCTTCTAAGAGTACTGGTGTTGTTGGCGATATTATAACTAATGGTAAAACTGGTGTATATTATGGTGGGTTATCATATGTTGATTCTATAGTTGCTAATGTTGATGTTTGGGATGGAAGTGTTAGTGAAGTTCCTGAGGCCATTGAAAATGTCATTACTATATCTAGTGCAAGTGAGCTTGCTGGACTTGCTAAATCTGTTAATGAAGGAAATACTTATAAGGGTGTTACTATTAATTTAGCAAACAATATTAATTTAAATAATATAAATTGGACACCTATTGGTTATGGTTATGTAAAAGGAAATGTTGTGACAGGAAATTGTTTTGAAGGGTATTTTGATGGTCAAGGTTATACTATTTATAATCTGAATGTTATTGGTTCAATGGGAGGTATGGCTCAAGAAAATCCAGGTTCGGCTGGTGTAGGCTTGTTTGGTTATATTAATGGTAGAATCAGCAATTTAAATGTTGATGGTGCTAGTGTTTATGGTAATCATTACGTTGGTGTTGTTTCTGGATTTACATATTGGTCTAGCATTACTAATGTTCACGTAAATAATGCTAAGGTTAGTTCTACTTATCATGATGATGATGAAAGCGGAGATAAAGCTGGAATCATTACCGGATATTTAGATGGAAGTAATCTTACTAATAGTAGTGCTACTGATTCTATTATTGATGCGGGAAGAGATGCAGGACAACTTATTGGATGTATTCATAGTTATGAAAATAAAGATTATACAACTGGTAATAGTGTTAGAAATGTTACTGTTTCATGGAACAAATCTGGTTTGAGTACTGGTAATAATATTAAAAATGAACTTGTAGGTAGATTTAGTTAATTATAATTTGTGTTTTGATAAATTAAGCTAGGATAAAAACCTAGCTTTTTTTTGTAAAATTAGCAATTAAATGTTGACAGTGCTAAAAATATGAGTATACTATAATTAGCAACCGAAAAGATGGAGTGCTAAAAGAGGTGATATTTTGGAAAATCTTAGTAGAAAAGATTTAATACTAAAATATATAGTTGAGTTATTTGTTAAGACTGCTCAACCTGTTGGTTCTCAATATCTTATAGAAAAATACAATTTGAGATATTCAAGTGCTACTGTTAGAAATGATATGATGGAACTTGAAAATATGGGGTTGCTTGAAAAAACGCATACTTCAAGTGGAAGAGTACCTAGCGCTAAAGGGTATAGGTATTATATAGATAATTTACGTGATGAAAGCTTGAATGAAGATAATTTATTTAAGTTAAAAACTATATTGAATGATAGATCAAATCAAGTTGGGGATGTTTTGAGGCATAGTTGTGCTATTTTAAGTGAGATGACTTCATTAACTTCAATTATGTTAGGTCCTGATGATCTTGGTGAAAGTTTAGCTAAAATTCAATTAGTTCCTGTTAGTAATAATAGCGCTGTTTGTGTTTTTATTACTAGTAATGGTCATGTAGAACATAAAACTTTTAATATTCCTAATGGAGTTAATGTTAGTGATGTAGAAAAATGCGTAGAGATTTTAAATGAAAGATTAAAGGGTACTCCTTTATATGCGATAGTAGAAAAGATGATAGCATTAAAACCAGTGTTATCACTTCATATTGAGAAATATGAGTTATTAATAAATGCTTTTGTAAGTATGTTTAATAGTATGAATGATAATGGTAAAATTAATGCTTGGGGTACTTCAAATTTATTTGATCATCCTGAATATGCTAATAACATTGAAAAATTAAAGAAAATGGTTAAGCTTATTGAAAGCAATAATGTTTGGAAATTTATTCTAAATAGTAGTGATAAAAAGAAAATTAATGTTCAAATAGGAGTTAATAATGATTTGGAAGATATTAGTGTTGTTAGTATGGATGTTAATTTAAAAGGTCAAAAAGGTGCTAAAATAGCACTTGTTGGTCCTACTCGTATGGATTATGCTAAGGTAATTGGCGCAATGGAATTTTTAGTAGATCAATTAAATTTAACGTTTGGTGATGAAGAGGAGGATATAAATGGATAATAACGAAACAGTAAATTATTCTGAAGTTGAAGAAAGTAAAAAAGAAAAAAAGAAAGAAAAAAAATTATCAAAAGAAGAAAAAAAGATTTGTGAATTAGAGGAGAAGGTTGCAACTTTAAATGAAAAATATTTGTATGCTTTAGCGCAAATGAAGGATTTGCACAAAACATATGAAAAAGAAAATGCAATTTCTGTTAAATATGTTACTCATGATTTAATGTTAGAGTTGTTGCCTATAATTGATGTGTTTTCAATGGTTCTTGATAATCCTAATATTCCTGTTGAAGTTAGTGCTTATTTTAAAGGATTTGAACTTGTTTTCAATCAATTTAAGGATTTGATGGAAAGACATCAAGTAAGTGAGATTAATTGTAAAGTGGGAGAAAAATTTGATTATACTATTCATAATGGGGTAGAAAAGATTGAAACTGAAAATGAAGAAGATAATGATCAAATTTGTCAGATATTACAGAAAGGTTATAAAATTGGGGACAAGGTTTTAAGACCTGTATCTGTAAAAGTATATAGCTACGCGAGCAAAGAAGAAGTTAAAGAAGAAATTGAACAAGAAGAAAATTTTGAAGCCAAAAGTGAAGACAAAGAAGAAGATAAGGGGGAATAAACTATGGCAAAAGAAATTATTATTGGTATTGACTTAGGAACAACTAATTCTGTTGTTTCGTATTTACAAGCAGATGGAAAATGGAAAGTAATTCCTAATCCAGAGGGAAAAAACACAACTTCATCTGTAGTTGCTTTTAAAAGTAATGGAGAAGAAATCGTTGGTGATGGTGCAAAAAGACAAAGCGTAACTAATCCTGATACTGTAAGTTCAATTAAAAGAAAAATGGGAACTAGCGAGAAAGTACATATTTCTTGTTTAAATAAAGATTTCACACCACAAGAAATCAGTGCTAAAGTTTTAAGTTATATGAAGAAATATGCTGAAGAAAGTTTAGGACAAACAGTTAGTAAAGCTGTTATTACTGTTCCAGCTTATTTTAACGATGCTCAAAGACAAGCAACTAAAGATGCTGGTCAAATTGCAGGGTTAGAAGTTGTTAGAATTATAAATGAGCCTACTGCTGCAGCTTTAGCATATGGTATGGAAACTAAAAAAGATCAAACTGTTTTAGTATATGACTTAGGTGGTGGTACATTTGATGTATCTGTTCTAGAAATTGGTGATGGAACATTTGAAGTTATTTCTACAGCTGGTGATAACAAACTTGGTGGAGATGACTGGGATGCTGTATTAGTTGATTATATTGCTAATGAAATTAAAAAAGAGCATGGCGTTGATTTAACAAAAGATAAAATGGCTATGCAAAGATTAAAAGATGCTGCTGAAAAAGCTAAGATTGATTTAAGTGGAATGCTTCAAACAACAATTATGTTGCCATTTATTTCAATGACACCAACTGGCCCTATCAACTATGAAACAACTTTGACTAGAGCTAAATTCCAAGAAATGACTAGACATTTACTTGAAAGAACAGAGGGACCAGTAAGACAAGCTTTACAAGATGCTAAAATAGATTCTAGTAAGATTGACGAAGTATTATTAGTTGGTGGTTCTACAAGAATGCCTGCTGTATATGATATGGTTAAATCATTACTTAATAAAGAACCAAATAAATCAGTAAACCCTGATGAAGCTGTAGCAATTGGTGCTGCTGTTCAAGGTGCTATTATTGCTGGAGATGTTACAGATGTATTATTACTAGATGTTACCCCATTATCTCTAGGTATTGAAACATTAGGTGGAGTTATGACTGTATTAATTCCAAGAAATACTACAATTCCAGTAACTAAATCACAAACTTTCTCTACTGCTGAGGATAATCAACCTGCTGTTGATATCGTTGTATTCCAAGGTGAAAGACCAATGGCTAGAGATAACAAAATGTTAGGTCACTTTAAGTTAGATGGTATTAGACCTGCAAGACGTGGTGAACCTAGAATCGAAGTAAGTTTCAATATTGATGCTAATGGTATTGTTGCTGTTAAAGCTAAAGATTTAGATACAAATAAAGAACAATCTATTACTATTCAAGGAAATAGTGGTCTTTCTAAGGAAGATATTGAAAGAATGGTAAAAGAAGCTGAATTAAATAAAGAAGCAGATGAAAAGAGAAAAGAAGAAATTGAATTAAGAAATAAAGCAGAACAATATATTAATTCAATTGATAGAGGTTTAGAAGAACAAAAAGATAAAATTGATGACAATCAAAGACAACAAACAGAACAATTAAGAGATGAATTAAAGAAAGCATTAGAAACTAATGATTATGAAACTCTTAAAAATAAAATTGGTGAATTAGAGCAAGCTGCTGCTATGATGGCTCAATATGCAAATCAAGCAGGTAGTGCTGATTCAACAACTACTTCTGATAATGGTACTACTGATACAAGTTCAGCAGCTAACAATGATCAAGATGTAGTAGATGTAGATTATAGCGAAAAATAGGAGTATTAAGGGCATTTAGCCCTTATACTTTTGTATAAGGGAAAGGGGTAAGTAAATGGCAAACAAACGTGATTATTATGAAGTGCTTGGTGTTAGTAAAGATGCTGATGCCGATACAATAAAAAAAGCCTATCGTACCCTTGCAAAAAAATATCATCCTGACATAAATAAATCTAGTGATGCTCCTGAAAAGTTTAAAGAAGTTCAAGAGGCTTATGAAGTTTTAAGTGATGCTACAAAGAAAAACTTATACGATCGTTATGGTCATGCGGGGGTTGATCCTAATGCTAGTAGTAATATGGGCGGAGGCTTTGGTGGTTTTAACTTTAATGATTTTGATGTTGGAGATATTTTTTCGTCTTTTTTTGGAGGCGGAAAAAGGACAAGAAATACTGGCCCTATGCAAGGTGAAGATAAGTATTTGCAAATGGAAATTAGCTTTTTAGAGGCTGCTTTTGGTGTTAAGAAAGTAATTTCATTGAATGTAGATGAAAGATGTTCTTCTTGTCAAGGTAGTGGTGCTAAAAATGGTACGGAATTAGAAACATGTTCAACATGTAAGGGAAGTGGATCTGTAAGAACGCAACAAAGAACAATGTTTGGAACTTTTGAAAGTACTACAACATGTCCTTATTGTAAAGGAAAAGGTAAGGTAATTAAGACTAAGTGTGATGATTGTAAAGGCGAAGGGTATATTCGTAAAAAAGTTAATGTTGATGTTAATGTTCCTGCTGGAATTAATAATGGTCAACAGTTAAGAATTACTGGAAAAGGTGAAAAAGGTATCAATGGAGGACCTAATGGAGATTTATATGTAGAAATTATTGTTTCTAAACATAAGCATTTCCAACGACAAAACAATGATGTTTATGTAAATGTTCCAATTTCTTATGTTGATGCAGCGCTTGGATGTAAGATTGAAGTTCCTACTATTCATGGCGATGTTAAGGTTGAGATTCCCTCTGGTATTCAAAACGGTCAAAAACTTAGAATTAAAGGAAAAGGAATTAAAGATTTAAGAAGTTCAAATATTGGTGATGAGTATGTTATTTTGGATATAAAAGTTCCTTCTAAATTATCTAAAGAGGAAAAGGAATTATATAAAAAATTACAAACTTTGGAATCTAAACAAGGTGATACTATATTTGAAAAATTCAAAAAAGCTTTTTCTATTAAATAATATATAAGGCTTCATTGTTATATAGCAATGAAGTTTTTTTTATAATTTTTCATTTGTTTTAATCATATATTTGTATATGGTGATTTTATGAACCCAGAGATGGATTTTGCAGGAGATGAATTTTTAAATGATTTCGATCAACAGAATGTGAGGAATTTTTGTTCTTGGTTATTGAATTTTAAAGAATATGAGTTGCCTTTGCTTACATATGCAATTTCACTTATATTAGCTGAATCTTTTACTATACAAGAGAGAACTGTTATTGGTAGTATATTTTCTACCATTGCGAGTAATACATTTTTAATTGCTGCACAGCAAGGGTTTCTTCTACAATTTAAAAACGAAAATAGAACGAATAATAAAAATAATAATGATTTTATAATGGTTTTGAATAAAATTTCTAATATAGAAAAAATTTTGAAAAATAACAATTTAATGTAATGTTTTTGGTTAATAGTTTTATTTTTAATTATATTGTGTTATTATAATTGTCGTTGTGGAGTTGGTTTTTGTATGCAAAAAAGTTTACGTAATAAATTTTTAATGATAGGTATATTTTTAGTGTTTTCGTTAATTTTGGAAGTCGCTATGTTTTTTTATATAAAAGTTGGATTAATACCTAAATATGTTTTATTTAATATTTGTACGATGACACTTTTGGGTAGTATTATATTTTTTATACCATCCAATAAGGGTTCGTTAATATATTTGAGTATTGTTTTGGGTATACAGTGTATTTTGAATTTAGGTAATTGTATTATGTATGATAATTGTGGTGATGTGTTTTCTGTTTTATATTTTAAGTTGTTTGGAGAGGCTATTAGGGTTTTTGAATTTGATTTTTTCAATATTGGAAGAATTTTATTGTTTGTAGGTATTTTTGTTGGATATATATTATTAAATGTTTTTCTTATTAAAAAAGAGATTCTAACTAAAATAGAAGATTCTAGAAATTATTGGGAATATTTAAAGAGAAAATTAATTTGGATTTCTTGTATATTGGTTGTGTTTACTTCTACTTATGCATTTCAAGTTGCTTCTATTAAAAGTCAAGATGCAAATGATGTGTTTAGTGATAGTTATTTATGGTCTTCACTTAATTTAAAGGTTGAGGGATTAAAAAATTTTGGAACATGGGGCTTTTATACAAAAGAAGCTCAAAAAATATTCTTTTCTGAATCTAAGGCTAGTCCTGAAATTGTTTCTGAAGTTAATAGTTATTTGAGTAAAGGTCAATACAATCGCAGTGAGTATTTTGGTTTGTTGGAAGATAAAAATGTCGTTATGATTATGATGGAATCTTTTCAATGGTTTGCTGTTGATGAATATTTGACCCCAAATATTTATAATTTGGCAAAAAACAATGTTACTTTTTCTAATCATTATTCAAAAAATAAAACTAATGTTTCTGAAATGTTAGGTATAACAGGAAGTTATCCTATTACTAATACTTTAGATCTTAATGATGTTGATTATGGATTTAGTAATTCAATTTTAAAATATTTGGGAGATGATTATATTAAAACATATGTTCATCCTAATACTCATAAATATTATAAAAGAGGTCAATTAATGCCTCAACTAGGCTTTGATAGAAGTTATTTCTTTGAGGAGTTATATGCAGATGAAAAGTTGTATAGTTGGGGAGATTTTTCTATTGATTCAGAGACAATGGAAAGAGCGTTACATTATATGGTTCCTGAAGGCGAGTCAAAGTTTTATAGTTTCTTTACTACTTTGTCTACTCACGGGCCATATAATGATAGTGATAAGAATATCAAAAAGTTAAAAAATAAGGGTTATTATCAAAAAATTAATTATGCTTTAGATAATGGCTTATGGGTTAATCCTTTAGAGGGTAGTGATGCAGAAGATAGTTTTATATATTATAAGGCGATGGCTATGGATTTAGATGCTGCGATAGGTATGCTTCTTGAAGAACTAGAAAACAAGGGGTTAAGAGATGAAACCGTAATTGTTTTGTATGGCGATCATAATGCTTATTATGACGAGATTAGCTATTTAATTTATAATTCAGTAGGTGGTGAATACTACAAGCCTTATATTTTTAGAACTCCGCTTATTATTTGCGATAAGGATTTAACGAATGCATACAAAGAGAAAAATGGTATTCTAAGTAGTGAAAGTGCTCATATTGAGAAATTTGTCTCAACTTACAATATAGTTCCAACTTTATTAGATTTATTTGGATATGATTTTAATTCTAATTTATATTTAGCAACTTCAGTGTTTTTTGAAGAAAACTATGATGCTAATAATATTTTCTTTTCATTGCAAGGTGGTATTTTCAATGATAAAATTTATACCATTAATGGTTATGATTTAATTTATACAGAGTTAGATAATTATGAAGAAGAGTTGGAGAAAGTTAGAGTTGCTAGTGAAATTATTTTGAAAAAATTAAAATATATTGAATATATTTATAATTATAATATGTTTAATCAAATTATTGTTGAACTGTCTAATTAGTAGTAGAAAGAAGGGTAACCTTCTTTTTGTTTTATTAAATTATTAGATAAATATTTTTAATAATTATGGGTTTTTATTACAGCTTCCAATAATTGTATTTGTATATTCATTTATTAGGTGCTTTTTCGACAAAAAAGACCTACTTTTTTAAAAAAGAAGGGCGTAGTTATTGATTATTTTTTATATAAAAAGTATATTGATATTATATGAGTATAATGGAGGTGTAGTAGGTGAGTAAACGTTATTATTGGAAAAAGATACGACCTATTTTACTATCTGTTATTATTTGCTGTTTGTTTTTTTTAATAATAATTGGTATTACTACTAGTCGTAGTGGTAACTTAACAATTTTTGTAGATAGATCTAGTGCTACAAAGTGTTTGTCTTTATCAGAGTCAAAATCTTTAAATGATCCAAAAGGAAAATTATATGGACCTGCTATTAATAATGCTTGGGATATTAAGGAAGATAATTTACCTAAATATTCCGATTTAATTGATGGTGATAGTAGTGGTACTAATTATATTGCATATACTTTTTATTTGTTTAATAGTGGAATTGAAAAGCTTGATTATACTATGAAGTTTGAAATAGAAAATACAAGTAATCATTTGGATGAAGCTATAAGGGTTAGATTATATACTAATGATAGTTTGGCTACATATGCAAAGAAAAATTCTAGTACTGGTGAGGCAGAAAACGGAACTAAAGCTTTTGAAAGTGATAAATATATAGTTACTGAGACAATTACTGATTTTGAGCCTGATGCTTATACTAAGTATACTATTGTAATTTGGGTAGACACAGATGATGTTGATTGTACAAATGACAAGATTGGTGGATCTATTACCCTTTCTATGTCATTTAGTGTTTTGGGCATTGTATAAGGGGTGAAAGTATGAAAAGAAAATTATTTTTTTTATTTGTTTTGAGTGTTGTTTCATTGGTTGCCTTATCTAGTGTTACATATGCGGGGTTTAGTAAACAATATAATCCTAAAGTTGATAATTTGCAATTTAGTGTTGCTACACAAGAAAATATGATGATTTCTACAACTGGCAATCCAGGTACATTTAAAGATAATATTTCATTTTCTGAATTAGTTCCTTCATCTAGCAGTGTTGTTTTAAAGCCGGTAAAAGGACAAGTTATGGAAAATAGTATTTCTCTATTAGAAGGCGAAAATCCAGCTAATGTAAATAATTATCTTAAGTTTACTTTGTATTTTTCTGGTAGCAATGATATGGATATATATTTAGCAGGATCTACTTCTGGTACTGTAATTGATACGATTGAAGTTGAAAATGGAATTTTTACTCAAGATGATATAAAAAAAATGGTTGAATCACTTAGAATAGGTTTCTTGTCATATTCAACACGAGAGATTCCTACTGGTTCTGGTATTGAGATAAGTTATACGCCACTTACTGCTAATGTTTATTCATTTAGCGAAAAAACTGATGAATCCTATGTTAGTGGTTTAACGTATAATACTTTTACTGAATTAGGAGATACAGGTGGAGTAGAAGATGATGTTGTTTTGCTAGAAACTACAGCTAATAAAGTTAGTAAAATGGATATTTATATTTGGTTAGAGAGTGAAGATGTTAATTGCGATATAGATATTTTCAATGCTATATTAAGAATTAACCTTAGATTTCTTGCTGTTAATGTAGAGAGTGGTGGTGTTAATGATTAGCGATTAGAGGGATAATATGAGAAAAAATAATTTTATTTTTAATTGTTTGTTTGGCGTTGTTGTTGCTATATTTCTTGTTTTTATATCTTTTTGCTTTTTTTCTAAAAATAGTGGAGTTACAAAGATTGGAAATTATTCCTTGTTAGCGGTAGAAGGTAAAAGTATGCATCCTGTTATAAAAAATGGAGATTTGATAGCAGTTTATAGGATTAATGGGGAATGTAATGAGAAGGATATAGTTAGTTTTATGATTGAAGATGGTAGTATTATTACTCATGAAATTGTAAAAAAGGTAAAAGATGGCGATAGTTATAGGTATTTTACTAAGGGTGTAAACAACAATTATCAAGATAATGATTACATTGAAATTAAACAAATTATTGGTATATATAAAGGGTTTAGAGTGCCACTTATAGGTCATATAGTAAATTTTGCTAGTACCGTTTTGGGATATATTTTATTGGTTGTTATTCCTACTAGTCTTATATGTGGTTTGATTATATATGATTTTGTAAAAGAAGTTTTAAAAAAGAGAGGGGAAGTATAAATGTCAGCTTTTGGAAAGTATTTAGGAAGATTAGTCAAAGTCTTTTTTGAAGATGTAGGTGCGTTTTTTGGTTTGATATGGGATTTTTTGGTGGCTGTGTGGAGAGCAATTATAAGTAATTTTTCTTACTATAAGTCAGTTTTTGACATGTACTCACAAGATTTTGATTTTTTGGGGTGGGTATTTTTTGTTATTTCTATATTGCTTCTTCTTGCTATAATTGCAGGTATTGTTTATGGTATTGTTAGATTGACAAAAAGAAGTTATATTGCTAGAAGAAAAGTTAAAGATAAGATTGTTTTATTAAGAGAAATAGAAACATTAAATAATAGAGTGATAGATTTGATGGATGAAAGAAGTCAACTATTGTCTTTAAAAGTTGCTGAACTTGGTTATGCTCCAACCAAAGAGGATTTGAAAAATCTTGAAAATGCAAGAAAAAGAGCTGAAGAGTCTATTAATAATCCAGAAGATAACAAATTGGTTGGATTTAAATTTAAAGTTGATAAAAAAGGTCGTCCTAAATTTGGTAAAAATGGATTTCCTGAGATTGAACTTGAATACAAAAAAGATGAAAATGGTGAGAATATATTAGATGAAAATGGCAAACCTATTCCTCTTGTAGAGTTTAAAGTTGATAAAAAAGGTAGATTTTTGTTTGATGCTAATGGATATCCTATTCCTGTTAATCCTGTTGTAGAGGAAAATATTGAAGATAGTGAAAATGTTGAAGAATCTGATGTAGTTGAAGTAGTAGATGAGGAAAACGATGGAAAAGAAAGACTACCTAAAGAAATACTTGAAAAGGCTAGATTCCCTAAACTTATTACAATTGATTTTGATTATCGTAATTATCAGTTTCCAGAGATGAGTGAAGAAGAGAGAACTATGACTTTAGAACAATTAGTAAAGCGTTTTAGAAACTTTGCTGCTGGTAAACTTAAATTGTTTTATAGTTTTAGAACTTTAGCATTATTCTTTGCTGGTATGGGTACTACTCACTTTGCTATTCTTGAGGGTATTTCAGGTACAGGTAAAACATCTCTTCCTTATGCTTTTGGTAAATTCTTTAAGAGTAGATCTCCTATCGTCGCAGTTCAACCATCATGGAAGGATAGATCCGAACTTATTGGGTATTTAAATGAGTTTACAAAGAGATTTAATGAATCAGCATTCCTTGAAGAGTTGTATACATGTGCTAAACATAAAGAACCTATGATTTTGGTTCTAGATGAAATGAACTTGGCACGTATTGAGTATTATTTTGCAGATTTCTTGTCTATCATGGAAATGCCTAACCGTGATGAATGGATTATTGAAATTATTAATACTAATATGGAGGGAGACCCAATTCTACTGGATCATGGTAAATTTATGATTCCTAAAAATGTTTGGTTTTTAGGTACAGCTAATAATGATGACTCTACTTTCCTTATTACTGATAAAGTTTATGACCGTGCTATGTCAATGTCATTAAATAAAAAGACTGTTGCATTCGAGCCAGAGTTTGATGCAGATAGTATAACAATGACTAGTGAATATTTTGAAAAATTATTTGAAGATGCATGTACTAAGTATTCAATTAGTGAGGAAACACTTCAAAAATTAGCTAACGTAGATAAATATATGATTACTAACTTTAAAATTTCTTTTGGTAACCGTATTATGAAACAAATAAAAAGATTTGTTCCATGTTATATGGGATGTGGTGGTGAAGAATATGAAGCAGTTGACCACTTACTTACTAGAAAAATTTTGCATAAGTTAGAGGCTTTAAATATTTCATTTATTAAAAATGAATTAAAAGGATTGCTTACTGTTCTTGATAAAGAATTTGGTAAGGGTGTTTTTGTAGATTCTATTGAATATATTAATGAATTATTGAAACAAGTATAATGATAGGAGGTTAAGGATATGTCTATTGATATTATTAAGAAATTTTGGGATAAACTTAGCCGAAGACATGATAATTTAGGTAGAGATGATGCTTTTTATGCTATATTTAGTAATGGGTTTAATAAAGCAAATATAAAAGTTGATCATATTACTAAAGTTGTTATTAGGGAATGTGATGAAGAGTGTTTAAAGAAAATTGAAGATGGCTTGGTTGCTCTAGATATTATTACTAGAGCACCAAAACAATTTTTAAAGACTGATTTTGAAATTATACCCGTTGAGCTTGCAAAAAAAACAGGTACTGCCTCAATAAAGCATTTATCTAGTCATTCTCATTTAATAAGCAGAGTAGATGAGGAAGGTATGGTTGTTCCTACCCGTATTCTTACTGGCTTGTCAGATGATAATATTGCTTTATATGAAAATATTTTTGTTAAGTCTTTGATTATGAATTTAGTAACTTTTTTTGATAGAAGGTTTAGTGAATTTTTAGATGATGTTGATTTTTCTTCCCTTACTTCTTTAAAAAATAAAACAAGTTTTAATGTCAAGAATTCAAGAGTTGATTTTGAAATGAAATTTGATGTTGTAACGGACAACTTTAATAAAGATGATATTATGAAAATGGATGAAATTTTACGTAGGGTTTCATGGATTAAAAGGACTTTAGGTAGGGTTTATAGTAGTCAATTTATGAGAACTTTAGCTGATTGTAGGCCAATTGTTGGTGCGATAAAAAGAACTAATATTATCACAAAAGAACCAAACTACAATATTTGTTATCATTTATGGAATTATATTAGTAATTATGAGGGAATGGTTCTTGATTTTAGGGTTGAGCAAATTCCTATCGAATTAAATGATAAGTATAGAAGAAAGATGAATAAAGCAATGATGTATATGTATGCTGCTGTAGATGCTTGTCAAAAAGATAATGAAAAGTATAATGAAGCTTTGAAAAAATCTGTTAATCTTATTATAAGGAAGAGTAAAATAAGAAAAATAAAGAAGGTTATGGATAATAATGAAACAGTAGAGATAGAGAATCAAGAAGATCCATATATTTTTGGTAAAGATAAAGAAAAAACTCTTGAAATGCTTATTCAAGAAAAAGAATATTTAAAACAACAACTTGCTATTACTAAAGAAAAAAATAGGCAGAGGGAATTAGAACTTAGGGAAATAGAGAAGGAAAAACAAGAATATATTCGTTTGAAACAACAAGAGATTGATGATTTATTGAAGCAAAAATCTGAATCACGTAAAGAAATGATGAGAAGAGCAAGAATAAATAAAGAAAAAGAAATTATTGCTCAAGAGTCTAAGATGGTTAAGAAAATTCGTGATAAGAAATATGTTGTTGAAGCAAGAATTAAAGAAATGGAAAGTAAGATTAAGATTTGTAACAGTAATATCGAAAAAAGCGCTGGTACAATATTTATGTTAAATCAAGAAATTAAAAATAAAGTTAATGTCGATGCAAACAAAAAAGAAATTAAAGAAATTAAGAAGAATCAGGTTTTGTGGAAGCAAACCATTGATAAATGCAAAAAGAAAATTAAAACTTATGAATCTAGGGTTTCAGAGATTGAAAAGAATGTTGAAGAGCTTAATAAGATTAATAAGGAAAAAAGAGCTAAAAGAAAGAAAATATTGCTTGAAAAGAATAGCAAATAATATATTAGTTTATTAATATATGCTAAATTTTATAAAAAATGACTAAAAGGTGCTATAAAGCGCCTTTTTTTGTTTCATTTTTGTTTCATTTTATTGTTATTTAAAAAGTCTTTTTATATAATGAAAATGTAGATGACGTTTTAAAGTTTGATTATTGAAGAAAAAGAATAGTGAAGAAAGGTTGGTGAATAGAAGTTTTAAACTTATTCTTTTTGGGAAATATAGTAAAAGGAGGAATTTATTAGAAGTTTTTAGTAGTAAATTTGCTTGTATTTAGTTTCGAAATATATATTATTAAAGTTAAAAACAAAAAAAAGAAAGGATGAAAAAAATGAAGGAAATACTAAGAAAAATTTTCAAACAACCATTATGGACTCTTGGTTTTTGTATGGTTGTAGTATTAGTTTTTAGTTTGTTTGCTAATATGGCAAATACTTCAATGTATTCAGTTAAAGTTGAGAAAATTAATTTTGATACTGAAACAAATAATGGTAACATTGAAGGTTTACTTTATACACCTAAAGGGTGTGATGCGGATAATCCATGTCCAGTAATAGTTTTAACTCATGGATATTTAAATTCTAAGGAGATGCAAGATGCTCCTGCTATTGAAATGTCAAAAAGAGGATATATAGTTCTTGCTTTTGATATGTATGATCATGGTGGTTCTACTTGGGAAACTCCTGGTGCATTTAGTTTCTTTATGCAATCAATGTGGGATGCTGTTAAATATGTTTATGAACAAGATTACACATTAAAAGATGCTAATGGTAATGGTATGATTGGTATAAGTGGTCACTCAATGGGTGCTTATTCTACAGAATTAGCAGTTATGTATGATACAATGGCTATGGCTACTCAAGGTCACCGTAAAATTGCTGTTAGTTTAACTGTTGGTGCTGACTATAGATATAGTAGTGCTTCAATTATCGGATTATATGGTTCAAGATCATCTGGTATGATTATTGGTCATTATGATGAATTCTTTGGAAATCCTAGTGATTCATCAACTGGAAAAACAGTTACTTATAAAAATTACATCGAAACTGATCAAGGTAAACAATTTTTAGGTAATGGTACTAATTTAGGTGAAGGTGAAGAGTATGAAGCTGGTAAAATTTATGATTATGCTGGTGGACAAAGAGTAATTTATACTCCTAATGAAACTCACCCTTGGAACCATTTCTCTACTGAAACAACTTCTTATATGATAGATTTTTATGCAAGTGCTTTTGCATATCAATTAGAAGCTAGTGGATTAAGTGATACTTTTGAAACAACTGATAAAGGTATTCAAACTTGGTGGTTAAAAGAAGCTTTTGAATGTGTTGCATTAATAGCTTTAATGGCTGCTGTAGTACCTGCATTAAGTTTATTATTAAAAGTACCTTTCTTTGCTAAAGTTAAAACTGAAGAAGAGGAAAAAGTTAAAGAAGAAGTAGTTGAAGAAACTACAGAAGAAACTTTAAAAACACAAGAGGTTGCTGTTGTTAAAGAAAAAGGAAAGAAAGTAGGTTTAGTTCTTGTAGCATTATTTACATCAATAATTCCTGCTTGGTTCTTCCCACAATTCATTTATAAAACAGGACTTACTCCATTTGTTGATTTAGCTGAATACGTAATTCGTATTTGTATTCTTGCTGCAGTTGCTGCTTGGTTGATTTATGCTGCTGTAAGAATGGTTAAAGGCGATGAAAATGAAGAAAAAGCACGCAATGTTGCAACTGGTATTACTAAAGGTGCAGTTGTTATTGGTGCTGCTGCATTGCTTTTAAGATTTGTTGCTACAGAAGTAGTTAATTCACTATCAACTGGCTATTTCTTTAATGCTCCAACAGCTAATACTATCGCTTATTGGGCTATTATTAGTGCTGCTATCTCTGTTCTTGTACTTACTATTGTACATTACGCTGCAAAGAAAAGAGAAGGCGCTACAATTGCTAGTTATGGATTGAAAGCTAGTTTTGTTCAAGTTGCAATGGCTTTATTAATTTCTATAATTTTATTTGTAGGATTATATTTAGTTGTATTCTTAATTGGATGGATATTCAATACTGACTTCAGATTATGGGTATATGCAGTTAAATCATTTAAATGGCATCATTTCGTAACTTTCTTGAAATATGTTCCAGTTTATTTCATTTACTATTTCATTAACAGTATTGTTGTTGCTGCAAACACAAAAGATGTTAAAGGATGGAAAGGTTACGTTTATGCATTATTATTAAATATTGGTGGTTTAGTATTATTCCTAGGACTTCAATATGGTAAATTGTTCTTAACTGGAACTGCTGCTGTTCCAAATTTAGCTCTTGAGGGAATCTTATTATTTGGTCTTGTACCTTCTTTAGCAATCGCTGCAATTTTTGCTAAGAAGTTTGCTGAAAAGACAAATAATGTTTGGACAAGTGCATTCTTCAATACATTCTTGTTCACTATGATAGCTATTGCTAATACTGCAGTTTACTTATTATCTTTATAATAAACATAGATATTAAGGGTAAAAGGGCTCTAAAAGAGCTCTTTTTTTATTGGAAATTTAGTAAATATGATAATATATGTTTGTATGTAGTTGGAGGAAAATTTATGAATGGATTAGAGTTAAAATTTGCATATGTTAATTTTATTGATAATAATTTACGAGAATGCATACGATTAATAGATAAATATATTGATTTTTGTTTTGGGGATGATCTTGATTTAGATAAAGATCTTTTTTTTAAAAAATTATCTAAAGATGTTTTTAAAGCTGTAGTTTTAAATGAATTTTATTATTTGAGGAAAGTTGAAAATGAAATGATAATTAATTTATTTATGGACAGGGAGAATGTAAAGAAGAGTATAAAGAATTTTTGTGTTAATTTTAACGGTTATCAGTTACTTGATTTTATAGTATTTTTGAAGAGGTGTACAGATAAAATGTTAGATTCGTCTGTTGATATAATAGTAGATAAATTAAAAAAGCAATGTAAATGTTAGGTATAAATTTAAAATATTGTTTAGTTGTGTTAATATATAAGTGGTGATGGGAATGCAACAGTATTTTGCTAAAGATAAAATTAATAATAGATTTGTATTAGATGATCAAGATTTATTTCATATTGAGAGAGTAATGCGTATGAAAAATAATGATATAGTGTACGTCGTTTTTAATGAAATTGTTTATGAATGTTTTGTTAAGTTTGATAATGGTAAGATTAATATTGAATGTAAAAGGGAAACGTTTATTAATAATGAACTTAAATGTAATGTTACTTTAATATATGGGCTTCCTAAAGGTGACAAATTTGAATTTGTTGTTCAAAAAGCTACTGAATTAGGTGTTAGTACAATAGTTCCATATGCTGCTAGTAGAAGTGTTAGTGTTATTTCTAAAGATAAAGAAGGAAAAAAATTGGAGCGTTGGAATAAGATTGCTAAGGAAGCTAGTGAACAATCAAAGAGAAATAAATGCGTCAAGGTTGAAAAGATTTGTGATGAAGATACTATTTTAAATTATAAGTCTAAATTGAATTTAATTGCTTATGAAGATGTTAGTGATGAAGGGTGTAATAAACTATTTGGATTGTTAAGTCAAAAAGCAGATAGTATTACTTTAGTAGTAGGGCCTGAAGGTGGTTTTGAGCAAAGGGAAGTTGATTATTTAATAGATAATGGATTTGAAGTTATATCATTAGGTAAGAGAATTTTAAGAAGTGAAACGGCTCCTTTGTTTTTAATGAGCGTTATTAGTTATATGTATGAGTGTGGTGATGTTTGTGAAAAAATTTAAAATAGTTACTTTAGGATGTAAAGTTAATTCTTATGAATCTGAGGCTATAGCTAATGTTTTTGAAAATAATGGTTATGAAAGAAGCGATAATGAGCCAGATGTAATAATTATTAATACTTGTAGTGTTACTTCTACTAGCGATAGCAAGTCTAGACAAAAAATTAGACATGAAATAAAAGAAAATAAGAATGCAGTAATGTGCGTTATGGGATGTTATAGTCAAGTTAAAGCTGAGGAAGTAAAAAAAATTGAGGGAGTTAATATCGTTATAGGAACTAGGTATCGTAATAAATTATTAGAATTAGTTGATGCTTATTTATTGAATAAAGAACAAATAGTTTTAGTAGAAAATAGTTCTTCTTTTAATAAATTTGAAGATTTAAATGTTATTGATTATTATTCCAATACTAGAGCATATTTAAAAATTCAAGATGGTTGTGATAATTATTGTAGTTATTGTATTATTCCTTATACTAGAGGACCTATTAAGTCTAAGGATAAAAATTTAATTATAAATGAAGCTAATAATTTGGCAAAAAAAGGATATAAAGAATTAATATTAACGGGTATTCATACTGGTAAATATGGCTGCGATTTAAAAAATTACAAATTCGAAGATTTACTTAAAGATATTTCTAATAATGTGAAAATAGAGAGAATTAGAATTTCTTCGATTGAAATAAATGAATTAAATGATAAAATAATCTCTATTATGAAGAGCAATAAAATGTTTGTGAATCATTTCCATGTACCTTTACAATCAGGATGTGATGATACTTTAAAAAGAATGAATAGGAAATATAATATTAGCGAGTTTGTAGAAAGGTGCGAAGTGTTAAAGAAAAATTTTAAAGATTGCAGTTTAACTACAGATGTTATTGTGGGATTTCCTGGAGAGAGTGATGAAGATTTTAAAACAACTTGTGAAAACATAAAAAAAATTGGTTTTACAAAAATACATGTATTTCCCTTTTCTAGTAGAGAGGGAACAGTAGCATCCAAATTACCAAATCAAATAAATGGTAATATTAAGAAAAAAAGAGTTAATGAATTAATAAAGTTGTCTAAAGAAATGGGTAAAGAATATTATAGTAAATTTATTGATGAGAAAATTGACGTTTTGTTTGAAATCTACGATAATGATTGTAAGGTGTTGTCTGGGTATACGTCAAACTATATTAAAGTAAATTGTATAGGAAATTCTAATTATATCAATAAAATGAAAACTGTAAGGTTAACTAAATTAGTAGAAAAAGACAATGATTATGAAATGGAAGGGGAGATTGTAGATGAATTATGCTAATTATATAGATCATACTTTACTAAAGGCTGATGCTGTGGAGAAGGATATTAAAAAGCTTTGTAAAGAAGCGAAGGAATATGAGTTCTTTAGTGTTTGTATTAATCCATGTTTTGTTAAATATGCTAAAAAATGTCTGAAGGGCAGTAATGTTAAAGTTTGTACTGTTATAGGATTTCCTTTGGGGGCTAATAATACTAAAGTTAAATTATTAGAGGCTAAAAAAGCTATTAGTGAAGGTGCTGATGAAATTGATGTAGTTTTTAATATTTCTAAATTTAAAGATAAGAAATATAATTATGTTGGTAAAGAGTTAGCTAAAATAGTTGATTTATGCAATAAAAAAGCTTTAGTGAAAGTTATTATTGAAACATGTTATTTAACAAAAGAAGAAATTTTAAGAGCATGTCAATTAGTTTATGAATGTGGTGTTGACTTTGTTAAGACATCTACTGGTTATGGCACTAGTGGAGCGAACGTAGAAGATGTTAGAATGATGAAGGAAGTTTGTAAAGATAAACTAAAGATTAAGGCTAGTGGAGGAATTAAAACTTTAGCTCAAGTTCAAGAATTTATTTTAGCAGGAGCAGATAGAATAGGAACTTCAAGTGGCATTAATATTGTTAAAGAAGGAATAGAAGCAAAAAACGAAGAAAATTAATGACTTTTTTTATCAAAATAATTAATTTTTATTGATTTTCTTATTCTAGTTCTATATAATCATAAATGGGTTAGCTAATTTGCTTCAGAGGGAGGGAAACAGATGCCAAAAATAGCAGTACGCGATAATGAAAATTTGGACGATGCATTACGTCGTTTTAAAAGATCAGTATCCAAGGCAGGTACTCTTGCTGCAGTGAAGAAGCGCGAATTCTATGTTAAGCCTGGTGTAAAACGTAAGTTAAAATCACTAGAAGCTCGTAAGAACAAAAGAAGAGATTAATTTATAAAATGGCCGAAAGGTCATTTTTTGTTTTACTTTTTGTTGGTTGCATATAATAATAGAGCGAGCTGAAGAATTTGTTTGTAAGAATCTATTTGTAAAGAATGAGGCTCATTGAGCTTTTTTCTTTTATAATTATTTTTTAATGCTTACAAATAATGTATACTTTTAAAGAGGGATAATATATGAATGATAATGAAAAAGTTTTACTTGTTGGTGCTAATGTTAATGATGATAATGATTTTTTAAATTCTATGATTGAATTAGCTTCTTTAGCTGATGCTCTTAATTTAGAGGTAATTAATTCTATATCTCAAAACGTTAAGGATGTTACTTCTAATTTTTATATTGGAAGTGGTAAAGTTAAAGAGATAAAAAGTTATTTAAAAGAACATAAAGAAATTGATTTGGTTATTTTTAATAATGAACTTACAGCCTTACAGCATAAGAATTTAGAAGATGAATTTGGTGTAAGAGTAATTGATAGGACTATGTTGATTTTGGAAATATTTGCTAGAAGGGCTAAGAGTAAAGAGGCTAAAATTCAAGTTGAATTGGCTAGTCTTGAGTATATGCGTCCTAAGCTTATTGGAATTAAGAGTAACTTAGATAGGCAAAGAGGCGGTAAAAATAAAGGTGTGGGAGAGAAGTTTCTTGAATTAGATAAAAGAAAGATAGATTATCAAATTAATTGTTTGAAGAAGGAACTTATTGAAATAGAAAAACAAAAAGAATTAACTAGTAAACTTAGAAAAAGTAGCAGAACTCCTAAAGTTGCTTTAGTTGGCTATACTAATGCAGGGAAATCTAGTTTGATGAATTGCTTGCTTAATTTGTTTGGTGAAAATGAAGAAAAAACTGTTTTTGAAAAAGATATGTTATTTGCAACGTTGGATACATCTAGCAGAAAAATAAATGCTTATGGGAAAAGTTTTATTTTATCTGATACAGTAGGTTTTGTTTCTTCTTTACCGCATCATTTAATAAAAGCGTTTAAATCTACGTTAGATGAGGTTAAGAATGCCGATTTATTATTAAATGTTATTGATATAACAAGTCCAAATTATTTAAGAGAAAAGGCAGTTAGTGAAGAAACATTAGCTGATATTTTAAAAGGAGAAAACAAAAAAATTATAAATGTTTATAGTAAAATTGATTTACCTACAAATAATATTATTGAGTTAAAAGATAATGAGGTTTTTGTATCTAGCAAAAATAAAGAAGGTATTGATGAATTGCTTGTAATGATTTTAAATAGTGTTTTTAGTGATTTAATTGAATGTAAAATGTTTATTCCTTATGAGAAGGCTAATATAATTTATGAGTTAAACTTGAATTCGTTTATTAATTTTAAAGAAGAAAAAGAAGATGGAATTTATATTGAAGTTGAGTGTCATCCAATAGATTACAATAAATATATTGAATTTGTTATAAAAGGATAGAGGAATAGTGAGTATATACAAAGGTAAAGAAATAAGAAAAAGAGGAGCTTTATACAAAATAGATTTAAATGTGTTGGATTATAAAATTAATTATCCATATAATTTTAATGAGACTAAGTTTAAAAGTATTAATGAAATTTGTAAGAGGTATATTTCTAATTTGCTTTCTATACAGGTTGCAATGGATTTTCTTAATAATATTGAAGAAGTTGACAAATCAATTGATTTTTTTGATGTTTTGCTTGATGTGTATGTAGTTAGGGATAGTTTGTTTAAAATTGAAAAACGAGCTTTTTATGGCGAATTAAATAAAGAAGAATGTTTTATATTGACTTCTCAATGCGAATGTTTGGCCGTGCTAGCGTGGGTTTTAGGATTAAAAGATAATATAGAACCGGCTAATGTTTATTCTAATATAAATGAATTGTTGGGATTTGTTGCTAAATGTGCTAGTTTTGATTCTTTTGTAAATACTTGTAATTTAAGAAATTTAGACGATATTTTAAAGACGTATAATTTATACTATGTATATCATCATATTTGTGCTTATGAGGATTGTGATGGTTCTAGTAATTTTAATCAATTAAATATAGGAATAGTAATTGAGAGAATGAGGGCTTTTGAGTGGCTTTTTTCTGGTGTTAATGATTGGAATGATTTATCGTTATATACTTAATAAAAAATAAACCAAAATTTTAGCCATTATTATAATGATGTGTTAGAATAGTTGTATGGAGTGAGAGTATGAAAAGTAAAAAGATATTGTTTTTAGTTTTAAGTATTGTTTTATTTGTACTTATTGGAAGTAGTGTATATATTAGTTTAATTGCTAAATCTAGTAAGGGCATAGATTATTTAATTATAGGACAGATGTTTGTGGGGATTGGTGCTGCTATTATTACGTTATTTATGGGATTAAAAGCATTTGATACTAAAAAAGCCTATCAAATATTATTTATTGCTTTTTTAGAGTTATTGTTAGTGTTTGCAATAGTATGTTTAAATTATGTTTATGGTTATGGAAGAATAGTTACATCTAACAATTATATAGAACATATGAAATACATTTCGTTAGAGTTCAATATTTACATATATTTGATATTTATATTTATTATAGGTTTATTGAATTTAAATGCTTTTATTAACGAGAAGTTTATATTAAATAAAAATATTGAAAATGTAGAAGAAAATAAGGCTTAGTAAAGTCTTTTTTTTATAAAAAAATTATAAATAATATGTATTCTTTGACAAAAAAAGACAAAAAATTTTATAATTTATTTGTTTGGTTGTTTTAAGTGTCTTTTTTTGTCGATTGTAAAAAGAATTGATAAATTTTATAATATTTGAATTTTGTTTATTTGTAAAAATTTGTTATAAAACATATAATTTTCTAGTATTTATAATAAAAAGGAGAGAAAAAATAAATGAAAGAAATTAGTCTTCTTATTGCCGAACCAAGTTTAACGCTACAAGAAGAAATAAAAGAAAAATTAAAAGAAGAGGATAGTATTGATTTAATAGATATTGTTAATGATGGTAAACAATGTTTGGAAAAGATATCTATTTACAATAGTATTGATGTTTTAGTACTAGATTCAGTATTACCGACATTAGATGGATTTGAAGTAATAAGATATATTAAAAGAAATTGTCGTAGCTCGGTAAAGAAAATTATTGTTACTGCAGGATTAATTAATGATTGCTTGCTTGATTTTTTAAATGAATATGGTGTTGAGTTGTTGGTTATGAAACCTTATAATATGGATTCATTAATAGGTAAAATTAAGAGTTTGATGAGAAATGACAATAAGAGTAAATATTCTCTTATAATTAATAATCAGCCTAATGAATGCAAAGAAGATTTAGAAAAAAACAAATTAATAAATGATATAACTCATATTTTGCATGAAGTAGGTATTCCAGCTCACATAAAAGGTTATAATTATTTAAGAACAGGGATTGAGGAAATGTATTATTCTGCTGATTTGCAAGGTAGAATAACTAAGGAATTATATCCTCTTATTGCTAGGAAATATTCTACTACATCTTCAAGGGTTGAAAGAGCAATAAGACATGCTATTGAAGTCGCATGGAATAGAGGTAACGTTGATTCTATTGATGATATTTTTGGATATACGATAAATGCGTATAAGGCAAAACCAACTAATTCTGAATTTATATCTATGATTGCAGATAGGCTTAAATTGGAACATAGGAATCAACAAAATGAAAATTACTTTATAAGAGCAATTTAATATAGAGGGAGTGCAACAATTTGTTGCGCTTTTTTTATGAAATAAGCCACATTATTTCGTTTATTTTAATTAGTTAAAGAAAAAAAGTAAAATAATGTTTATTGATTTTATTTTATAAAAATATAATAATATTTGTTATAATATTAGTGGAGATGATTTGATGGCAAGGGTTATTATTCATATCGATTTAAATGCTTTTTTTGCTAGTGTTGAAGAAATAAAGAATCCTAGCTTGATTGGTAAAGCTCATGCCGTTGGAGGAAGTGGTAGAAGGGGAGTACTTTCTACTTGTTCATATGAGGCTAGAAGGAAAGGATTACATAGTGCGATGCCGGTAGCACAAGCATTAAGATTATGTCCTGATCTTATAATTAATCCTTCTGATTTTAAGATGTATCATGAATATTCAGAAAAGTTTTTTGATATTATTAGGCAATGGTGCGGTAATAAAGTAGAAGTTGCTAGTATTGATGAATGTTATGTTGATTTTAGTGATTATAAAAGTTATTGTGAGGATCCTGTAACTTATTTAAAAAGCATGCAGAAATATATTAAGCAGACTTTGAATTTAGGATGCTCTATAGGACTAGCGCCTAATAAATTTTTAGCAAAGATGGCAAGCGATATGCAAAAGCCCATGGGATTTACTATTATAAGAAAAAAAAATATAGAAAAAATTCTTTGGCCTCTTAAAATAGGAGATATGTATGGGGTAGGAAAAAAGACCGCTCCTAGATTAGAGGCATTAGGTATTAATACAATTGGTGATTTAGCTAGATGCGAAAATAATTATGCTGTAAAGAATTTACTTGGGAAAGGATTTTACACCTTTATAAATTGGGCTAATGGCAACGATAGTAGTGAGGTTATTGATTATGAGGTTGATGCTAAAAGTATAGGAAATTCATTAACTTATGATCATGATTTAACTGATGAGGAAGAGATAAAATTTGAATTAAAGGAATTGTCTAAGGTAGTTTCTAGAAGAATTTGTGCTGTTACTTCACTTGCTTTTGGAGTATCTATAACTATTAAGTTTAATGATTTTACTCATATAAATAGATCCTCTAAACTTGACGAGCCTATTTGTAATGATGATGAAATTTATTTGAAGGTTTTAAAGTTGTTTGAAAATAATTATTATTATGAAAAACCAATAAGATTGCTGGGTATAACTTTATATGATATTAAAGAGAAAAGTGAGGTTATAAGACAACTTAATATATTTGATATTGATATTAATAAAGATACTACCAATGATATTATTAATAGATTAAATGAGATAATGGGAGAGAAAGTATTTAAAAGAGCAAGCGAGGTAAAGGGAGATGAATAAATATTTAGAGATTTATAAGCAATATTTAATAGTTGAAAAAGGTCTTTCTTTAAATTCTGTTAATAGTTATATTAGTGATTTAAAAGATTATTTTAATTTTGATTTAGATGGAGATATTAATGGTTATTTGAAATATTTGTATTCTAAAAATATTAAATCTTCATCTGTTTCAAGAAAGATTGTTTCTATAAAAAATTATTATTATTTTTTGTATAAAAACAGGTATATTGAGGAAGATGATTTAATATGTGTTGATTTACCTAAAAAGGAAATGAAATTACCTGTATTTTTAACTTATTTACAAATAGAGAAACTAATAGGATCAATAAAAGAAGAGGAAATACTTGAAAGAGCTTTAATAGAAATGTTGTATGGTTGTGGCTTTAGAGTTAGTGAATTAATTAATATTAGGCTTAAAGATGTTCATTTTGAAGAAAAAATGGTAGAATGTTTGGGTAAGGGGAATAAGCAAAGATATGTTCCAATTAATAATATTGCCTTATCTTGCTTAAGCTCTTATATTAATAAAGTTAGAAATAATTTGAAATTTAAAGAAAATGATTCTTTACTATTTTTAGGGTATAAGGGTAAAAAACTGACGCGTCAATACGTTTTTTTGCTTATTAAAGAATTGTCTAAAAGGGCAGGGATAAAAAAGAATGTATCGCCGCATACAATTAGGCATAGTTTTGCAACTCATTTAATAGAGAATGATGCTAATTTAATTGCAGTACAAAATATGTTGGGGCATGAAAATGTTGTAACAACAGAAATATATACTCATGTAGATATTAGTAAAATTATGGAGACTTATGATAAATGTTTTAAGGAGGATGAAATTGATGTTTAAAAGAATATTTTTAATTGTATTTGATTCACTGGGTATTGGTAATGGTAAGGATGCCGATAAATTTGATGATGTAAATAGCAATACTTTAAAAAATGTGCTTGATAGTGGTGATTATACGCAACTTGATTGTTTAAAAGAATTAGGTTTTTTAAATATGTGTAGTGATGAAAAATATCATTATGATAATTACAAAGGCATCATTTGTAAATTAAACGAGGCAAGTGCTGGTAAAGATACTTTAACAGGTCATTATGAGATGATGGGATTATTAGTTACTAAGCCTTCAGTTACTTTTACTGATACTGGTTTTCCTAGAGAACTTATTGATGAATTAGAAAGTAAGTGGGGAAGAAAGGTAATAGGTAATAGAAGTGCAAGTGGTACTGAAATTATTAAGGAATTAGGTGAAAGGCAATTAGAAACCGGTGAAGTTATTGTTTATACTTCTGCTGATTCTGTTCTTCAAATTGCTGCTAATGAGGAAATAATACCTTTAGATGAATTATATAAAATGTGCGAAATTGCTAGAGAAGTTACTTTAAAAGATGAATGGAAAGTAGATAGAATTATTGCGCGTCCTTTTGTTGGAACTAACAAAGATAATTTTTCTAGAACTAGCAATAGACATGATTATGCCACTAGTCCTTTTGCTCCTACTTATATGGATAACTTGAAAGAGGCAGGGTATGATGTTGTAGCAATAGGTAAAATAAATGATATATTCAATGGTCAAGGTGTTAGTGAGTTTAGCAAAACCAAATCTAATTTAGATGGTTTAAATCAAACTATTGAAATAGTTAAAAACAAGGATTTTGAAGGGCTTTGTTTTGTTAATTTAGTTGAATTTGATAGTGAATATGGACATAGAAGAAATCCTGAGGGATATTTTACTTGTTTGAAAGAAGCTAACGATAAAGTAAAAGAAATGCTTCCTTATTTAAAAGATGATGATTTACTTTTGATTACCGCCGATCATGGTAATGATCCTAAATTTAAAGGAACAGATCATACCAGAGAGATGGTTCCGCTTGTTATTTATAATAAAAAGCTAAAAAAAGGTACAGAATTAAAAGAAAAAATGACATTTGCTTGTATTGGTGCTACAATAGTAGAGAATTTCAATGTAAGCAAAAAAGAACATCAAATTGGTGAGTCTATGTTAGGTGAAATTAAGGAGGTTATTTAATATGAGTAAAAAAAGAAATGTTTGGATTGGTGGGGCATGGCCGTATGCAAATAGTACGTTGCATATTGGACATTTAGCAGGTCTTTTACCAGGAGATGCACTGGCTAGATATCATAGATTAAAAGGGGATAATGTAATGTATGTCTCTGGTAGTGATTGTCATGGTACTCCAATTACTTTAAGAGCTAAAAAGGAAAATATAACTCCTGAGTCTATTAGTAGTAAATTCCACGAAGGATTTGTAGAAACTTTTAATTTGCTAAATTTCTCTTATACTTTATATACTAGAACTTCTACTGATTTTCATAAAAACGAAGTTAAAGAATTACTTCAAAAAGTATATGATAATGGATATATTTATGAAAAAGAAGATGATGCTTTGTATTGTGAAACATGTGGTAAGTTTGTAGAAGATAGAGAAATTACTTATGTTTGTAAAAAATGTGGTAAAACTGCTAAAGGTGAGGCTTGTGATTGCGGTGAAGTTCCTTCGTTTGATGATTTAAAAGAGGGAAGTTGTGCTATTTGCGGTCATAAATTAACTGTAAAAAAAGATAAAAATTTATACTTTAAATTAAGTGCTTTCCAACAAAAAATAGAAGAATATTTAAAAGAAAATGAATCTCATTGGAGAATTAATGCTGTTAATGAAACTAAAAAGTATTTAAAAATGGGATTAATTGATAGAGCTATCACTAGAAATTTGGATTGGGGAGTAGAAGTTCCTTTTCAAGGGTATAGTAACAAAAGAATTTATGTTTGGTTTGAAGCAGTTCTTGGATATGTTAGTGCATGTAAAAGATATTGTTTAGAAAACAACTTGAATTTCAATGATTATTTAAAAGAAAATAGTTGTGATTTAGCATACATGGTACATGGTAAAGATAATATCAATTTCCATACAATAATCTTCCCAGCTTTACTTCTTTCTATCAATGAAAACTATAAATTGCCTACTGATATAGTTTCTAGTGAATATTTAACATTAAATGGAGATAAGATATCTAAATCCAGTGGTAATTATGAAGAAACTGCTGATATAGTAAGTAAGGGAAGTAGTGATACATTAAGATTTTTCTTACTAGGATATGGTCCTGAAAAGAAAGATAGTGATTTTAGTATGAAATTATATGCAACTATTCATAATAATGAAATAGTTAATAAACTTGGTAATTTCGTTAATAGAACACTTAAATTTAAAGGTTTAGAAGAGATTAAAGAAGATACTATGGATGAAGAAGTTAAAAAGACTGTTATAAGTTATTATGAATCTATTGGTCAAAAAATTGAGGAATATGAATTTAAAGAAGCTAGTCACTTGGTTTTAAACTTGTTAGAGTATGCTAATAAATATTATGATGAGAGTAAGCCATGGGTTTTAGCAAAAGAAAATTTAATAGAATTTAATAAGGTTATGTATACTTGTGCTAATATAATTGCTAACTTAGCAAATATATTAAATCCATTTATGCCTGAATCAAGCTCTAAAATTCAAAACATTCTTGATTTGGGTAATCTTGAATGGAATTACATAGAATTAGGAAAAGATTTAAAATTAAAAGAAATTGAGCCTTTATTTGTAAGAATAACAGTTTAATATGAATAATGACAGGTATTAGTTATTAATATCTGTTTTTATTTCGTTAAAAAAATAACATAAGATATATTATGCGAAGTTGACAAGATTGCGATTTACTTGTTATTTCCTACTGTTATTTTCTTGATTATAATGTTATTTTGTTATAAACTGATTATAAGTAGTGAACGTCTTTTAAATAAGATTAGCTAGTAATAGCTGTACGTTGCTACTTTTTTATTGCTTTTTAATAAAAAACTAGTACAATTGCTATTGGGAATTAATGATGACTTTACATGGGTAAAGAACTATTTTATATAGCTTAGGGCTAAGGGCCGGAACATTAATTCTACGAAATAGATCGTGGTAGCTAATGACTACCGCCCAAAGACTATTTCTTTTAGTTAGTGTGCGACCTTAAGAGGTATAAAGCAATTGCTTTCCACTAACTTTAGATAATAGACCAGTGATAGATTAATATCTATCACCGATTGGCTATTAATGATGCTTATTATTAATTTAGTAGGCATCTTTTTATTTATAAAAAAAGTAGGTCTTCCCTAC
>JBGVED010000013.1:0-58193 GCA_045119835.1 Bacilli bacterium | reverse complement strand
GCATTGTTACCATTTCCAGTAAAGTCGTACCAAGAATATGGGTCTTCGCTTGGATCTACGCTTGGATCTTGAATAATTTCATTATCTACGATAAATGTTGAACTTGTTTTTTCCACGCTTTCATTGCTTGACAAATCCGTTACAAAACCAACATTAGTAGTAATCTTAACTAAATAGTTGTTATTAAAGTTCGTGAAGTTCATATGTATTACTAATTGGTTGTTTTCATATACCCAAGTAAACTCTACGTTTGCTATATCTTCAAGTTCGCCATCGCTATCTGTATCTAGTTTGGCTACATATTTAGTTACTCCAGAATTTGCTAAGTAAGGAACAAAACTAATATCACCACTCGTTCTCGATAATGTTGTTTGTGCATATCCTTCTCCATTATCTACAAATAAACTTATTTTAGAGAAGTCTATTGTCGAAGTATCCAAATGTTCATCACAAGTCCATGTTATACCATTATCACTACATTCTTTTAATAATCCATAATCTTTGATGTTAATAATAATTCTATTTTCTAATTTGAATTTATTGTCCACAATACTTGCAACTTTATTAGAACCATATATTGTAGTATTAACTAATCTTATCTCGCTTCCATCAATAATATATTCATAGCCATTAATTGTAAATTTACTATCTACAACTTGAGTTATTTCTCTCTCTTCTACATAAATATATCTTCTTGTATCAATATATTTAATTGTATATTCAGGATTATTATAACTTACAGAGTCATCTGTTGGTCCATGAATTTCAATTGTTGGAGACATTGTATCTATAATTGGTTTTAATACTTTTTTAGAATCGCCTTCGCCTACATATAAATTGTAAGTTTGTTCTTTACTTATGCTATCTACTGTTCCAGAATTAGTAGTAGCATAAATAACATTTAAAGTAGACCCTGCTTTATCTTCTATATAAGTAACATTATTAACTGTTCCATCTAATAATAAATCAGATATTGAATCACCTTCTAAGACTTCATACATGCATCTAATGACTGTTGTAAATTCACTTGAAGAATTACATGCGAATACTTTTGAATCTGATACAGCGCTTCCTGTTTTTACATTAGTTCCTTTAAAGTTAACTTTAAATACTCCTACTGTTCTAATAGGCTCGCTAAATGTTAGATCTATATAAATAGTATCTCCTACATCGTAATGATATTCTACAAAACCATCAGCATTAAATGTGTATACTTTACCTGAAATTGGATCCATTTTAATATTGGTTATATATGGGTTTACTGTATCTGCATATGCTGCTTGGTAAATACTATTTCTTGTTGTAGAATTAACTGATGTATAAGTATTTCCTTCAATTTTAACTTGTCCACTTGTCACTTCTTTTCCAACTCTATCTTTAACACTTGTTAAAGTATACGTAAAGTTAAGAATTCCATTATCTCCATCTGCATTTCTTAAATCTGTTGATGGATTCTCTACTTCATCTTTATGTACAACATAAGTATAAATAATATTTGTTCCTCTTACTTCTTTTGATAACGTTGTTCCTTTAGCCGCAATTCCTCCAAATGTCATCGCTGTGTTTTCTGCAGTTTCACTATCAATAGCCTCTGAGAAACTAATAATAATAACTACTAAATCCCCATCCATTGTTGTATCGCTATCAAATTGATCTTTTGTTGAATGCGTACCATCATAATGCTCGTTGATGTCATTATTGTAGTAATAGCAACTTACTCCACTTTGACATTCACGGTTGTAATCTGTAATAGAAACTACCTCCGCCCCTACAACTTGAGGAGTAACTGAATCTATTACATATTCTCTTAAATAACGGAATATCTTTTCGTTTCCTGCATTATCTTTTACTTTTAACCACAATGTATATGATCCCGATGCACCAGGCATAGTTATTCTAAGTTTGTCATCTGCACATTGCATTGTGCTTTCATCAAATGATATACATGCATCTTTTAATAATTTGCTATTAGTACTTGTCCATGCACTACTTCCTGATACAACATTTACCTCATCTATTCTAGTTAAATAATAATAAGAAGTTTCATAATCAACGCCAGAAATTCTAGTATATAATAAGTCTTCTGGCCATTCTTCTACTGGATTTGTTAATGTTAAATCAATAGTAATTTCATCGTCTCTTACATTTGAATGATAGTATCCATCTAACCATGCTTCTAATCCTTTAGTTACATATCCTATAGCGTTTGATAATTTAGCAGGCTCATGACCTCCTTGATATCTTTCTTTATCTCTATTAAAGTTATTTGTTAATTCTGATGTACTTAATGCTAAAGAATAATATCTTAATGCATAGACTTGTATTTCGCCCGTTACTTCAATAGAAGTTGGGAAGTTATTTGTTTTTTCAGAAACAAAAGTATAGTGACACAATTCATTTTCTTCACATAAAGAAGATAACTCAATTTCATTGTCTCTAAATTTAAGTGTTGATCCACTCTTAGCGTTTTCAAATACTAGTTCAATTGTGTAATATTTAGAATTAAGAATTCTATTGTTTAAATCTGTTAAATAAATCTTCTTTCCATCTCTTAAACTTAAGCCATCTCTATTCCACATATTTAAAGTAGAATCTTTTTCCGTTACAAAATCAGCTCTAGAAGTAAAGTCTCCACTAATTGTTGCATTATTGTTATTACCACTTAAATCATACCATATATTTAAGTCGCCACCTTTAACAACAGCACCATCATTTACTGGAGGTTCTGGTACGATTGTATCAAACACGATTGAACGAGCTTGATATCTCTTATAGGTTGTACCACTTACATTTGTACAAGGTTTTGTATTATCAAAGTCAATATTAATACATGCATCACTACTATAGTTTCCTATTTGTGTATTGTTTGTATCTCCTGACGTTTTACTACCAATAGCAACATATTTTCCTGTTGCTTCTTCTTTTTCTAAAGCAATATGTGCAAAATTATTGATATTGTTTCCTTTAGTAAATGTATAATCATCACTAATATCTGCAATATTTCCATTTACACTTGTAACTCTTAAATTATAAACATCATCATTTGCTTGTATAGTGTATCTACATGTTGTTGTATTTGCAAAGTCATCAATATTCATACATGCAAAAGTAAATTCTTTAACTGGATAATTTCCTTCTTCATCTTTAATTAACGAAGTTCCTTTTAATGTTAAAGTTAAATCCTCTGTTCTTACATTTTCGCTAAATGTAATAGTTACAACCACTTCGCTTCCTAGCATGTATGTATAATATGCAATACCGTCTATTTCAACAACTTCACTTGCTGTAATATCTAGTTTTGTCACATATGGATATAATGTATCAGCGGTTATTTCAATGTTGTAATTTGTACTTGTTAAAGACGTTAATCTTCTAGTGTTTATTTCTATAATGTCTTCTTGATCATTAGAATTTCCTAAGGCATCTGCAACAAGTTCATTAGATGAATAGGTAAATGTCAATTCACCATTATCTCCGCTTGTACTTCTCTTATCATAAACTTGTTTTATTGTATATGAATAGTAGACATTCATACCACTTATACTTACGCTATATGAGTTAGTAGCGTCTTTATCTCCAAACTTAAATGTTGGAGCAGTTAAGTTATCTTTAATAGTTGAAGAAATATCTTTAGAGTAACTTACAACCACTTCAATGACATCGCCGTCATTACAGTAATATTCACCATCTTGATTTGCACAAGAATTTTGATTTATTACAGTAGATTGAGAAAGTTCTGGAGCAACTTTATCCACAACAAACTCTTTATCAAATCTAAATATTTCTGTATTACCTGCATCATCTACTAGTTTTAACCACAAATACCACTTACCAGTTTCTGTTGGCATAGGAAGAGTAACTTGCCCATTAATGGCTCCCGCTTCTTCTAAAGATTCTTCTGTCCATGTATTATTAGAACTATTATAATTGTTAGACCAGTAATACATAGATAATGCATATATTATTTCTGAAGAGAAAATGTAATCTGCAGCTTCATCTATTTCAATATTTGCTCCTACAAATCTTAATAAAACATTTCTATCTTGATTAATTCTATAATTAGAATAGTAGTACCCATCTAACCAACTAATAATACCAAGTGTTACATAATTACTTATATCTTTTATAGTACTTGCAGGTATTGTTGTATCTGCAAATCTATTTGTATCTTGATTTTTATTATGCGTTAATTCTGCTTGTGTTAATACTAAACTATACACTCTTAATGAATATACTTTATAATCACCAGTTAAAGTAATACTTTCAATTGTCAAAGCATCTTCAAGTTCTGCACCATAACTTCCATTTATATAGTAAACAACAGTGTTGTTATTTTTAACAATAGCAATATGGTTAAGTCCTGTTGATAAACCACTTATTGTATTTCCTAATAAAGAAATGCTATTTCCTGAGTATAAGTTAATGAATAGCTCTATTGTATAATTTGTACTATAGAATCCTTTATTTGTTTGTTTTACCCCTAATTTTTCAGTTACATCTAATGTATCTACATCATCAAATGAAACAACTAGAGAACTTGAAGAATTAAGTTTTAATCCATTATTAAACCATCCCGTAGTTGCTTCACTTCCATTAACAATCCAACGGCTATCAGTCACTGCATTATGCGCAACATTATTCAATGTTCCATTATGGTTAAGACCAGTTAAATCATACCATGTATTATAATTTTGATTACACTCTGTATCTTGGTCATTAGTACAAATAGTTTCCTTAATTTCTTCATTGTTTAAAACAAATTCAGTTATATTAAGTGTTTCTACACTTGAGTTATCACTGCTTATATAATCCTTAACCAAGCCATCGTCTATTGCAATACGCGCGATACCAGAAATAACTACTCCATCGCTTGCTCCAATATTAAAGCCTTTAAAGTTCGTTATTTCTATTTCTATCTTTAAGTATTTACTTGACAATGAGTTAGAAGAATATGCATAAGTTTCTACTAATGAATAAGTAATTTTCATTCTTACATTATTATTTTCTACAATTGTAATATTTTCACCTGTAATAGTAGAAATACTATTTACAGATGTAACGCCCTCTTTAAGATTACTATCACTAACACTAATAGAAACATTGTTGTTTAATAACAAACTAATCTTTGTCAAATCAAGTTTTCCTTTTAAGAACCATTTGTCAGTAAGAACCATTTTATAAATAATAGTACTATCTTCACTAGCAGCTCTGTTATCAGAACCACCCATAACGTGAGTAATAGATGGTCCATAAATAGCATTTGTAGACCAAACTTCATTACCTATTACTTTATAGGTATGTTTATAACCACTATAATCAGTTACTTTAAATTCACTATTTCCATCTAAAGTAGTAATTCTACTTAAAACAACATTATCAAATCTATAATAAGTTGCTCCTCCTCTAATAAATGAAGAATAGTTATTTTCCCCATCAAGAGAATACTCAACTCCATTTACAGCAAATGTATTAGTAGAAGTATTAATTATTGTTCTATAACTAAAGATATCGTTTTCTACTAAAGCAAATGGTCTCTCATTCATTGTAAATGATCCATTATCGCTTATATCACTAATCTTTGCAAATCCATCTAATTTATGATCACAAGAATTAGTCAACAAATTACAATTTGATTCAAACACTGGTTTTGTTGTATCAAATTCATATTGTTTTGAAGTTAGAGATTCATTACCTGCATTATCTATTACTAACACATATAGTTTGTAGTCCTCAAATCTTAACGTTTTATCCAACAAACCTACTCCTTCTTGAGTATGACTTCCAATGTTTGTTGTAGAGCTTGTTTGAATGATGTATTTATTATTGTTATTATCTCTTACAATTTCAAAATCAACACTAACTGAATCAATATTTAAAGTGAATTTATTAGTAATTAAAATTCTAGTTTTGTTATATGTGTTTTCCACATAATTAACAATACCATCACTATCTTTTACAACTTCATAGATAACCCCATTATCTACTAAAGTAAATTTACCATCAACAACTTCTCTTCCTCCAACTGTAATTATATTTCCACTTGCATCATAAGCAATAGTATATCTTCTTGAATTAAAATAGAATGATGAAGAAATATTAGCTCCACTTCCACCAACTACTCTATATCCATTTACTGTATATGTTGTCGTTCCTATTGTAAATTCATTTGAGTTTAATGCTACACTAGTTACTTTTGTAACAAAATCTCCTGTTCCTTTTGTATTATTAGAAGTTTGATAAGATGATTTATTATACTCTGTGTTAAATTCTGCTGTTGTAGAGATAATAATTCCACTATTATTTCTTACCCATAACCACTTATATGTTGAAAGTGAACTTTGTCCACTACTTGTATTTCTAGTAGCATCTCCTGCAGTAATAGAAATAACAAAATCACTTCTATCATACATATCATCTTTAGTTTGATATGTATCATCATACCCATTATCTGTAATTAATATTTCTCTATTATCTGTAGTTTCAAGTTCTGTTGGATTGTTATTTCTATCAATGTTAATTACTGTAATAACGTTGTCATCTCTTTCAACATTATTGTCTCTACCAACTACTTTATCAAATTTAATACCCGACCATAACTCTACTACTACATAATATCTACCATTGTTTAACACTTCGATATCTGGATTAACGTTTAAAGTACCTTTAGCGTATTCTATAGTTATTAGACCATCTACTGCATCTTTTATACTTCCTACATATCCATATAGTAAATCAGTTGCTACTCCAAAGGTAACTTTTTTGATACCACTACTTCCAGAACTTCCTACTTTTACATTAATAAGTGAATTTATTGTTATTGTATTTGCTTTGCTCCACTCATAATTTTCTTGATTTAGAGAAACTTCAATATCGTCTACTTTTTCTACTTTTACATTAATTCGCTCATATCTATCTGTAATTGTTGTTCCATCAACATTATGTGATCTATTTAAAGAATGATCATATAATGCTACAAGTACTGTACTATTTGCGCTAAATGTTTCTAGAGTTGAACAATAATTTGCATCTGCGCTATCTAAAGATGTATTTAAACATCCTAAGAATACTTCTCTAGAAGTGCTTACTCCAGCTGTGTAAGATTCATTTAATAACACTTCAATTTCATCAAATAGCATTGTAAACGTATTGTTAGTGATTGTTGCAACACTAACATTATTTCTTTTAATTGTGTTATACGTTGTATCTATTGTGTATTTAATACCATTTATAACAAACTCATAAGTACTTGCACCTAGAACAATATCTGCTACCTTATAATCATCTACAACAACACTTATTGGTGTATTTCCAATATAGTTAATATGATATCTTTGATTTGCTTTTAGTGAATAAGTAAATTTGTTATTTTCATCTATTGATGAGACAACCTCATTATTGTATTTAATACTATTTCCTTCTATTGTATAAGTTTTTCCATATACAGTAAATTTGTTATCTATAATATCCGCTACTCTATAATTTCCATATCTAATCATGTTACTTGTATAATCAACTGTATATTCTAGACTGTTTATTGTCGCATTTTGAATTCCAGGAATAATAATATACCTATAGTAATTCAAATAGCTTATGCCTGTAGTTACTATATTAGTATCAGACAAAGTTAATTTAATATAGCTATCAACTGTATTTTTAATATAATCTGAAGTTTGAGAATCTAGTACACCATTATTATCCACTAAATTAACATTAAATGTAGGTATTGTATGATCTACGATATGTAATACTGTACCAGTTACCTCAATATTATAGTTTGGCGAAATCTCACCTAAATCATATGTATTGTTTGAATAGTCATAAGCAACACTATCTGATACTCTAATACCTACATTTCCATCTCCACTTGAGCATGTTAAAGTAACTAAGTAATAACCATGATCATAATTAATATCTGATATCCACTCGCTAACTTCAATATCACAAGAGTTTGTTAATGTTCCTACTTTTGTAATATTAGATGCTAGTACCACAAAAGATTGTAAATGAGATTCTGTTACTGTCACTCTAAAGTTAACAATATTTTTATTTATACTTTCTGCTTCGTTATTTTCAAATGCATGAATATAAGAATTAGTAGCAGTTCCTATAACTGTAGTGTTAGTTTGATCAACTTTTTCAATTAACACAATAGGGCTTGTTATATCATATTTAATGAAGTAACCATACTCATTATAATTTATAAGTTGAACTTCTTCTCCATCTGCATGTTGGCTTTCTCTTAACATAATAGAGCTATTTACTTTTCTAACATATAAATAAGTAATATAGGAATCTCTAATATTAGCTAATGCAATACCTGTATCTCTCCAGTTTTCCCTAACTGTTATATTAGTATTTGAACCTCTATCTGTTCCAGTAACATTTGAACTACTTTGAGAAGCACTAGTATAATATTGTTTATAGTTTCTAGTACCACTATTGATTTCATAAGTGTATTCATACCACCAGTTACTTCCACTCTTAATGTAGTTTCCACTACCATCTTTAAATTGTCTTACTACTTGAAGTGGATTTCCACTATCTTCATCAAATATAACTGTATATTTAACACCGTTAATATCGATAACACCATTACAATAATATTTACTTTCTACTCCACAAGTTTGCTCAACTAAAGTAGATGAACCTTCCTCTTCACTGATACTCCACCTATAAATACTAGTAGTAGTTCCATTATGTGTATAACTTTGAGATTCTCTAGATAATCTATATGTAACATCATTTATTTCAAATGATAAACCTCCACTTACAGTATATACTTCTTCATTTACTCTTACTCTAATATCTCTATTAGTCCAATCAGTTGTATCATTTGAATGATTATATGTAACCCATGTTCCATCTTCTTTTTGTTGCTCTAGAATTATTTCTGAACTATCTATCTCATACAAAGTATTGTCCTCTTTAATATGCGCTAAGAAATTGTATGAAGTTAGCGAACTATCTAATTCATAGTTATCCCAGAAGCCTGTACCATTATCTCCTTGACCATCATAAAGTACAAAATCATTAACATTTAAAGTTATTGTTTTATCATCCGCAATATCTGCATCTGCAAATCCACTATTATGTTGTTTCCAAGCGATAGTTAATTCTCCACCATTAAATACTTCTATTAACGAAGAACCTTCATATACTATCTTATTACCATCATAATACTTATTATAAATATTTTTATCTTGAGTATCATCTAAAGTAATAGTTCTTTTTGTTATTTGTCCAAGAGCTTCTTTTTGTGAACCTATAGTGTAATATTGATATGTTCCTGTACTTATTGATACAGAATCAAATTTAACTATAATTCCATCATTAACATTAACATCGTAGTAAGCATTTGATGCTACATTCCAAGATAGATTAACTAAAGAAGCAAGGCATTTTATTAATCCTTCTCTAGTTACTGTAAAAGAACAGAAGCTAGTTTGATTTGTAACTGTTGTATCTTCCGAAGAGTATAATTTTTTAGTTGAATCATATCCCTTTGTTTGTACTAAAACAACACTCAAATCAAAATACGTTTTATTTCTTTCGTGATATGAAAGTTCATAGTTAATAGATGATAGTTGTTCATTACCTTCAACACTAGTTCTAAGATCTTCATAATGTAATGTATAAGTTTTAGAAATAATTACTTTTCCATCAACTATTTCTGAAACTACTTGACCTTTTGTATTTTTCAAAACACTACCATCTTCAGTGTAATATAGTTGTCCGTCAATTAAATAACCTTCATATTTATTAGCGCCTATATTTCTAATTCCTATTGAATAAGAACTTAAAATAAATTCTTTATATAAATCAAATGTTTGCATGTTATCTACTACTGCACTAATATTTCTAACTTTAATACTAGCATTTGGTGTTGTTATGCTTGTCATTAAACCATTTGCATCTATATTTAGTGTGAATCTGCCTATATTATCCTTAGATAAATATAAGTAAAAATATTTTTTGTTATCTAGTCCATTAACAGTAGTATCTCCATACTCTGTTGATACTGTTGTGTTAACCCATGCAACAATATCTTCGCTACCAACAGAATTAACAGAGGTAATATTTTTCATTACTTTTGTTTCATTTACAGTAAACGTTTTATCATTTAAAGTAAATGTATTATCTTCTGTATCAATTGTTGCCAAAACATCCCCCTCTAAATTAGTTACTTCAGTATCACCTAAAACAAAGTATTCAACTAGTTCAAAATCATTATTTTCTATATTTGCAGCAATAAAGTCAATATTATGATTGTCAAGAACATTAAATTGTAGACCTACAGCCCTTCTACTATATTGTAATTCATAAACATTTCCACATAATGTAAATTCAACATGGAAAATATTAGTAATAAAAGTTGTTCCTTTCATTATTTGATTTTTATCGTTAATAATATATGTTTCTCCATCTAATACAAACGTGTTGTTATTAACAGGAATAGTTTCTGAATCAATTTCTCTGTTAACTATAGAACTAATATAACCTTCATATATTACTCTATATTCGATATCATTTATTTCTATATATGTTTCATCGCCCTCAATTGAGTATGAATTATTCATTCTATATGTAGTCTTATTTGATACTATTATGTAGTTTGAAACATCTGCAGCTGTTCCATCGTATCTTAAAATATCTCCAGAAGTTAAAACTCCTGATGTTATATAAGAGTTCATAGAGTTTATGTATTCACAATTCGTTGATGATGTATACATGATTGTTGAATCTATACGCCCATTACATACTTCATCTGTATTTCCTTTTATATTGTAGACATCATTATCATCTGAGTACAGCTCAAGTTTACTTTCTGCTGCATTATTTGTTTCTTTCCATATACTAGAATACTCACCATAGTATTTACTATCTTTATAACCTATGGTTACAATTATTCTTTTTATTATATAAGCATTAATTACCTCGCCACCACTTGTATCTCTATTTAAATGAAGATTATACGCTAATGACGTTATATCCATATTTGATAAAATTTTATTTTTGATAACAATGCTATCTAAAATAATATCATTTAATCCTAAATTTAAATTTGATCCTGTTGCTGCATATGGATTTACATCTTTAACTGCGCCATTTTCAACATCATATTGACTTCCAGCAAAATTACGTACTGTATAATTAATAGTTGTTAAATCATCATTTCCTTCTAGGTTATTAATTGTATAATCATAACCATTTTCTCCTACACCAAATGACACTGGAATGCCATCATATGTTTTTTCTCCACCATTATAGTAAATGTAGAAATCTTGTTTGTTTAATGTAGTTTCTTTTATCATTGATACTAAATTGTAATTAGAATAGCTTCCATTCGTTACTACAAAACTAGATGGGGTTATTGTATATGTTCCTGCTACTATCATACCATTTTGATTACTAGATGAACCAGAACAAGAACTTCCTGCATAATATACAGAGTGTCCTGAAATATTATAAGTTACACATCCTAAAGTTTGACTTCCTATAAAGCTTGTTAAAGTATCTACAACATCACCAGTAGAAGATTCTTCCACACTTAATGCTATACTATTTGTTTCGTTAGTTGATATTGCTTGATAGTTTAAGAAGTATTGTTTGCTTAAATAGAAGTGTTCATCAACAATCGTAGCTATTACATTTCCTTGACTATTTTTTATTGATGTTCCGTCAATTGTATACGTTCCTGCATCTACACCACTTTCAATAGTAAAGTTGTCTCCACTTACTTCACTTTCTGTTTCTCCAAATTCATTTAAAACACTAACTAACGTTCTTGCTTGATAATTTATAGAATAATTCACTTCATCTATTGTAAAGGTTGTTGAAGATGTGGTGCTTGTAAATGATGTAGTAGCAGTGCTATTATCGCTTCTATTTACAACACCATTTATTGAACCGGTGTTTTCATTATATGTTAATACATAAGGGAAATCATAAGTAAATTCTGAATTTACAATATTTGCAACTGCCACTCCATCACTTCTTAAAATTCTAGTTGCTACATTATCTGTGTATGAAATTTTATAGTAGATATCGCTAAAAGAATAGCTATATGTTATTTCGTGATAATTATACTCTCCATCTAGCATATATTGTATACCATCGACATAGAATAAATATCCATTAAATACTTCTATTGAGTATTCATTGTTTCGAATACTAACAACAGTATCATTTGTTTTAAACAATTCGTATTCTACACCATTTATTTCAAGTTTATTATCTACTATATCATGAACTAAAACACTCTCATGAAATATGTTTGTTGAATATGTTTTTCTTATAGTAAATTGATTTCCTACAAATGTATATTGATCTTTGTTATCAAAGTAGAAAGCGTTACTATCATAAATCTTAGTGTAAGTATTGTGTGCTAAAACAATATTTTTACTAATAATTTCATAATTACCTGAACCACAGAATAATGAATAGTTACTAGTAGTAGAATCTCCACAAGTTAACGTTACGCTTGTTCCTTCTACATTAATAACTGCGCTTACGATATCTATTCTGTAATTTCCAACATTAGTAACACTTATATTTCCTGAAGTACTATTAACTTTGTAATTAATGCTTGTTATTTCATCTGTATACATCAATCCTTCAATGTGATACTTATTAGGGTTTTCAAAAGATATATTATTGCCATCGTATACTTTTTCATCATTTAAATAATCAACCAACAATCTTCTTGGTTTTACTACCAATTCAACACTGAAGTCATCACTATGATTTCCTACATCATCGTAAATACTAAAGGTGATTGTATATGTTCCTTGTGTATAATAAATATCTGTCTCTGTTCCAGTTACATAAGTGGTATCTGTTCTAATATAGTTTTCCATAACACTATAGTAGTCATTTACCCACAATGCATTACCACTTGAACTATTTGAACTAGATGAATACATGTCTGTATAGAATCCTGTAGATATTGTTTCATATCTATATTCTGAAATATGAACACAATTTATTAATTTCTCTAAATTTCCATTAATAAAACCACTCATACAATTAAACGAATCTGTAGAATCATTTCCTGTTAATCCAAAATATGCAGTTATCTCTTCTATACTCTTTACAGGATCTCCTACAAAAACATCTAAACTAGTATTTCCAGTTATATATGGTGCTGTATTATCAACAATAATAGCTTTTGTTGCTAAAGCATCAATTGGCGTTTCTACTAAAATATTTTTATTTTCTGCTAAATCTAGCGTTTTATCTGCAAGTACCGAAACTTGTAAAACTCCACTTATATTAACGCCACCACAATTAGTTATTTTTACTAATTGAGAAAATCTATCCATACCATTAGGAGACACATTTGCATATACCTCAGAAGGTTCTTCTAGTGCTATTTCACATGTTCCTAATTGATTATTTGATTGGCTAAAAATTCTAGCTAACATTTCTGTATATAGAATTTCTATTGCACCACCATCATAATTAGAAGACTCTGTAAGTTCATCATCTAATAGGTTTAAATCTGAAATTGTAATAGTATATTGAATTTCTTTATTTCTATTAGCGTACTTGTTATCTGTATGTCCTACTACTGTTGGGTTGCTTATTTCTATAATAGGTTTTGTATTATCAATAATTTTATTTTCTGTATTTGAAGATGTATTTAAGTTTCCTGCTAAATCTATAACGGAAGATACCTTTATATAAGTATTTAAATCTCCATCTCCGCTACAACTGCTTAGTTTATACAATCGATTGTATTCTACTAAACTACCGCCATTAACTATACCTTCAAAGATAGTTGGAGTACAAGAACCATCATTAAAACCGTTTACTCCACCTACTACGCTCGCGTGTATTTCACTATTAGAAATTTCTACACCTTGTAATTTATTAAAGTTGCTACTTAATGTTGCATCTTCATTATCAAGTAAATTGTCATCACTTACTGTTATGTTATAAGTAATAACATGGTTTGAACTAAAGTGTGTATCGTTAAATGAATTTGTTCCTTCTACATAATTTATTGATACTGTTGGAGCTGTGTTGTCTATTACTACTGTATTTTTATTTAATCCTGATGTTGTAGTTATTGTTAAATCACTACCGTTATTAGCTAAATCATTAGTTGCGTTAGTTGCTATACTAAATTCTAACACACCATCTCCATCTACTCCTCGTATTACTAATAATTGTGTGAAAATATCCATATTGTTTTGACTTGAAGTAGAAATGGTTGTATCTAACTCTATTATTGTAGTATTCACAAATGTAAAAGTACATGTTTCTGTAGATAACTCAGGGGGCCAATTTACAGCTGTACACGCTTTTTCTACCCCACCCACTTTATATGTTATTTCTGCATTAATTAACGCTACTGTACTAATATTGTCGGTAGGCGTGAAACCTACATCATTATCAAAACCTTCATTGTTTAATAAGTTGATATCTTTTACTGTTAAAACATATTCAATTGTTCTATCTTTATTAGCGTGAGTATCATTATAATGTTGAGTGCCATTATAAGAAATATCTGGTTTACTAATTAATATTTCTGGTTTTGTATTATCGATAACTGTAGTATTCTCTCCATCTACAGTTTCCACTACTTCACTACCATTACTCGCTAAATCAATTGAGGCATTTTCTAATACTCTAACACCTAACACACCATCTCCAGAACATGAGTTTATAGTTAATAGTTGAGTCATTTGAGTAAGATTACCAGCTACAAATTCAGGTTCTGCAATATTGTATGAAACACAAGAAATAGAATTGTTAGATAATATTAACTCTATTTCACTATCAATAATTTTTAAAACGTTATAGTTTGTTGTTGCATTACTTGCACTATTTAATAGATGAGCATCTGTTACTGTTATCGTATAGTAAATTTTGTGTGACACATTTGCATAACTATCATTTATAGTATTTTCGCTATCTGGCATTGATATTTCTACTACAGGTTTAGTATTATCCACTATTAGACCGGTTTTATCTGTTTGAACAAATTTATTGTCTGCTAAGTCTCTTGATGCATTAGCGTTCATTCTAAATGTTAGTGTTCCATCTCCATCTAACCCTCTTATAACCACTCTTTGTTTAAATGATAATTTTCCATCTAAAGTGGTTGTTTGATAAACTTGTCCCAAGTAATAAGTGCATCTAGTTGTCTCTAAGCCACTAATCTCACTTACATAAGTACAAGAAACCACATTACTATCTAATAAAATAGTAATTTCTCCACTAGTTAGTTTATCTATTGTTTCTAAAATATAAGCACCTGAATTATCATTGTTATATAAATGCAAATCATTAAATGTTAAAACGAATTCTATATAAACATTTTTATTTGCATAGTCATCATTGTCATGATCAACTTTATTTTCTTCACTAGTATATGAAGAATATAAGTTCTGTTTATCAATAGTAACTTTTCCATCACTTGCACTACCTGGAAGGGTATTATCTACTAAAGCATATAAAGTAAATTCATTACCATCTACTATATCTGCTACTTTAGAGAATATTCCTTGACTTACTTCGTTATTTTTAAATGTATAAATTTCACTACCACTATAGTTATAGTGAATTCTATTTGAAGCCGGTTCTAGATTTGTGTACATTGCAAAATTATTGTTTACATCTTTAGTTGCCACAATTCTTCCATTATTATCTAAGATGTTTTCTCCATCAATTGTAAAGGTTGACGTTGTATCTAAAATATCGTTATCAGCTTTATCTTTAACATCTGAATTTTGTAAAACTTTTATACTAACTTTACCATTACCTGAGCAATTACTTAAAGATACTTTTTGTATCATCTTAGTAGATGTAGAAGAAATATTTTCAATAGCAACAGTACAAGTTACTCCGCCTGTTGTTATTAACTCTATTTCTGTTAATGGACTACTTACATCCATTGCTGTATGCATATATGTATCTTCGAAAGTAACAAAATATGTTACTGTATGACTTGATTTGATTATATTATTATTCCAATTATTACTATTGTTCCAATCATTTGTTGTTGTTCCAAATGAAATTGTTGCAGTAGGAAGTGTGTTATCAATTATAGTTGTTCTAACACCTTCTTGTGTAACTTCTTCTACATTTTGATTATTTGCTAAATCATTTACACTATTTGGCTTTATTGTAACACTTAATATTCCATCTCCTGAAACGCCAAAAATCGTTAATTTTTGAGTGAAAACATCGACCTCATTTTGGCTGGAAGCGTCTTTATTATAATTAACATTAGTTATCGTTGGATTTTCTAAAGTACACGCTGGTGAATCAAAATAATCATCTTCTGGATCAAAATACGAACATGAAATTGTTGAGCCATTTAATTTTATTACAATCTCTGAGGAAATAATTGCAACCATACTTGCATTATTTGAGCCAGAAACTGTATTTGAGCTTAATAAATTATAATCGCTTACTTGTATTATGTAAGTAATTGTGTGTGATTCATTTGCATGAGTATTGTTTAGTGGATTTGTATTTGTTGGAGCTAAAATTTCTACTACTGGGAGTGTATTATCTATTATAGTTGTTGTTTCTGCTTCAACTGTATTTTCTGCTGTGCTTAAATTGTTAGCTAAATCATTTACACTATTTGCCGCTACATGAACACTTAATATTCCATCTCCTAAAACTCCACTTATTTTTAGTATTTGAGTATATTCATCATTTTCATCTTGGCTCTCTGAAGAGATTAAAACATTTACATTATTAATTATTGGAGCAGATAAGGTCCATGTACATGAAGTGGTAGACAAGCTTGATTCATCTTCAACATACGAACAACTCAATGCAACATTATTTAATTTTAATGTTATTTCTCCGCTTACTAACGAAACTGTACTTGCATTGTTTGAAGCTGCAATTGTATCTGCACTTAATAAGTTTATATCTGTAACTTTTATTTCGTATGTTATTGTATGACTCTTATTTGCGTGTGTATTATTTAGACTATTTGTATTTGTCGGACTTTGTATTTCAACTATTGGAAGTGTATTATCAATCACAAAAGAATTTGTGCCAGCTACTGTGTTTTCTAAAACAGATGTATTACCTGCTAAATCTCTAGTGGCGAAAGAGTCAACAAATAATCCATATACACCATCTTCACTACAACCACTTATTGTAACTGTTTGGCTAAATTTAGTTAAAACTCCGTTAGTAAACACAGGGTCACTAATTAAAAGAGTTGAACAACTAGCATTCCCTGTATAGCTTATAAATCCTATTTCAGAACCTTCTATTTTTAACTCAGAATAGTAAAGTGTACTGCTATTGGAAGCGCTCAATAAATTTTCATCTTCTACTGTGATGACATAAGTTATTGTATGTGTGCTATTTACATGCGTATTATTTAATGGATTAGTTGTTGTTGGGTTACTTATTGTTACAACTGGAGCATCATTATCTATAATAATATCCGAAGATGTACTTAATTCATTTCCATTATATGCTAAATCAATCGAAGCATTAGTTTTTACTTCTATTCTTATAGAACCATTTGTTGCGTTACATCCTGTTATAGATAATGTTTGTGTAAAGCTATCGTAAGTTGTTTGGCTAAGAGTATCTACACTTATGTTTTTCGCCTCTGCTACAGTCCATGTACATCCACTTATACTACCTGTTAATATGACATCTGTAGTTTTAACTAATTCAACATAACTTCTATTATCACTACCAGCAATAGTATTTGCACTTAGCAAATTGTAATCTCTAATTGTTATAACATATTCCATTTCATAATTAGAGTTTACATATTTTGGATTTTCCACTAACTCCCCATCAACATATTGGCCAAACACGATTTCTGGAAGGGTGTTATCAATTACAGTTGTACTAACATTTTCAACTGTATTTTCTGCTTCACTTAAATTATTTGATAAATCATTTACACTATTTGATGCTATATGAACACTTAATATTCCATCAGTTTGAATTCCACTTATTTTTAATAATTGGCTAAATTCATCGACATCGCTTTGACTAGAATTACCCGCGCCAACATCTAAGGCGTTAATTGAAGGTGCTGAAAGGGTCCATGTACATGAATCAGATAATAAACTTGATTCGTTTACTACATATGAACAAGTTAAAACAGTATTATTCAACTTTAATGTTATTTCACTATTTACTATAGCTACTGTACTTGCATTATTAGAGCTTGTTATTGTATCAGCACTCAATAAGTTTACATCACTTACTTTTATTTCATAAGTTATTATATGACTCTTATTTGCATGTGTATTATTTAATGAGTTTGTGTTTGTTGGGTTTTGCAACTCTACAACTGGAAGAGTATTATCTATTACAGTTGTATTAACAGCTTCAACTGTGTTTGCTGCAGCACTTAAATTATTAGCTAAATCGTTTACACTATTTATCGCCACATGAATACTTAAAATACCATCTCCTGAAATACCACTTATTTTTAATGCTTGAATAAATACATCCAATTCACCTTGACTAGCAGCATCCACCCCTGTGTTAATAGTATCAATTGATGGGGTAGATAAATACCACGTACATGCAGTTGTAGATAAGCTTGATTCGCTATTTACATTAGTACAACTTAATACTTCATTATTTAGTTTTAATGTGATTTCTGTATTTACTAAACTTACTGTACTTGCATTGCTAGATCCTGCAACTGCGTCTGCATCTAGCAAGTTTACATCTTTTACTTTTATTTCATAAGTTATAGTATGAGATTTATTTGCGTGTGTATTATTTAGACTATTTGTATTTGTTGGATTTTGTATTTCTACTACTGGAGCTGTATTATCATAAATAATCTTTTTAGATGCAATATTAGTAATAGGGCCATAATTCCCTGCTTTATCTATTAAATATTGCGCATCATATTTAAACTCTATATCTCCATATACTTCCTCAAGTAGCAATCTATATTCTGCTTTTATATACGATACATGGGTATTGTTCACTAAAAGAATTTCTGAATTTCCATCTGCACTAATCACTACTTTGTATGTTGTACCATCTAGTACAAAATAACTATAAGATTCTCCATCTGTTCCTACTCCAATTTGAGTTTTTAATGTTGCTTTTTTCTTGGCTTTTTCTTGAGTCGTTCCTTCATATATTTGATTAGTTTCTATGTTATAGACTACTCCATTTATTTCAAACTTATTAATTTGATCAACAAGCCACAGCCCTCCTACCCAATTATCTCCATAAATAAAATTAAAATTAAAATCATGACCAAAAATGTGCAACCAATCAGAAATGTGAACTTTATAAGTTATAAAATGCGTTGAGTTTGCATGCGTGTTGTTAAAATGAACACAACCCGCTGCTGTTGAAGATTCCAAAGCACATTCTTGTGTATTGTAGATGATTGGCTCATCAATCGCTTCTACTGTTGGAGCCGTTCTATCAACATTAGTTATTTTTATACAATCAGAAACATCGTACCCAGAATTATATGTAGCAGTAAAGCAATAATAACCATTTTGAGTTATTGTTTTATCGATTCTTTTTTGAGCAACTCTTGCACTATCTTGATATATAAAAAGAGAAGAACTTGATGAAGGTGTACATTTCGCACTTCCATTAAAGCATTCTTTAAATTCTGTTATGTATGCTTGTCCTAATGAAACAGCCAATTCATTTGCATTTACTATATAAACATAAATCATTCCCGTTTGTCCAAAGTAAGATTCATCATCATATTCGTTAGTATTGTATACTGTATTGGTGTCACCTACTAAAGAATCAAAGTAAGATTCTAATTCAATCTTTTGTTGTTCTACATAGTTGTATTGGATAGCATCCATTTTAGGATCATTAGGCCCTTGACAAGCAATCGCACTACCCTCTCCATTGTTATGAGAATAAATGTATCCTGAAGTTTTAGTTAAGCTAAATTTGAATGTTGTATTATCTGTACATCCAGCTAGTACCCTTGTATATATTTTTATGTTTCCTAAAATATTATTTTCAATGTATATTTCTTCTCCACCACTTGTTGTATACTTGTACCAATCATCTTGAACACTTTCAAAAAGAACTGAAGATGCCATATATACATGTAAAGGTGCTAGTTGCACAGTATTTGAATTAGTTATAAAGCCTGTATAAGAATAACTAAAAGAACTAATAAAATTGGCTAAAAGAGTATAACTCGGAGCAGATAAGCCTTTATCTTTTAAAGTTATAACCATTCTTGCGTTGTGACTTTCATCATAAACAACTTCTTGATTAATAAATTCTATTTCATGCTTATCAAAAACAACAACAAATTCCAAATCATTTGTTAAATTATTTCCTGAACAATCTTTTGCTATAGTTGTGCCAATATTGAAATGAATATAGGCAAAATTCACCGAACTAGCATTATTTGTAATTGTTAAATTATTTCCTGAATATGTTAACGTAATTTGAGCTGAAGTAACGTGCTCACTTGATTTAAATGTTATTTTACTTAAGTCTAATTTACAGTTAGTGTTTGCTACATTATTACCAAAATCGTCTTTACAAGCAAAAGTGAATGTCACAGAATTTTGATTTGTAACATATTTGTTTTCTAATTGTGTAGGTAAAACAAGAGTTGGGTTTGCAGTATCTATTACAATATTAGATGGAGTGTAGCTAAAATATGGACTATAGCTATCCCACCAAGCTGTATTATATTCGTTTGTATAAATATATTTAGCACTTGCACTACCTTTATCAGCTTCTCCTAGTTCTTTAACCTTTAAATCAGCAGAAGCAATAGTCATTATATTATTCGAAAGTCCTATAGTGCTATCTCCTTCTCTAATTGTATAAGAGAATTTAAATATAGTTGATCTTTGATTACAGTTTTCACATATAAACACTCCCGAATTCGAATCTTTGTATGTTTTGAATGTCACTTTTATATAAGGTGCGTTAGCTGAATTAAACTCAACCTCTCTATCAAATTCTAATTTTAAAGAAATCTTATCCCCAGCGTTATAATATCCCTTAGTTGAATCACAATAATCTTCAGCGCATGTCGCTGCATTCTCAATTGTTAAGTTTGCCTTGTTGAACAAAGGAAGATCATCTTCATTTTTTGTTACGCATGTTTGAGTTGGCGCACTTCCTCCTGTCCCTTGATAGTTAATAAAACAGAAAGTAATCGATGTTTCGTTTCCAGATATAACACTAGAATCTAAATTAAATTCAAACATTGAAGAAATATCATACGCATTTGATGAAGGCGATAATTCTACAGCAGTTGAAGTATCGCTGTCTTTATACATAATTTTTTGCCAAATATAATTTCCTGTGTTTGTAGTATTTATTTGATATGTAGTGTAGTTGTCAGAATAATTTACATACATTCTTACATCTTGAACATTACTTTCATTAAGTTCTCCCGCTACATTGTAGTATGTCAAATAATATGAACCTACATTTACTAAATCTTTATCAAGCACAGATACAATAAGTTGCCTTATAGAATAATTGTTAGAACTTGATTTATATGATATTCCAGTGAAGTGTTCTTCTCCCAAAACTATCATTCTAGTACCTAAATGATTAGACGCTGTGCCAGTAACTAATTTATTGCCAGTTCCTCTAGAAACCTCTGTAAGTTCCGCCTCTGTAACAACTAATCTATATTTCTCGCCAGAACAATTAGCAAAAGAAGTTAATGTTGTATATGAAGCCCCACATAGCCCACGAATTCTTAAAGTTAAATTTGCATTATTAACAGTTGCTATAAACAGATTTAATCCTGCATCATTATTGTTAGAATCAGTTAAAGAAGATGTACCATTGCCATTTATTGTAAAGTTAAAGTTGGATGTTGTTGAACCTGTTGGTTTTATGACTTCACCATTATTGTAGTATAGAGGAGTTGGATTTGTAACGTAAAAATATCTAACAAGAGAAATAGCCTCGTCAGTTTCATTATTTATTATTTTATAAGTTATTTCTTGTTTGCCCATTTCACTAGTATCAACAAAGCCGTTTTTTAGACCTTGAATTTCAACACTACAGTTATTACAAACAATATCATCTGCAGAAGGTTGTACAGTTTGATTAAGAACTACAGCTTCATAATCATTAACCCCTTCTTTAAATGATGCAAAACTTTCTGCAGCTTTAACATTAGCGCCTGCAAAAAGCATCATCATCCCAAAAATAAATATAAATATTCTTACAAATCCCTTGCTTTTCATAAGCCATCCTCCCAACTTCTTTTCTACAATAAAAAAGGCATCCCCTCTAAGGATACCTATATTTTATAACATACAGTTATTTATTCCAATAAATTGAAACCCTTTTTATCGAATTTTGTCTAAAACTCTTATTATTTATAATAATAAGCCCTCAAATTATGCCAATTCTACATTGTGATAAACATTTTGAACATCGTCATCATCTTCTAGCAGTGTTATAAGCCTCTCAAACAACATCTTTTCTTCACCATCAAGAGTGACTTTACTATTGCTAATCCATGCTGTTTCGTATTGTTCAATTTTTATCTTATCTTTAAAAGTTTCTTCTAGTGCTGTTTTGATATCATAAAGATCTTCAAATTCGCCATAAACAGTTACCATATCTTCATCTGTTTCAATATCATTAAAAGAAACATCCTTCTCTATTAAAGACTCCAAAACATCTTCTTCACTAGCCCCTGTTAAAGAAACAACAGATAAACGTTGATAATCAAAAGAAACAGAGCCACTTGAACCTATTTTAGATTTGCTTTTATTGAAACAAGTTCTAACATTAGCTATTGTTCTATTTGGATTGTCTGTCAAACATTCAATTATTAAAGTTGATGCTCCTGGGCCAAATCCTTCATAAAAACTTTCACTATAGTTGGTGTTATCACTTCCACTCGCTTTTTCAATAGCTCTTTTTATAACATCAGCAGGAACTTGATTCATTTTAGCTTTTTCCACAGCTTTTCTTAAACTTAAATTAGCGTTAACGTCAGGAACACCTTGTTTTGCAGCTATATACACCTCTTTTGCAAACTTTGCATATAATTTTGATTTTTGTGCAGCTGTTGCCGCCATTGCTTTTGCTCTTACCTCATGCGCTCTACCCATAATTTAATACACTCCTTTTTAACATTAAAATATTACACTTTTACACAATCTTATGCAACGATTTATTTTAATAAATCCAAAAATTGTTCTTCATCTAAAATTGTTATTCCTAATTTTTGAGCTTTTTCTAGTTTACTGCCAGGTTCACTTCCAACAATTAAATAATCCAGGTTTTTAGAAACACTAGAAACAACATTTGCCCCCAAATCATCAAGCAAATCTTTTACTTCATTTCGCTTATAGCTACTTAATGTTCCAGTAACTAAAACATTCTTATTTTTAAAGGCTGTTTCTTTATAATTTGAGTTGTTGTTTAAATACTTTGTATTTAACCCAACAATTTCAAGTTCACTTAAAAGTTTTAAACTTTCTTCATTGTGGAAAAAATCATAAATACTTTTTGCCATAATTTCTCCAATATCTTTTATGGCCATAAGTTCTTCTTTATTCGCTTTTGTCAATTCATTAATATCTAGATATCTTTTAGCTAAAATTTTAGCAGTTTTAGCCCCAACCTCATCTATTCCTAAAGCAAAAAGCAATCTTTCCAATGAATTACCTTTACTTTTTTCAATTGCTAGCAACATATTGTCTACCGATTTTTTTCCATATCCTTCCACTTTAATTAATTCTTCTTTATATTTATCCAAACAATAAATATCCACTATAGATTTGATAAAGCCAAGATTGTATAAATCCTCAACAACTTTTTCTCCTAATCCTTCTATATCCATAGCCCCTTTGCTAGCAAAGTGAATTATACCTTCTATTTTTTTTGCGGGGCACTCACTATTTAAGCAATAATGGGCTGCTTCCTCTCCTTTTCTTTCTACTTTTCCTCCACATATAGGACAAACTTCCATCATAAAGAAAGGCTTTTCTGATCCATTTCTATCTTCTACAACAGGTTTTACAACTTCAGGTATAACATCACCTGCTTTTCTTATTATTACGTTATCACCAATTCTTATATCCTTATTTAAAACAAAATCTTCATTATGAAGCGTTGCTCTTGAAATTGTAGAGCCTGCAACAAACACAGGTTCTAATACTGCATTAGGTGTTATTTTTCCTGTCCTTCCAACAGTAAAAGCGATATCTTTTAGTCTTGTTTTAACTTCTTGCGCAGGAAATTTATAGGCAATAGCCCATTTAGGTGTTTTCATCGTATATCCGATTAAATCATGAAGTTTGATATCATTGACTTTGATAACGATACCATCTATTTCATATGCTAAACTATCCCTTTTGCTTGTATAATCTTCTATGTATTTAATAACATCTTTTATCCCCTTACAAACCTTTCTTTCAGGATTTGTTTTAAACCCAATTTTCTCTAGAGCATCTAAGGCTTCACTTTGTTTGTAATAACCAAATTGTTCGCAATCAACATATGTGTAAATAAACATATCTAATCCTCTGCTAGCCGCAATTTTAGAATCCATTTGCCTAACTGAGCCACTTGCTGCATTTCTAGGATTTGCAAAAAGAGATTCTCCACTTTCTTTTCTTTGATTATTTAATTTTTCAAAGCTTTTTTTAGGCATATAAACTTCTCCACGCACCTCAAAAACTCTTTTATCCTCAACACTTAATGGTATACTTTTTATTGTTTTTATATTGTGGGTTACTTCTTCACCTTCAACACCATTTCCACGCGTAGCTGCATAATTCATTTTACCTTTTTCGTATTCAATAGACATTGCAAGACCATCTATTTTTAATTCACAAATGTATTCTATTTCATCTTTAGTTGATAGTGCTTCTTTTATCCTTTGATCAAAGTCTTCTAGCTCCTCATTATTAAAAGCATTGCCTAAAGACAACATCATTCTTTTGTGTTTTATTTTGTTAAAAGATTCAACAACTTCCCCACCAACTCTTTGCGTTGGAGAATTCACATCATAACATTCTGGATATTTTTCTTCTAGTTCTATGAGTTCTCTTAATCTTGCATCATATTCATAGTCGCTTACTGAAGGATTTTCCAAAACATAATATTCATAATTATATTTATTTAATAATTCCCTTAATTCATAAATCCTTTCTTTCATACAAAGCCTCCTTTTTAAATTTTAGATAAACTTCCGTGTTTTCCAAACAAAGTTTTTACGCCATGCGTTGGATTTTTAAACGCTATATTAATAAAATCTCCATCAACGCTTAAAACGATACCGTCCCCATAAGCAGCATGGACTAGTTTGTCTCCTGTATTCCACTCTATATTATTTAATGGTTTTACTTCTTTCTTTATAGATGTTGATGGTTTGTTTAATAAACTAGTGTTATTAATTTCTTTATATCTGTTAAAACCATTTATATCTAAACATTCTTTTATTTCTCTTATAAATCTTGATGGTGTATTATTTGAATGAATTACATAGTTAAGTCCATAATTAGAGCTCAAATGAAGTCTTTCCATTGCTCTAGTAAAGGCAACATATGCCAGCCTTCTTTCTTCTTCTAGATTATCATCGTTTTCTTCCATGCTTTTTGCACTAGGAAAAACGCCTTCACAAAGCCCTACAATAAATACACTTTTAAATTCTAACCCTTTAGCAGTATGCACTGTCATCAAGCTAACATATTCTCCATTTTCAACTTCATCTTGAGAGGAAAATAAAGTTATTTCTTGAAGGAAGGAAGACAAAGATGGATCTTCACTATTTAATTCAAAATAAGTTATGTTGTTCATTAATTCTTTAATGTTTTCTTTTCTCTCCATTTCTTCGTTTTCCTCTATCATTTGATAATATCCTGTTTCTTTTAAAATTCCATCTAGAACAATTTCAATTTCAACCCCTGAATTTATTTGCTCCGTGTATTTTTCTATCACATTAAAAAATTCAACAAGATTATTTCTAGCTTCTATTCTTCTGCATTCATCCAAATTATTTTTGATTGTTTCATACATAGATTCTTCATTATTATTGGCCATTTCACGATACTTTTCTAATAATGTATCTCCAACGCCTCTTTTAGGTTCATTTATTATTCTCATTAGTGATAAATTGTCGTTTTTATTTACTAAAACTCTCAAATACGCTAATGAATCTTTTATTTCTTTTCTTTCATAGAACTTTACCCCTCCATATATTCGATAAGGAATATTGTGTCTATTTAACGCTGTTTCTACGTCTCTAGATAAATAGTTTGCTCTATAAAGTATTGCGATATCACTATATGACAAGTCATATTTTTGTTTTTCTTCTTCTATAGTTCTTGCAACAAGTTCAGATTCACTAAAAGAATCGCTACTATTATTGTAAGTTACTTTAACTCCCTCTCCATGAAAAGCAATTAAATCTTTACTTAAACGATTAACATTATTTTTGATTAACATATTGGCACACTCCAATATTTTTTTGCTAGACCTATAATTAGTATCTAAAATTATAGTTTGCGCACCCGAAAATGTTTCATTGAATTCCATTATAATACTTAAATTCGCTCCTCTCCATGTGTAAATGGTTTGGTCTGGATCTCCAACAACAAAAAGGTTATTGTTTTTGCCAACAAGCAATTTAACTAAATCAAATTGTATGTCGTTTGTATCTTGGAATTCATCAACAAGTATATGAGAAAACCTTCTTTGCCATTTTTCCCTTATTTTCTCATCACTCATTAATATTTGATATGTCTTTAGCAACAAATCATCAAAATCCAAGCATTTCATAGTTTCTAATCTTTTTGTATATTCTTCATAAATACTTTTTTTATCTTTTTCTCTCTCTTCGTTAAAAATACTTTTCACATAATTACCTTTATAATAGTATGTTTTGTAATAAGATATGTAATTAATTATAGTTTTGTGATTCAAATAATTTTTATCTATATTTTTATCTTTTAAAATCTCTTTAACCAATTTTGTTTTATCTTCTTCATCAATGATATTAAAATCTTTAGGATAATTTAAACAATTTATTTCCTCTCTTAAAAACCTAACGCAAAAGGAGTGAAAGGTGGATATAAAAGGAACACCTAAAATATTATCTATATTTTTTAAAACCCTTTCCTTCATTTCTTTACTGGCTTTATTAGTAAATGTAATAGCCAAGATTTTGCTTGGTTCAATCCCACTTTCTATTAGATAAGTTATTCTTGATGTTAAAACTTTTGTTTTTCCACTTCCAGCACCTGCTACAACTCTTATATATTTTTCATTACTTGTAACAGCTTGTAGTTGTCTTTCATTTAAACTTTGCAAATAATTCATAATCAATCTCCTTTACAACCATTTTATTATATCATTTAGCTTATTTTTTTACTATAATGATGGCCATTATTTGTATTTTTTTATATTTTTAGTAACTTTTTAAGTTACTAATTTTAGAAAAAAGGGGTTTTATGTGGTTTTTTTGAAATTTCTTTTTTTATGATTTTTATTATTTTTTTTATGATTTTAGGTTATAATTTTATTGTATAAAGGAGCGTATTATATGAAAAAGAAAATATCATTAATAACATTAGTTTGTGTCGGATTATCAGCTTTAATTGCTATTGGTGCATTGTTTGGATTATTGAAATTAAAAGGTTTTACACTTGATTTGTTGTTTTCGTTTTTAACACTGACAGTTGCTGGCATTTTAACCCTTAATTCATGCGAAATGTTAGAGAAAAAGAACAAGCTTGCATTTATTAGTATTTCTTTAATACTTTTATCAACAATATTAGTTATTTTGTGTTTCTTTACAAATTTAGATAATATAGATAGTTATATGAAATTAACGTTTGTTATAAGCACATTATCAATTTGTTTTAACTTAATATCGTCTAGCATTCTGAAAATGGAGAAAAATTACAAAGTGGTACAACTTATCGCCTATTCTTGCTACTCAATTATTTCTATTTATTTAATTTTAATTTTTTTAGATTTAATAAAACTAGATGGAACTAATTTAAAAACATTTATTTTATTTATAATTTTATCATTCGTATCAATGTGTACACTTGCTATCTTATCTAAAAAGAAACCGTCCCAAAATTTCATTTCTGCCGAATATGTAAAAATAAGTAAAGAAGAATATCAAGACCTATTAAACAAGAAAAAACACCTTGAAGAATTGTTGAAGGAAGGAAAAACAAATGATTAATTATCCTAACAAAAAAAATTCTTTTTCTGGTTCACTAAAAGTATATGGAAATAGAGGAATGAATCTAGAAGAAGCAATTAATATAACAAATGAATATTATTTAGATAAAGGAATTGCTGTTGTTCACAAAAAACCAACTCCTATTCAAATAGTAAAGATAGATTACACTAATGGCGCTAGGATTTGTGATGCATATTTCAAAAGCCCCTCTACAACGGACTATAACGGCATATATAAAGGGAGATATTTGGACTTTGAAGCAAAAGAAACTCAAAATAAAACCTCTTTCCCTTTTCACAACATTGGCGCACATCAATTAAAGCATTTAGAAAATGTTTTAAAACATGGAGCTATTGCTTTTTTAATAATAAGCTTTTCTAAACTAGATGAAATTTATTTTTTAGATGCCCAAATCGTACTAGATTACTATAATAATCAGGACAGGAAATCAATTCCTTATACCTACATACAAGAAAAAGGTCATTTAATTAAACAAGGATACTTTACTAGAGTAGACTATATAGAAATTATTGATAAATATTATTTATCATAAAATTTATAATATTGATAAAAATAATCTTGGTGATTACTTTGAAAATTAAAAAAACTTTAAAAAGAATTGCTGAGATTTTTTTTGTTGGATATTTTGTTGTTTGCTTAAGTGGTTTTTTATATATTGCGCGTCTTAGTTTTAAAAGTAATGTCGCAAAAGTATCCACGGTAATTAGTAATTCTGAAAGTGTGATTTATGATAGTGAAGGGGCAAATATAACTACACTAAATTTAGTAAACAATAATAGCATTGAATACGATGATCTTCCTGATGTTTTCATAAACGCTTTAATTAGCGCGGAAGATGCCCGATTTTTCGCTCATTCTGGCGTTGATTTCCAAAGGATTTTAATGGCTTTAATTAACAATGCTTCAGGAAATTCTACTCAAGGCGCCTCTACCTTAACTCAACAATTAATAAAAAATGTATACTTAGATTCTTCTAAAACTTTAGATAGAAAAATAAGTGAAATTCTTATGGCTTTAAACCTGGAACATAAAATGAGTAAAGAAGAAATATTATTAGCTTATGCTAATAATATAATGTTTGATGGAGTTACACTAGGTGTTAATAGCGCTTCTTTAAAATTATTTTCAAAACCTATCAATAATGTAAATTTAGCAGAGGCAGCTTTACTAGCCGGTCTTGTAAACGCTCCAAGTTACTATAATCCAATAAAAAATCCTATAAACGCAAAGAGAAGAATGGATTTGGTTTTAGATTTAATGTATCGACATAATTATATAAACAAGATTCAACTTGAAGATGCCAAAAAATTCCAGATAAACGACCTAATAAATATAAGCAAAGTTGAAGAAGAAACTTACCCTTATCAATCTTATTTAGATATTGTTTATAACGAAGTTATAGAATTAACAGGATACAATCCTTTAACTACTCCTTTAATAATAGAAACTTACATGGATACTGACTTACAAGCCATGATTGATACTATGCAAAATAACAAAGATAGTGAAATAACATTCACTGACAACAATCAACAAATCGCTATGTCTGTTATTGACAATACTTCTGGAGCTTTAATAGCAGCTGGAGGGGGAAGAAATTATTCTGGTCAACTGTTGTTTAATAGGGCAGTTGATATGAAAAATCAACCCGCTTCTACAATAAAACCTCTTTTATCATACGCTTTAGCTGTAGAATATCTAAACTGGAATAGCAAGCAGGTCGTTGTTGATAAACCTTATACTTATTCTGGGACAACTTTAAACGTTAACAATGTTGATTACAAATATATGGGAGAAATCCTTATCGAAGAAGCCATAGGTTACTCTAGAAACACTACTGCTTTAGCAACTCTTGAAGAAGTAATAAAAGAAGTTGGTGTAAATACTGTAACAAATTATTTAAATGAAATAAATTTATTAGATGTCCCTAGCGAAAAGTTCAATTTAAGTTATGGATTAGGTGCTATGTATTATGGTGTTTCTCCAGCACAACTTGCAAGTGCTTATTCTATGTTAGCAAGAGATGGTGTATACACCAAATATTTTACCGTAAAAAAAGTGACTTTACAAAATAGCAATGAAGTCATCTACAGCCATCAGCAAGAAGAAAAACAAATTTTGAGCAAAGAAACAGCTTTCATAATGAGTGATATATTAAAAAATGTTGTTAATAACAACTATTACAATTTAGGAACAGTTAAAATTGAGGGAGTAGAAATGCACGCTAAAACAGGAACTTCTAGCTTTGATATCAGTTTATTAAAAGAACTTAACTATCCAAGTGATGCTTGCAAAGATATTTGGTTTGCTGGGTATAGTAAGGATATTACAACTGTCGTTTGGAGTGGCTTTGATTATCCCAAAAAAGGTGAAGCAAATTATTTTAAAGCTAGTAGCGATACAAGAAAATATATACCCAGAAAAGTTTTTGCTAAAATTATGAACTATCAAGCAAAAAAAGGAGAAAAAATGGAGCAGCCATCTTATTTAATATCAACAAACATCGTAAAAGGAACTTCTTTGTTGCCTGATGAATATACACCCTCAAATTTAATAGTTAAAGCATATTATAAAAAAGGATATGAACCAACAGAAAAAATATCCCCTCCACCATTAGATGATGTTACTAGATTAAATTTATTGCTTGTTGGTAATTCAATGAATGTTTCTTTTAAAGACGATTTATTTGACATTGTGGATATTACATCAAAAGAAGAAATACTTGATTATTCTTCTATTTATGGAGATATAGAATATGTTGTTGAAATAATAGATGAATTTGGCATAAAAAACACCTACGTATCAAATGATTATTCTTTTTCTTTTAATGTATATCAAAGCGGTTTTTTAAAAATAAAAGCGTATACTAGATACGCTAAAATTAAAAACATAACATCCAATGTTTATGAAACAACTTATTATAGTATATTAAATTTCTAGAAAATTAAAAAGCAGGCCTTGCCTGCTCTTTTTTAACTTTAATATTTAAAATTAAGCGTTTTCTTTTAAAGTTTTACTAGGTTTGAATGAAATAACAGTTGTTGCAGGAATAACGATTTCTTCTTTAGTTAAAGGATTTCTTCCTTTTCTTTCTTTTCTTTCTTTAACTACAAAATTTCCAAATCCAGCAAGTTTAACACTAGCTCCATCCTTTAAAGCTTTTGTTAATACAGTGATAACTGCATCAACTGCTTCTCCAGCTACTTTTTTAGTTAAATTTGCTTCCATAGCAACACATTCAACTAATTGAGTTTTATTCATCATTTCAACTTTTTCCATTGGTTTATACCTCCTATTTGATAATTGCATTTTATCATTTAGATTATTAAAATACAATGTTTCGCCTTTTTTTTTGCTTGTTTTATAAAAATTTAATGCTTCTAAAGGCCTAAACTTATTGGGATTATGCTATATTATTGCTTAGGAGTGGTATTAAACATGGATTACATTAATTTATCGTCAACAGCATCAACTTTATTAATTACTTTATACTCTAGAGCGGCTATGTCTAAAAAAAATATGATTTTAGAAGATAAAAAAGCTGAAGAAATCATATCTCTAGCCGGTTTTGACCAAAAAAAATTAAAAGTTAGTCAAAAACTTCAAGCACTTTTAACAATAAGAGCATATTTAATGGATCAACACACTAAACAATTTATAGAAAAATATGATGGCCACTGTAATATAATCCAGCTTGGGTGCGGCCTTGATTCTAGGTATTTAAGAATAAATGATGAAAGAGTTAGTTGGTACGATATAGATTTTTATGCCACAATTGAAATGAGAAAAAAATATTATAAAAAAACAGCAAATTATAAAATGATTGCATCTAATGTGTGTAACTTTACTTGGATTGATAAAATAGAAGACATTAACAAGCCTACACTTATTATTGGAGAGGGACTTTTTATGTATCTTAATAAAGATGAAAATAAATTGGTTTTAAACAAACTTGCCAATACATTTAAAACGTGTGAAGTAATAATGGATGTTTTTAATACACCATCTGTAGCCTTCTCTAGATTTGCTCCTTCTCTTAGAAGAGTCCACGCAAACCTTAGTTTTGGTTTTAATAATCCTAAAGTGATTGAAGAAATGTCACCTTTTAAGCATGTTAAAACTCATTATTATTATGATTGTAAAAAGATAAATGATTTGCCAAAAATACTAAAACTTCGATTTAAAATAAGACGCGATTTAAATTTGTTCAAAAGAGTACAAAGAATTGATATTTATCACAACTAGAAAAGAAAAATTTAACTTTGTATTTAAATTGTCCTGTGATATCCTTTAATGGCATTAAAAAGGAGGTTTTATCATGCGAATTTTATATAAAGTACTTTTTATACTATTAATTGTTTTGACTTTGTTTAGTCTTACAACCACGGCTATTTTTGTTTGTTCTTCAACTTTGCTACCAACAGAGAATAATAGAAAGCAAATATTTTATACGTCCTATAACAAACTAGATACTTCAAAAGAAATAACAATTTTTTCAACTAAGCTTTATTCTAGTGAAACTGGCCAAATTTCCAAAGATCAAATATCTTGCACGTTACGTGATGAGGTCTATGATTGTCAAATGATATCATCATTATACAATAGCGATCATACTCTTGCTAAAACATCTTATTTCCCTGGAGACGATTTTAAATATTCTGTTGAAGGCAACCTAAAAACTAAAACTAGTTATCCTAACACATCTTTATATACTTACTTTAGTTCTTTAATCGCTATGGCAAGTCAAGGTCTTAGTTATATATCTTTTAATGATATGTATGCAAGACAATATAATATAAAATTTAATGAAGATATTAATTTTAACTTTTCGAAATTTGCTTTTAGTAAATCAATTGATGTTAGCTATGTTAGTTCTAACAGAAAACAAGAAATAGAATTAGAATTTAACAAAAATAATTATCTAACAAAAGTGTATTTTAAAAATGTTGATATGGGTGTTGATATTAAATATAAGCAAACAAGCTTAAATTTCCCTGATTTTTCAGAGTTCACTCAAGAATAAAAGGAGGATATAAAAATGAAAACATTTAAAATAATTTCTACGATAGTGTTAACTTTAGTATTTGTATTTAGTTTAACTTTAACTATTTTACTCTCTTATTCTAGTAATGCCAGCTTGTTATTTAAGCATAATGATGAAAAACTAATTGCAATAGCTAGTTCTCAAAGATTAACTTTTGATCCTTCTTACCTTTTATATGAAGATAGTCAAAATATCTCAATAAAAGAAACAAATCCAAATAGTACCACCTACTATAACTTTAATTTCGATAAAAGCGGAAATCTTACAATTCAAATTAAAGAAAATAATAAAAATTTTTATTATAAAGATTCAACTTTATATCAAGAAATAAATGGTCAAAAAATTAAAAAAACAGATTATAATCCTCTTGATATTTGTGGTGATTTTTTAACTAAATTAAACCTTTTACAGGATTTAATAATTGAAGATATAGCAACAAGCACAACCAAATCCAAAACTTATTTTAAACTATTTGATTTAGGTATAAAATACACAATAAAAGAAACAAATAGAACACTAACTTATATTTATTCTTTAAAGGGTAATTTAAAAGAAATAAAAGTTTCTTCTTCCTCTGGAAATTTAAGTTATAAAATAGATTATAAATCATCTAAAATATCTTTGCCTAATTTAGATGAATACCAAGTAGCGTAACTGCTACTTTTTTTAATTTAATAAGGCAATCATCTGATTAGTTGCTAGTAAATAGCTAACAAAAAACAAATTAATTAAAAGTAAATATCCACTTGCTTTGTTTTCTCTATATAAAAAGTTGACAATATATCCACTAAACAAAACAAATCCATATAATACGATTAATAGCAAATATAAATTATCTATAGTAAAATACAACACATACATAATTAAAATAATTAAAAAAAACAAAAATCTTTTTTTGTCTAATAACGAAAAACTAAACATATTAATGCACATTATAAAAAAGGAAGTAAAATAAACTGTCATATTATCGATAATAAACCATGGCAATTTAAAGTTTTCATATATATTTTCATTAACTCTTTGAAACAAGAAATAATATACTATAAATGTTACTGCCATTTTTGCTATAATAGATTTCACTTTTATCACCATTAAAAAGATATTCAAAAACAAATTCTATTATGCTAAAAAATGTTGACAAAGATAATTATTAATTATATACTTTATGCACATTTAATCTTTTATATTTATTAACTCCCAGATGGGAATACAGGAATACTGTATCCAAAAAGGGGGTTTTTTTATGGAAAATGAGAAGAAATACTTAAGAAAGGTGCTGGATTTGGTTGATCAGCGAATTGAAGACAATCAGTCTCGAATTGATGTTTTAATGAAGTCGTTAAAACGGGGCGTTGACGATGAGAATGCAATGTACTCAGTTGAAGAAACCTACATTGGGATGTATTTAAAAGAAAATATTTCATTAAAAAGACACAAAGATTCACCTTATTTTGCAAGAATTGATTTTAAAGAAGAAAATGATAAAAGTAGCAAACCTTATTATTTAGGAAAAGTTGGTTTGATTGATGAAAACGCCAACCAATATATTGTGGATTGGAGAGCTCCTATAGCAAATTTATATTATGATAGCGCCCTTGGAAATAGTGAATATCATACAAAAAAAGAAACTTTTAAAGGAGATTTGAGTTTAAAAAGAGTTTTCTCAATAAAAGATGGTGTGTTAGAAAGTTTTATGGATGTAAATAATACTAGCGATGATGAACTACTTAAACCTTATCTTGGAGTTAACACCGATAGTAAAATTAAAAACATAGTATCTTCCATTCAACAAGAACAAAACAATATAATAAGAGACGCTCTTTACAAAAACATAATTGTTCAAGGGGTCGCAGGAAGTGGTAAGACAACAGTAATGTTGCATAGAATTTCTTACCTTGCTTACAATGAAAAGGATTTATACAAACCAAGTCAATACTTGGTAATAAGTCCTAATAATTTATTCACCGACTATATGTCTGCAATACTTCCAGATTTGGAAGTAGAGGAAGTAAAGCAAATAACTTTTGAAAACTTAACTTTAGAATATTTAAATTCAAAAGCCAAACTAACTATTATACCTAGAAGTAAGACATCAACATATGACCCAATATCACACTTTAAGGCAAGTAAAAAAATGAAAGAATTATTAGATAGTTATCTAAATAAAATAACAGAAAATATATTTTTAAAAGATTTAACTAAAGATAACATTATTTTAATAACCAGCAACGAACTAAAAGAATTATTTAATAAATTTGATAAAGAGCCTCTAAAAGTAAAAATAGAAAAAACAATAAATAGTATTTTCAAATATAGCCAAGATCAAGCAAATATAATAATCGCTAGAATCAACTCTCAATTTGAAAGACTAATAAAAGAAGAAAATGATATTGAAAAAAGAAAAGCTCTAATTAGAAAAAGTTATGAAACAAAAAATGTTTTAATAAAAGATATTAAAGAAATAATAAAAAATTATTTTATAGATTTTAAATTTAACACTTTTGAAATATATAAGGAATTTATAAAAACAATAGATTATGAAGAACTTATTAGTTCAACTTTATCTAATTTAAATAAAAGAAAAATAGATTTTGATGATTTAGCATCTCTTATTTATATAAATGAATATTTATTTGGGGCTAAACAATATAGTGATTTTATATCAGTAAGTATAGATGAAGCTCAGGATTTAGGATATATGCACTATGCAGCTTTAAAGAAAATATTTAAATTTACTAACTTTAGTGTATATGGAGATTTATCTCAATCAATTTATGCTTATAGAGGTATAGAATCGTGGGATGAAGTAAGAGAAATAATTGAAGGAAGCAATGAAATAAAATACTTAGCCAAATCATATAGAACGACAATTGAAATAATGAACTTTGCTAATAAGATATTGAAACACTTAGATGTTCCTTTAGCAGAACCTGTTATAAGAAATGGAGAAGAAGTTAAAGTTATTCAAACAAGCAACTCTATAAATTTAATAGAAAAATCTATTAATAAATTTAAAGAGAAAGGGTATAAAAGCATAGCTATTATTTGTAAAGATGAAAAGGAAGTAAATAAGTACTATACAAACTTTAAAGAAAAAATTAATATAAGCAAACTAGATGAAAACAGTTTGAATTATAACGGAGAAATATGCGTATTACCTATATCTCTTGCTAAAGGATTAGAGTTTGATGCTGTTATTGTAACATCGGCTAATAACAGCAACTATAATAAGGACAATATATTAGATATGAAATTACTGTATGTTGCACTTACAAGAGCATTACATGAACTTGTCGTTTTATACGATAATGATTTATGTGATGTATTAAATTAATAATAGATGTTAAATAATTGCTTGGTAATTTTTAATTGAATTGATTTGGTAGTGTGATATAATTTTAAGTAGGTGATGGTGTATGAATAAAGGATATGAAACGTTTGTTAATCAATGCATTAAAAACAGAAAAATTCTAGAATTTTCTTACAAAGACATGGCAATTTGTTTGATTAATGTAAGCGAGGAAGATTATATTAATTTTGAAAAAGGAACTTATATAATGTCAAAAGAGAATATGATTAGAATATCGCGTGTTTTATGTGTTGAAAAACCACTATGTAAAGATATTAGTGAATATATTGATGTAACAGGATTAAGTGAAAAAGAAATTGAAGATTTGGCAAAGGTTATTGCTGTGATAGAAGGTGATGACAATGCTTAATGTAAATAAGAAACTTTTTTCTAATTTGCGTGATGCATATGCTAAATATGAAATAGAAGATGCTTGCACAGAAATAAGAAATCTTTGTTCTTCTAAAAAGGAACAATTTTCTATTTTTACTACCTTATCAAACTTAGATACTATGGTTATATTATTTGATGATGATCCTGGTAGTGTAACTAGATATATTTCCTTCCCTAACAATGAAGAAAAAAATTATTTGATATTAGATGCTGACAGAAGTGTTGAAGAGATGCGCTTTGATGCTTGTTGTATGTTTGCTAGAATTCTTAAAAGATCGGAGCGTATAAAAAATAGTTTTTGTCCTAACTTTACTACTATTGATGCAAATTTTAGTAGAGAAGAAAAACACTTTGCATGTGCTCTTTTAATGCCCAAAAAAGAATTAATAAAATTTATTTTGAAGAAAGACAGTAATGGCAATTATTTATATTTAAATGAAAACAATGAATTACCTTTTAAAAACATTCACATTATAGCTGATCATTTTGGCGTTCCATTCAATCAATGTTCATCTAGAATATTCCATGTTTTAGAAGATTTAAGATATGATGATAAAAGATTTAATGTTTATATTGAGGGGTGTCCAACAAAAAACGCTTATAGGCAAGTAAAGAAAAATTATTCTTTATCCCAAAGAGAAATTGATAGAAAAGAACTTGTTCCTAATTATGATAAAAACAGGCAATTCTTAATCAATCATTTAATAGATTCTCTTCACTATCGTTCTTGGAGCAAATTAAGTGATGTAGCAAAAAGAAGATTATTAATTAATTTAGTTAAAGCAGACTCTGTTAACGAGGGTGTTGTAAGAAGTGAAGAAGAAGCTAAGAAAATACTTAATGAGTATATTGCAAGTGGCGGAACTATCTATGATGGTAAATTAATTACTAAAGATGGAGAAATAGATTTAACTGATGAAAAATTAGTTGTTCTAGGAGAGTTTGATTTATATGAAAAAACTCTTGAAAGAGGTCTAATAAAAGGTATAGCTAAATCAAATCCAAGACTTGGATATTTAGTTAACATGGATTATAAAGAGGCTTTAGAGCATATATCAGAAAGAGATTTAACTAATTATATAAAAGATTTACATATTCGCCTTTTTTCTAAATTATCAGAAAAATATGGAGAACCTCGTGGTGGTTGGTTTAGAGATGGAGAAGTCAAATTATTAGGTACAACAGTAAATCCTGCACCTCCTAGAATGATTCCTCAATTAATGGATAATTTATCATGGAGAATATTAGACATTTTAAAGAAAAACGCTAATGGCGAACTAACAAATAGTGAATATATTGATAAAGTTAATGAATGTATCTATGAAATGATACGAATGCAACCGTTCTCAGATGGAAATAAGAGAACATCTAGATTATTATCAAATATCTTATATCAAGAAAAAGGTATTCCTTATGTTTTAGTTCCTGTTAAAGATTGGGATAATTACGTTGATGCTTGGAGTAATGATAATTTAGATTTATATAACGAAATGATGCATAGACTAGTAATTGAATCATATCAATATTTCTATGGTAATCAATCAGTTACAGAAGTTACCCACGATAAATCATATGGTAAGAAAATAATAACAGATAACAGAAAGTAATAATTTATAAAGCAATGGGATAGCCTATTGCTTTTTTATTTTTTTTATAAATTAAGTAAAAACTATGTTTAATACAGTAAACTTTTAAATTGTATTCTTTGAATACAATCTAAAAAGTATTTAAAAAAATTGTTGTTTAGGTTATTATATATAGGCTAGGAAGTGATTAAATGGATAATAAGGATTTTTATTTAGAAATTAAGCATGTTTGTAAACAAACTGGTGCTAGATATGGCGTGTTACATACTCCTCATGGTGATGTAGAGGTACCTATGTTCATGCCTGTTGGAACTTTGGCTACAGTAAAGTATTTATCTCCTGAAGAGTTAAAAGAGTTAGGTGCTGGAGTAATACTTGCTAATACTTATCATTGTTGGTTAAGACCGGGAGAAGATGTTGTAAATAATGCTGGAGGGTTGCAAAAGTTTATGAACTATAAGGGCCCTATGCTTACAGATTCTGGAGGATTCCAAGTTTTTTCTTTAAGCAAAAATCGCAAAATAACAGAAGAAGGCGTTACTTTTAAATCTCATTTAGATGGTTCTAAATTATTTTTATCTCCTGAAAAATCAATAGAGGTTCAAAATAAATTAGGCGCTGATATTATTATGAGCTTTGACGAGTGTGCCCCATATCCTTGTGATCATGACTACATGCAAAAAAGTGTGGAGAGAACATTAAGATGGGCCAAAAGAGGAAAAGATGCTCACAACAACCCTAAACAAGCTTTGTTTGGTATTGTTCAAGGCGGAGAGTTTCCAGATCTTAGAAAAATGTGTGCAGAAGAATTAACTAAAATGGATTTCCCTGGTTATTCAATTGGCGGAACAAGCGTTGGTGAGCCTAAGGAAGTTTTATATAAAATGTTGGATTATACAATGCCTTATTTACCTAAAGACAAACCAAGATATTTAATGGGCGTTGGTAGTTATGATGCAATACTTGAAGGTGTAATGAGAGGAATAGACATGTTTGACTGTGTTTTACCCACTAGAATTGCAAGGCATGGAGCATTAATGACTACACAAGGAAGACTTAATATTAGAGATAAAAAGAATGAGTATGATTTAAGACCTATAGATGAGACTTGTGATTGTTATACTTGCAAGAATTATTCAAGAAGTTATTTAAGACATTTATATAAATGTGATGAAGGATTTGGAAAAAGATTATTATCTATTCATAATTTAAGATTTTTAATTAAGTTAATGGAAGATGTTAGATGTGCTATTAAAGAAGATAGGTTTGGGGACTTTAAAGAAGAATTTTTTGAAAAATATGGGTTGAATACCACTAATCCAAGAGGTTTTTAAGATGAAGACTAGTGATTTTGATTATTATTTACCAGAAGAGTTAATAGCCCAAACTCCTCTTAAAAATAGAAGTTCTTCTAGATTGTTAGTTCTAGATAAAAAAAGAGAAACTATTGAACACAAACATTTTTACGATATTATAGATTATTTAGATAAGGGCGATATTTTAGTTAGAAATAACACTAAAGTAATCCCTGCTAGAATATTTGGTATAAAAGAAGGAACTGGAGCAAAGGTTGAAGTGCTTCTTTTAAAGCAAATTGAAGATTATTATGAGTGTTTAGTTGGAAATGCAAAAGTTGTTAAAGTTGGAACTGTAATTAATTTTAGTGATAAACTTAAAGCAACTTGCCTAGAAATTAAAGATGAAGGAATTAGACTTTTAAAATTTGAATGTGAGGGTATATTTTTAGAAGTTCTTGAAAGTATTGGAAATATGCCTTTACCTCCTTATATTAAAGAAACTCTTTTAGACAAGCAAAGGTATCAAACTATATACGCTAAATATAATGGTAGTGCAGCTGCTCCTACTGCAGGATTACATTTTACTGATGAAATATTTAAAAAGTTAGAAGAAAAAGGTGTAGAAGTACTTGATGTTACACTACACGTTGGACTTGGGACTTTTAGGCCTGTTAAAGTTGATGATGTTACTAATCATAAAATGCATAAAGAAGAATACTTTATGTCTAAAGAAGTTGCAGATAAACTTAATCAAGCAAAAAAAGAAAAGAAGAGAATTATTGGTGTTGGCACGACCTCTACTAGAGTTTTAGAAACAGTAATGAGTAAGTATGGAGAGTTTAAAGAATGTCATGAAGAGAGTGAAATTTTTATTTATCCTGGATATGAGTTTAAAGCAATTGACGCTCTTATAACTAACTTCCATTTGCCTAAATCCACTCTAATTATGCTTGTTAGTGCACTAGCTAGCAAAGAAACTATATTAAATGCATATAATGAAGCTGTTAAAGAAAAGTATCGCTTTTTCTCTTTTGGAGATGCGATGTTTATTAAATAAGAAAGGATATGATAATTAATGAAATATAATGAATATTTAAATGAAACTAATCCTGTAGTAGAAATGGATATAAAAGATATTGGAGTTATTAATATTGAATTATTTGAAAGCGTTGCTCCTATTAGTGTAAAAAACTTTTTGGAACTAGTAGACTCATCTTTTTATAATGGACTAACTTTCCATAGAGTTATAAAAGGTTTTATGATTCAAGGTGGGGATCCTCTTGGTAATGGCATGGGCGGAAGCAAAAAAACAATTACTGGAGAATTCAAACAAAATGGTGTAGATAACCCTCTTGAACATAGTCGTGGAGTTATTTCTATGGCTAGAGCATACAATCCAAATAGCGCTAGTTCTCAATTCTTTATTATGCATAAAGATGCTAGTTATTTAGATGGCGCTTATGCTGCTTTTGGAGCTGTAACAAGTGGTATTGAAGTAGTTGATCAAATAGCCAATAAAAAAACTACTCCTAGCGATAAACCAATTGAAGCTGTTGTTATTAATACAATTAAAAGAATACGTTAATACTAAAGGTGCTTAAAATGAGAACGTTTACTAATTATCAAAAATTTTTAAAAGAAATTGAAGAGGTTAAAAATTTAAATTATAAACCTTCTCTTTTATTGCACGCTTGTTGTACCCCTTGTTCTTGTTATCCTTTATTAGTTTTAAAGGATTACTTTGATATTACTGTTTTTTATAACAATTCAAACATATATCCTTTTGAAGAATTTGAATTAAGATATCAAACTTTAAAAGAATACATAGATAACATTAATCAAAAATATAATGTTTCAATTAAACTTATAAAATGTAAATATGAAAATGAAAAATTTAATAAGATTCTTGAAAAAAGAAAAGATGATAAAGAAGGTAAAACTCGTTGTTTTATATGTTATTCATTAAGGTATAAACAACTTGTTGAGTTTGCAAGCAAAAATAACTATGAATACGTTTGCTCTGTAATGACTATTTCAAGACAAAAAAACGAAGAGATGATAAATAAGATTCTTGAAGGATATTCTAGTAAACATACTAACATTAAATATCTTCACTCTAATTTTAAAAAAAATGGAGGGTTAGAGAAGGCTCAACAAATTATAAAAAAAGAAAAATTTTATAGCCAAAATTATTGTGGTTGTAAATTTAGTTTAAGGGAGGATGACCATCATGAAACAATTTCTTAAAAACAATTTAGGTTTCTTTTGCTTTTTGGGATTTAGTTGCATTTTAGAATTTTCCACTTTATTTCTTATAACTGGATCTTTTCTTGTTAGATTTCCCTATTTATCTATTTTTCTTTTAACAATGGTTTTTGGTATTTACAATTTGATTTCAAATTATAGAATTAAAAATATTTTTCTATATGTTTGTTCTTTATGTGTGATTATAGTTAATGTTTTTTATATAATTTTATTTGAAAATACTAGAACTTATTTTGATTTTAGTATGTTGCAATTAATTAGTGAAACGAGCAGATTTTCAGGAACTGTTACCTTAAACTATTGGTATATAATTTACGTAGTTTTATTATTTGTAACTTTTATTGTTTCTGGTTTATTTTTGAGTAAATATGCTGATAAGAATTATAAATTTAATTATCAAAAATTGTTTTCATCTTTAATTTTGGTTATTTCTATTGTGGGACAAGTTATATCTTGTTCTTATATAAATGCAATTAGTGAAGAAAGGTTTTTAAATAATTTATATAAAGATACAAACGAAAAATATACTAATTATGGTAATAGCGCTAGTTTTATAAATGAATTAGCAAAAATGGCTTTTTTTAACAATTACAAAAAGTTATCTTATAATCAAATTGAGGACTATGTTTATGCTCAAACTAGTATGCCAACTGAAAAATTTGCAATATCTAAAGGTAATAACTTGGTGACCATTTTAGTAGAATCTTTTGAATGGTTTAGTTTTATATCTGATACGAGCTCTTATCCTAATGGGGCGAATTTAAGTGAAGATAAATTAGATTTACTATTCCCTAATTTGCGAACTCTTTACAATGAAAGCCTTATTATGAATAATCACTATTCTCAAAATAAAACTGACATTAGTGAAGATGAAGTGTTACTTGGAATGTATCCTAGTAGTGCTTATATAAACTACGGTTTCCCTAATACTACCCTTCCTTCTAGTATTTCTAATTCTCTTAAATTACAAGACGAAAATATTTCTACTAGATTTTTCCACAGTAATGATTTTGATTTTTATAATAGGGCGAATGTTGCAGCGTCTCTAGGATACGACAATTTGTATTTTATAGATGAAATGGTGGATAAAGGATTAACTAATTATTTAGTTAGTGAATCTTGTTATAGTTGCATGAATTTAGATAGTGAAGTTGTTTCTGTTATGAAAGATGAAATGTTTCCTCGTGATGTTAGATTCCACACTCATATAACCTCTATTTCTATGCATGGTAATTATGCTTATAGAGATAACATGAAAAGATGGCATGATAAATTAAATAATCTTAACATAACTATAGATAATGATTCTTTGAAAAATTATTTAGCCGCTGTTATGGAGTTTGATAATTCAATTGGAATAATGATGGAAGATTTATCTAATAAAGGATTATTAGAAAATACAACAATTGTTTTATTTTCTGATCACAATACTTATTTAAGTGATCTTTCTTTACAAGTAAAAAATATTCAAATTGATAATTACAATCATAAAGATTATATAGAATTGTATAGAGTTCCTTTAATCATTTATGATAAAAACATTTCTCATCAAATTGTTGATAAATTTACTACAACTTATGATATTACTCCTACTATTCTTGATATGTTTGGAATCAAATACTATAAAAATTTATATTATGGAAATTCAATTTTTAGTGAGGAAGTTTCTGTTTTGTATTCTAAGGCGTTTAATGTATTTATCGCTGAAGGATTAATGTTTTCTAATATTAATAATATTTTGTTTAAAAAAGACAACATTGATAGTGCCTATATTAAAGAAATTGAGAATAAATGTTTGGCATTATTAAAGAAAATATATTATGCAAATCATATATTTGAATATAATTACTTTAAAAATAGCGATAATTATAAAAAATACATTACTGGGTTTAATTCATTGAATAGTTTCCACAATTAGCCTTTTTATGTTTTTTTTGTTTTTACATTATTTTTTATTATGATATACTTAAAGTATAGGAAGTGATAACTATGGCTAGAAATTATGTTGATTATCTAAGATTAGCTTTAGATAATAAAATCAAACTTGATCAGGCTTTAGCGGATAAAAATGGGAAAGATGTTTTATATTATCGTGGTAAAATGCTTTTCAATTTAAAACAAGCTCATAAGTTAAATCCAACTTGTGTGGTTCCCGCTTCAATAACAGGTTCTACTCCTGTAAGCATTGAAGCATATATAAATACTGAATTAGCAAATCATCGAAATGTTATTGATAAAGCAATTGCCGCTAACAAGAAAAATTCTTCAATAAAGAAACATTGTTTATCAAAAGAAATCGCTTTAAAAATTCGTAGACTTTCAACTAAAGCAAATCAATTAAATTTTGCAACTAGCGCTGCTACAAGAAATGCAATAAAAAAAGAAATGGTAAAAGATAGCCTCTCGCTTGCTGGAACAACTCTTATTAAAGCTCCAGTAATGACCACGGCTAAAGTGCTCTCAAAAGTTGGGCCTCTAGCAATTACTATAGTAGCACTACCAGTAACGGTTCTCTCGGGTCTGTTATCGGCAACTATTGATGTATATAATGGCAAGGTTAGCGAGCCTCAATCTTATAACAATACCGCTATTCATCAACTATCTAATAGTTTAAAAAATGCCGTAAAAACATTATCTACAAAAACTTATGAATCAGTAGGAAGATTTTAGAAAGGAGCTTAATTATGAATGAGGAATATAGTTTTACAGTTATAAATAAAGAAGGAATTGAGGTTACTTGTGATGTTCTTTCAATGGTTACTGATAAGGAATCTAGAATATATTTATTATATACAGACTACTTGTTAGACGATAAAGGGAATTTTAGACTACTTGCATCTGAATTAGTTCAAGATAAAAACGATTTCATTTTACAAGATATAAAGGATAAAGAAAAATTAACTGAACTATTAAGTTGTGCTAAAGGTGTAGCGAGAAAAGCAATTTTACAAGCTTAATAAATTAATAAAGAGAACAGCAATGTTCTCTTTTTAAAACCCGAAAAATATTATTGATAATACTAAACCTATAAATATTCCTACAACATCTGCTATCAATCCAGCTTTTAAGGAATGCTTCCATTTTGTTACTCCAATACTAGAAAAATATAATGATAATACATAAAGAGTTGTATCTGTACTTCCCTGAATTACAGCACCTGTTTTACACAAAAAAGAATCAGGTCCATTATCTACACAAATTGAATTAAATACACTCATTGAGGCACTTCCAGATATAGGTCTAAACAAAACCATTGGTACTAACTCCACCATTTCTCCATTAACCTTAAAAATACTTTTTAATAAATCTCCTACATCACTAACAAATCCACAGCCTCTTAATATTGCAACCGCACTTACTACCGCGATAAGCGTTGGAAATACTTCAACAAAGAGAGTCATACCATCTTTTACTCCTATTAAAAAATTATCATAAGCATTAACTTTTTTCTTTATGGCTAATATTATTGTTAAAAGGATAAGAGAAGGCACTATTATTAAACTAATTTGACTTAACATAACGTCTTCTCCTAAAATAAGCATCTGCAAGTAGGCCTGCTACACAAGAGAGAATAGTTCCTATTATTGGATAAATTAACATATCTGCTGGATTATTTGCTCCTAGTGCTGCTCTAATGGCCATTACTGAAGTTGGAATAAGAGTAACTCCTGCTGTGTTTAATACTAAAAAAGTTACCATTTCATCTGTCGCTTCTTCTTTATCTCCATTATTTAATTCTTGCATTCTTTTTATAGCTTTTAATCCACTTGGAGTTGCAGCATAACCTAACCCAAAAATATTAGCAGCTATATTCATTGATACGTAATTTAGGGCTTTTTCATCTTTTAATTTAGGCATTATTAAAGTAAATAATGGTCTTATTTTTTTAGCAATATAATCTACTATTCCCACGCTTTCCATTATTTTCATTATTCCACTCCAAAAACACGCTGCTGTTATCATGGTAATTAATAAATTAAATGATTCTGAAGGTATATTTAAAATGGTGTTAGATAATATTTCTCCTCTTCCTGTAAATATTCCATATATTAAAGAAAAACATATGATTATTAGCCATATTTTGTTCATTTATATCAATCTCCTAAATAATCATATTCGCTAATGTCTTCTTTTATGATAAAGAAAAAAGGATCCTAAGATCCTACTTTTCATTCGCTTTTTTATATTCTCTTATTTTCTTTAATAAAGTTGCTTTTGTTTGAACCCCTATTAATTCCATCGCCTCTTTATAATCAATTATCTTTAATTCTAATTCTTTTATTATTTCTTCAATTAAGAAATCATTTATCTTGTTTTTATGAGATTTTTTATTTATTTCTTCCTTGTTTTTTAATTTTTCTGATCTTGAATATTCATATTGATGAATTAGTAAAAGTAGAGCTCCTTCTCTGTTCTTTTTATTAACAAATAATTTCTTTTCTTTTATATCTACGCCATTTCCTAGCAGTTTTAATAATTGATTGGCCCTTATATGAACATCTTTGCTAAGTTCATTTATTTCGCTTAGTGAATCTCCATAGGCTAAATCATTATAGTTTATTTCTCCAAGTTTTCTCGGTTCTCTATATTTTTCAACAATTAAGTTATCCCCACTATATTCACTATCAGTTCTTATTAGCCATTCTAACGGTTTATAGTCAGTCATATAAACTTTTCTTAATTCTTCACTTAAGTTTTCTCTGCTTTCATCCATAGTTCTCTCACTTATAAATGAAGGAACTTTATTTACTCTATAATAAACTTTTTTTCTTTTATTTAAGTTTATTCCTGGAATTCCTTGAGATATACTTGTTGGTAAAGCATCTAGGATATCATAATATGGTTCAAAACTATATTGGAACTTGTCATTATCGTATTCTTCATAAGTGATTTTACAAATACTAAATTTTACATCATCTACATATTTAGCTTTTATAACACCTTCTATTTTTAGTTTAGGTTCTTCTTGTAGTGGCGTTGTGTACTCTATATTAGTCATTGTTATCACCTACCAATTTTTTATATGTATGTAGTAATAATTTTTCATATCTTTCTTTTATAAGTGTTTTGTAAAACTCTTTTCTTGTTTTGCTTATCATATCAACACTATCTATTAAAGTATAAATTTTTTCTAGATTTATTCTCTCTACTATTCTTATTAATGCTTTATTGCATTCTTCATATTTTAATGAAGAAATTACTTCATAATATAAAGATGTTCTTCCATCTAATTTTATTGGAGAAACTGGTCTAGAGTATATTTTGTTTTTTAGTCTATTCTCATCATTTAATATCTCTTTTATTTCTTCATCATTGCTAATTTCAGGAAATAAACATCCATCGTTATCAAAGATTGGTGCTAAATAATGTTTGTCTTCAGTCTTGATAAATCCCCAGTTATTAGCATGTCTATCTGAGTTAGCAAGCAAAGCGTCTACTATATAGATTTCCCATAAAGTTTCAACTGTCTTTTTGGTATCAGCAATATTTTTATTTTCTTTTATAAGAGTTATAACATCTTCAAATGAATATTCATAACATCTTTCTTCATCATCTAATGTAAGATCCATTAATTCATTAAAAGGAACAAAAAAACTTCCTTTTTTATTGAAATCTTTTACCAAAACAACTTCTTCGCCATTATAGTAGCCTAAAAATGCTTCTTGAGCATCTATTCCTAAAATCGAAAAGATGTGTGACCCTAAATATTCACAAATATGATTATATTGTCTTTTATAGTCCTTTTTATTTTGAAATTTGATCATGTAATTTTCTTCATTTACTGTTATTCCAATTTTTTTATCTGCACCATTATAAAATTTGTTATTAACTTTATAATTAGAATAATCTAAACTCATACTACCACCTCAATATTATTTTATAATTTAGAAAATTAAGGGTCAATGAGTTCATTTTATTTATTAAAAAGTTTTTTCCACCATTTCTTTTTGACTTTCTTTTTTTCTAATTTTTTAACTTTACATTTCCCTATAATTTTTTCTTCATTATTTTCTACTAGCACAACATCTGCCTCTTCGGTATTTTTTATTTTATAAACGATTCTACTATTATCTATATTTTCTTTTTTTAATGTAACGCTTATATTCTGATTACACATTAGTTCATACTCTTGAAATACGTTACTTCCTTTTTTTAATAAGTTAAATGTTTTGTGAGTAGAAAAATATTTTTCATATATTTGTTTGTGAAAAGAAAAGTCTCCTCCACAATCTAGTGTTACTACAATTAATTCCATATCTTCTTTTTTAGCACTTGTTACTAGAGTTCTTCTGGCTTTGGTTGTAAACCCCGTTTTCCCCCCACTTGAAAACTCGTATTGTCTTAATAATTTATTTTTGTTTAGCCATGTTCCATGATTCTGACTTTTGTATTCTTTAGTGCTAGTTATTTCTCTAAATATTTCATTATCTAGAGCATGTTTCATTAATAAAGCCATATCATAACTTGTAGATAAATTACCTTCATCATCTATATCTAAACCACTTGGATTATTAAAAGTCGAATTTTTCATTCCAATTTCTAAAGCTTTTTTATTCATTAACTCGACAAACGCTTCTACACTCCCAGATACTCCTCTTGCTATAGTAACTGCTGCATCATTACCGCTTCTAAGCATTAAACCATATAGTAAATCTTTTAAAGTTACCACTTCTCCAACTTTTAAATAAATGCTACTTCCATAAGCTTTTAATATATCTTCGTTAACTTCTACAAATGAATCCAAAGAACTATTTTCTATAGCAACAAGCGCAGTCATTATTTTTGAAATACTGGCTACGCTTCTAATCAAATTATAATCTTTTCCTTCTAGAACTTCTTTTGTATTGTAATCTAGAACAATATAACTTCTAACATAATAAGTATCAGCTTTAATTTTTTCTTCATTAAAACAAATAAGCAAGACAAAACAAAACAATGAAAGCATTATTTTTTTCAAATTTATCACCATTAAAAAATATGCTTAAAATCTTTTATTTATTCTATTAGTACTTTTGTATTTATTTTCTATTAATAGTTTTTTATAGTTAAAATATTTTCTAAATTTTTAATAAGATTTTCTATAGTACAATCCATTATATATTGTGTTTCATCTTCATCTACTTCACATATTGGTTCTTTAATTTCAAATCCTACTTTTTTGTATAAACTAATAGCGCTTTCATTATCTTTATCGACTTGTAAAGACATTAAGTTATTATCTTTTTTATTTAAATAATATTTGCATGCTGTATATATGAGATTTTGAGCTATTTTTTGTCTTCTGTAGTCAGGGCGTACAATTAAATTAACCATATATATACTTCCATTTCTTCTTTTTGAAAGAGGATTGTAAGATATATGTCCAACTATTTTTTCTCCATCTAAACAAATAAAATTAGAATTTTTTTCATCTTCTAAAAATAATCTTTTCATTACTTCTTCACTATAGCAATCGTCTTCTCCTTGACTTCTTTCAACTTCTAAGACTTGTTTAAATTGCTCTTGTGTTATTTCATCTTTATCTAATCTTTTATATTTGTATTGCATTTTTTAAACCTCACTTTTGTTCAAAATTGTTTTGTTATTACAATTTCAAATTAATCTTTCGCCATTTTTATGCACGAATAATTAATCTTCTTTAACTAAGCCTTGCTCAGCTTGTAACATTTTATTATAGAACTGATTTGTATATAGTTTATAATATTTGCCTTTTTTATCCATCAATTCTACATGATTTCCTTCTTCTACAATAGTCCCTTTATCTAAATAAATAATCTTATCAACATCTTTGATCGTGGAAAGTCTGTGAGCTATAAAGATACATGTTTTATCTTTGAATTGATCATTGATGCATTTTTGGATTAATTGTTCAGTTTTTGAGTCTATGCTACTGGTTGCTTCATCTAAAATTACGATATCTGGATTTTTAAGTAGTACTCTTGCAAAAGCTATAAGTTGTTTTTGACCATTAGATAAAAGTAATCCGCCTTCTCCAACCTTCGTATCATATTTATTAGGCATTTTTAAGATAAATTCATCTAATCCTACCTTTTTACAAACTTCTTGTACTTCTTCTAAAGTTGCTTCTCTTTTTCCATATCTAATGTTATTTATGATTGTATCATCAAATAACATTGCATCTTGAAGTATAAACCCAATATTACTTCTTATAAAAGTTTGTGGTAAATCTAAATAATCTTTTCCATCAAAAAGTATTTTTCCTTTTGTAGGTTCATAAAAACGGTATATTAAACTTGCTATTGTAGATTTACCACTTCCAGTACGTCCTACTAGGGCTACTTTTGATTTTGATTCAACACGCAAATTAAAATTAGTTAAAACTTGTTCTCCTTTAGGATATTTAAAAGTTAAATCCTTAAATTCTATTTCTCCTTTTAAGGTCTTTGGATTCATGTTTATGTTTTCTCTATCTTTTACTAGAGGTGTTAGTGAAAGCATTTTATCTATTTTTTCTGCAGAAACTAATACTTCTGAAAAGGCATCAAAGTTATCTGAGAATGCTGCTACTGAATATAAGCATCTATCAAATAAAATAAAGAATAAATATAATCCTCCATAAGATATGTTTAAGACTATGTATTCGTTGTAAGAAAAATAGAATAGTATTCCAATTGCTAGAGCTACTATTAAATCTATTGTTCTCCATACACTTTGTGATAAATAGTGTCTTTTCATTTCAAATTTACTTTGATTTTTGCATAAAGCATCGTATTCCTTGAAATCTTTTTCCTCTAGATTTAGGGCTTTTATTGTTTTAATACCCATCATTCCGTCATTAATGTGACTAAGTCTTTTTTTCCTAGCTTCTCTTCTTTTATCATCTATTTCATTCATTTTTGGAAAGGTGAGTTTGGTTATTAATAGAATTATTGGCGCACAAGCTAGTATTATTAAACTTAGTTTGAAGTTTACTATTGCGCATATCAAATAACAAACAATTATAGTTACTGTATTATAAACTATCCATAAGCTTGGCCAGAAAAATCCTTCACCAATTACTTCTACGTCTCCAACAAGAGTGTTTATTGTTGCTCCTGTTGCGTGATTATTATGATATTCTTTATCTAATTCCATAGCCTTTTTAAATAATTTTTCTCTTATTTCTATGTTTATTCTTTTTCCAATTTTATTACCATGTCTAAATGCTAAGGCAAAGGTAATATTACTTGTAAATTGAGCTATAGTTATGCAACTTATAACTATGATAAATAATGGTATACTGTTTTCTTTAAAAGCTTTATCTATTCCATAATAAGAAAATATAAATAATATAGCAACTTCACTTAATGCATAAATTGTAGAATAAATATAAATTCGTTTAAACTTTATGCCAGTAGGCATTATTCTTTTAAAAATATCCAATATTTTCTTTATTGATTTCATTACTCTTGCACCTCCTCAATCATTTGTTGTAATTTCCAAACATTTGAGTAGAACCCTTCACGAGTAATAAGTTCTTCGTGTGTGCCTATATCAGCAATTTTTCCTTCATCTAAAACAATTATTTTATCTGCATCTTTTACATTTAGTAAGTTGTGAGAAATGATAATTGTTGTAGCTTTTTCTTTGCTTAAAGAATCTTTTATTTTTCTTGCTACAATGTTATCTACTGCACTTAATGTATCATCTAAGATAAGAATTTTTTTGTTTTTCATTATGGTTCTTAAAAGAGAGATTCTTTGTCTTTGTCCTCCTGACAAAGTAACGCCTCTTTCTCCTACTATCGTTTGAAGTCCGCTATCAAACTTATTAATATCTTCATCTAGTCCTACTCTTTGTAAATACATATCTAAATCGATACGATCATTATCGATTAAAACCATTAAATTTTCTTTTATAGTTTTTGAGAAAATATAGGCATCTTGTAAAACAACCCCCATATTATCTCTAATACATTTTTTCTTGTAATCTTTTAGTTCTATTCCATCTATTGTTATGCTTCCTTTTTGATAGTCATCAAGTCTTGTTAATAAATTTATAATACTTGTTTTTCCAGATCCTGATTTACCTACAATACCTAGAGTTTCTCCTTCTTTTAATTCAAAGCTTAAATCTTTTAAAACATATTCTTTTTCATATTTCATGCTTACATTTTTAAATACAATATTTCCCTTTATTTCTTTTTCTAGATTACCATCATTTTTATATTCACTTTCAATACTAAAATATTCATTTAATCTTTTAACTGAAATAAATGTTTTTACAAATGTTGTAATATGATTTACTAATTGTGTTCCTTCATTTAAAAAACTTGAAATTATTACTGCAGTAGCACTTACGATGGCTAATGTTATATTTCCATTAAAGAATAAATACGCTAGAGTTGACAAACAAGTTATTATATACAAAGATGTTATGCTATCTGATATTAACCAATACTTACATCTTAAACTATGTATATAATAGTTATTGTTCTCTTTTTTATCATTTATTTCTTTAAACTTATCATATTCATATTCTTCATTAGCAAAGCTTTTTACTAAACTATAGTTTGTTACGCTTTGTTGAATTGTAGAGTTTAATTCACTATAGTATTTAGAAGATTCTATTTCTTTTTTCTTAATTTTAAAATATCCATAATAACCAGAGAAACCACTACAGATTGTTACTGAAATACAACTTATAATGAATATAGTTGTATTAAGCATAAACAACTGTATTAATAAGGTTCCTATAGTAAACAGGATTTTAAATAATTCATATAAAGAATTTCTAAATAATTGAGGTATTCTTCTACAATCCTCAATATTTCTTTGAATTATGTCTCCTGTAGATCTATTTACATATTCACTTCTTGGAATATCTACTACATGACAATAGAATTCTTTACTTAAACTGATATATAAATTTTGATAATGTAACGCTCTAAGTGTTCTGGTTATAAAACTTGCACTTACACTTAAAAATGTTATTGCCATATAAATAATTGCTAATGAAATAATTTTGGATTTTACATCGCTATCATCTACAAAGTTATTAACTATACTAGGTAATATAGACTCATCATCATTTAAAACACCTAAAATTTCACCTATAAACAAACCCGTTAATGAGGCAAAATACCTTTGAACAAACATAATCAAAAGCATTACCACATATAAAGGCATCCATTTCATTATACACTTAAAAATTTTATTATTTTTTTTCACACTCTCATCTCCACTTCTTTTATTACTGCAACTTTAATGGAGATATAAATCATTTATTTACGCTCAAAATTGTGAGCAAAAAGATTCTTTTCTCCATTATTTAAACTATAAAATTTTAATGCTTTAACCATTTTCGCTCACTCCTTTCCGATTTCTATATTAAACCCAATGTTTATAAAAAGCAACAAAAATTTGTTTTATTTAATTTTTATTATATATTTTGTATCTTTTTTATATAGAACTCTTAATAACTACTTTTAATAAAATATATTATGTTCAATTATTTCTTACATAATTAATTTTTATTACTTTTATCTATATAGTATACCGCCAGCAACTTCCAAACATATCAGATGTTGGGTTTAGCTCTTTATAAAAAGCTATATGTGAAAATTAGACTAATTTGAGACTAATTTGAGACAAACTTGAGACTAATTTTTTATCTAAAATAATATACTAATTCTAACAAATTATTTAAAATTAATTTGTTGAAAATAAAATACAAGAAAAGAGGGATACTATGAAAGAAAAATTAAAAGGTATATGTGCAAAATTTGGTATAGAGTATGAATATAAATCACATACATTACTAACTAACGGACACATAAACAGCACCTACAAAATCGATTTTATAAAGGAAGAAAAAGTTAAAAGTTATATTTTACAAAGCATAAACACTTATGTATTTAAAAATCCAGAAGAAGTAATGGAAAATATATTTAGTGTAACTAATCACATTAAAAATAAACTTATAACTAATAACACCAATTATAAAAACTATGTTTTAAATTTTAGAACATGTAACGGTAAACCTTACCTTTACGATGAAGATAATAATTTTTGGAGATGCTATGATTATATAGATAACTCCGTTACTTTTAATAAAACTAATAATTTAAAAGTAATTGAAGAGAGTGGAAAAGCTTTTGGAGAATTCCAATTACACTTAAAAGATTACCCTGTAGAAAAACTAAATATAGTTATTCCACATTTCCACAACACAGTTAATAGATATGAAATATTTAAGGAAGCAGTAAAAAATAATTTAAGTAATAGAAGAGACTCTGTTACAGATTTAATAGAGCAATATCTAGATTTAGAAGAAATAGCCACTAAAATGTACAAACTTCAAAAGGAAGGAAAATTACCTTTGAAAGTTACTCATAACGATACAAAATGTAATAATGTGTTATTTGACAAAACTACAAACAAGCACTTAGCGGTTATTGATTTAGATACAGTTATGCCAGGACTGGTAGGATTTGATTTTGGTGATGCCATTAGATTTATAGCTAATACTCGTGATGAAGATGAAAAAGATTTAAACAAAGTATCCTTAGATCTTAATAAATATAATGCTTTTTATAAAGGATTTGTAGATATTCTAGAAGATACTTTATCGCCAATAGAAATAGAAACATTGCCACTAGGAGCACTAACCATGACTATTGAGTGCGGATTAAGATTTTTAACTGATTATTTAGATGGAGATAAATATTTTAAGGTAAGCTATCCAGATCACAACCTAGATAGAAGCAAATGTCAACTAAAACTAGCACTTGAAATGAGATATCATTTAAAAGATGAAATCGGAAAAGCCTTAGAAAATTAATTAAAACAAAAAAAGAATTAGGATTTAAAATCTTAATTCTTTTTATATACATCTACCATATACCAAAATATTCATAAGGATTTTTAAGTTTTTTATAAGCATCTAAGAAATACTCATCGTAATTCCATGAAGCTTCTTCTTCAGTTTCATCAAGAAACTTTTCACAGTAGTCTTTAAAAAACTTTTTTAACTTTTTAATTAATTCTTCTATATATTTATCCTTAACTATAATCCAATCTCCTGCATACATTCCATTTTCGTATTTTACTTTTGCAGTTCCTTTTTCTATTGAAGCAACATTGGCAGGATATTTACTCTTTAATTCCTCATATGAAGAAATAGTGTTATGCTTTAAGAAATTGTTTATCTTACGCATCATTCTATATGCATCATATTTTTTTAATTCACTAATTTTAATACTTTCTTTCCCTTTAGCTAAGAAGCTTGTAAAGTTTATAAAATCGTTATAATCAAAATCTTTTTCTTTATATCCTAGTTTAGACATAACGATTAGTGTTATTCTATCTACTTCTTTCGCTAATTTTGTTATGAACTGACATTTTAATGATTGAATAACTCTAGCATATTTATTTTGTCTTTTTATGGAAGCCATTAAAGCAGAAAACTCTATATCCTCTAAATCATCTGGATCAGATGTATAACAGAGTTCATTCAATCTTACGCTATCATAAACATCTTTAGGGGTTTCAATCATTTCAAATATCGGTTTGTATTCCTTATTCCAATCTAATTCAAACTCATTTAATAAATCCAAGAAAATATTAACTGCATAATCTTCTCTTTTCTTATTTTTAGGGATAAATAAATCTTTTGAGTTAAATTCAAGTAACCCTTCTGGAATAAACTCTGTTATCCCAACATACTCACAAGAAGAAGTGTATCTTTCAACATCAACTTGAATTCTACCACCTTTATCTTTAAATATCCCCCAAAACTCTAACTCTTGTAGACAAGGATCACTAAAATGTGGTTCTGATTCGTATTTTGAGTAGTCGAATCTCTCTACTTTATTTTTTGATTTCATATTTTTTCACTCCTTTATATAAAAATCCTTTTTTATACGAGCAAAAAATTTATAGCTTCGCGCTACATAGTTATACTATCACGAATGTATTCATATTTCAATAATGTATGATTCTGGAACTTTAAAAAAATCATTTTTAATTTTTTATTAGTTTAATAGAACTATTTCCTAATAGCACTTTCATCTGTGATTTAGCCATGTTGTTTAGTAACACTATTCTATCTTTACTCTCTAGTTTTTGTTCTATTAACATTGCATTATAGCTTTCCATGTTGGCTAAAACTAGTAGTTGTTCAATACTAGCATATTCCCTCATATTACCTTTTAATTGAATGTTTTGTTTCCTCTATTCTGACGCTGTTATACCAAACAAGGCTACATTAAGAAGATCTGCCTCAGTTGCATACGTATAATATATTTGTTCTTTGCTTAGTTCTGGCACTATTAAATTATGTTTAATGGAACTTGTATGGATATGGTAGTTTACTTTGGCTAATTCTCTTTTTGCACTCCACTCAATACTTTTGTATTCTTTCTCTTTTAGTCTTTGAAATTCTGTAATTAAATATAATTTAAATTCAGGACTTAACCAACTTGCAAATTCAAAGGCTATATCTTTGTGGGCATATGTTCCCTCACTATATTTTCCTCTTTTAGAAAAAAATCCAATTGCATTAGTTCTTTTGATCCATTGTGTTGGAGACATCGAAAAAGAATTTCTTCCATATTCAGTTTTAATTTGGTCGAATTCGACCAAATTAAATTCCGTATTGTTTATTATCTCCCATAACCCAACATAATTGATAGTGTCTATTCTTCTTAACCAATTTTTAACTATAAACGATGGATCTTTACACTTTTGGTATCTCGCTATATCCGTTAAACATATATAATCCTCTTTATTGATCCTTTTATAACTTACTTCTATTCCTTTCACTATAATATTATTGTCCATTATTTATCCACCTCAATAATATCAATAGGAATAAAAACATGATTTGTAACAAATTATTTTAATTTTTTAGTAGGTTAATAGAACTGTTTCCTAGCAACACTTTCATCTGCGATTTAGCCATTTTATTTAATAACACTATTCTATCTTTACTCTCTATATCTTGTTCTATTAACATTGCATTATAGCTTTCCATGTTTGCTAACACCAGTAATTGTTCAATGCTTGCATAGTCTCTCATATTGCCTTTTAATTCAATGTTTTGTTTCCTCCATTCTGACGCTGTTATACCAAATAAGGCTACATTAAGAAGGTCTGCTTCACTTGCATACGTATAATATATTTGTTCTTTGCTTAGTTCTGGCACTATTAAATTATGTTTAATGGAACTAGTATGGATATGGTAGTTTACTTTGGCTAATTCTCTTTTTGCACTCCACTCAATACTTTTATATTCTTTCTCTTTTAATCTTTGAAATTCTTTTATTAAATATAATTCAAACTCTGTTGAAACCCAACTAGCAAACTTAAAAGCAATATCTTTATGAGCATATGTTCCCCCACATCTTCCACTTTTACACACTATTCCTATAGCATTAGTTTTTTCAATCCATTCTTTTGGGGAAAGCATAAAAGAATTCAATCCAGATTCTAACCTAAACCCACCGAATTCGGTAGGTTTAAAATTTTTATTATACAAGGTTTCCCATAACCCCAAATATTCTATAGTCATTCTGTTTCTCATCCAATGTGATATAACTAAATTTGAATTATTAGGATTCTTTGCTCTAGCTATATCAGTTAAACAAATATAATCCGCTTCATTTATTCTTTTATAACTCACTTCTATTCCTTTAACTATGATATTATTGTTATCCATCTATCTCACCTCAATAATATCAATAGGAACAAAAACATGATTTGTAACAAATTATTTTAACTTTTTACTAGATTAATAGATCCATTTCCTAAAAGCACTTTCATCTGTGATTTAGCCATTTTATTTAATAATACTATTCTATCTTTACTATCTAAACATTGTTCTATTAACATTGCATTATAGCTTTCCATGTTGGCTAGCACCAGTAATTGTTCAATGCTTGCGTAATCTCTCATATTACCATTTAACTCTGCATTGTTTTTTCTCCACTCTGATGCTGTTATACCAAATAAGGCTACATTTAAAAGATCCGCTTCTGAAGCATACGTATAATATATTTGGTCTTTACTTAACTCTGGTACTATTAAATTATGCTTAATAGAACTAGTATGGATATGGTAGTTTACTTTGGCTAATTCTCTTT
>JBGVED010000012.1:0-55699 GCA_045119835.1 Bacilli bacterium | reverse complement strand
GATAGTTATGAAATTTTAAATTCTAACTACACAGGTAATGGAAATGATTATGACGCTTTTGTTTCTCAAAGAGAAAAGGTTAGTTCACCTGCTAATGTTGTTTTAACAAACTACTCTGTTCAAGGAACTGGTGTTACTATGGAAGATGTAGTAGTAATTAAAATTACCAAATGCTATAATTCAGAAATAAGAAGTATAGCTGTCTTTGAAAGTGGATATACAACATCAGGTAATAGAAACTACGATGTTTATAGAAAAGGTGATTCGAATGACACTTGGACATCTCTTCAAGAAGGAAATGAGATTCGTTTAGGTAACGTTGAAGATAACGATTCTTTTGCGGCTACAAAAACTACTTTGAAGGCAAATGACGCTTCTGGTAGCTACTATTCCCTAATGTATATAAATGACGATACTACAAATAAAAAGCTTGAAATACAATATGCATATACAATTAGAAAAGCTGGGTATGGATTTAAAGAGGTATATTTTGCGTATTATAATGATGTTCCTTCACAAACTCCAGCAGAAGCTGATGCTGATAGTGTTACTTTTATTGTTTCAAAACCAATAAATGAAATGGGATTCACTTGGGTGGATGACGTCACAACAACAGCTTGTGGAGAAAGTGCAGTTGGTTCAAGTGAGGCGACAGCAAATGTTTGTGCGTATTATAAAAATGATACTGTACAAGGTAACCAAGCAAAACAAATGAAAATTTCTTTGCCAAAAGAGACTGCATATGTTCACACACTTTCTAGTGTTGATCCTATAACTGTTGAGGCAATAAAAACTCAAACTGTTTATGCTATAAATGACTTTAAAAATAATGGTAGTTCTGGAAATGTTAGATATTACTACTATAAATTTGTTTTAAGTGATAGTGCATTTGGAACTTCAGGAACTAAAAATGATGTTTTGGATCCTACTTTGAGTTATTATATGTACGTAATGATCGATGCTAAAGGTGATTACAAATTTTTCCTTGAAGATGCTTTTGGAAATACGTTTGAATCGCCAAACAGTGATAAAGTTAAGGTAGATGATGTATCTATAACAAAAATAATTGTTGATCATACAAATGAAGATGTCTTGACTTTAATGGATGTTACAACAGCTGGATATCCTAGTGATAACTGGAAAAATGAGTGGACATTTGTTGTGGGAAATTCAATTGATTTTACTAAAATGCAAAAAGATTCAGTTCAAATAGTTATTCATGTGTTCCAAAAAGTTGTGATTAATGAAGGTATCTTTTCGGGAACAAGTGATGAAGGAGAAACTTTTGAAGACATTTCGAAATCTCCTTTAGGGTATAATGATGGTTCTTCGATTGGAGAAAAAGAAACATATTTTACTGGTGTAGAAATATGGAGGGTTAGTACACCTACTTCTGACGACGGAAATAAAGCTTCCGGTATTTTATGTCAAAATCATGATTCTTTGTGTAAGTCGGGTTCTGGAAGCACAATAGAGTTCTCTGAAACAACAACATCTTATGGTGTTGCAGGAATTAAAAACAAAATAACTCTAACTGTTAAATCAAATGGTAGATATAGAATTATGATCACCGACAATCATACAAATACTACAAATAGTACTGACAATGGTACTGAGAAAAATCCTGCTGTTGAAGTAAGTGTTATAGATAGATATGCGCCTGTTGTTGCTAGTCAACTTGGTGCTAGTGGTTCTGAAATAAATGTTGAAACTTATGAGTATGTTATGGGTGGAGGTAAAAATAACCCAGTAGTTCCTAATGGAACACTTGCAGCAAATTATTGGGAAAACACAAATTCTTATGAAACAATTTATTATAAAACTCAAGGAATAAATGTTTTTGATTATCAAGATATTATAGATAGAGCGAAAATATATGCTGCAGATAAAGTTTATTCATTTAATGGTACTGGAGGCTCATTTAGTGAGGAAGTTTATAATGACTATTTGGTGTGGTATCACTGCTCTGATGGTTCAGCAACTTGCGACGGCTCTTACAATGATCCATCAAGAACACTAAAAAGTAATAGAAACACAACAAGTACGACGGTAACGTTTGGTTCTGCTGCTAGTTTACATGAGTATATAATAAATAAAAACATTACATCTTTTACCGGTGGGCTTTTACCACAAGTTAGTCAAACAACTCGTAAAGCAAGCGGTGGAACAGTAAATTCTTATGCGGTAAGTACTACAAATCCAGAAACGGATTTTGTTAAAGGCGTCGCAGATTACTTTACTAGTACAGAAACTTATCTTGGATATTTAAAAATAGTGTTCTATGAAGCTGGAAGTACAACTAAACAAATTTGTGAAATTACTGCTACAGATAAGGTTTCAGATGCAGCTGTTAAGAACAGAGATTGCTTTAATTTGATTAATAAATATGTTGACGATGTTGAAGATTTTGATATGGTGTTTACAACTCAAGATTACAACGCTGTTATGGGCAGCAGACACGATTCCGAATCATCATTTACAATAAAGGTTAAAATAGTAGATACAACAGCACCAGGTATTGATATGACAGGAGCTGATGTAGCCAATAGCATTTATTACAATAATGAACCAACTTTGTGTAGATTAGAGATTGGTAACTATATTCAATTAAAAGACGTATTGCTAGATTGTTATAAGTTATATGATGCAGATAATAGTCAATACAAATTTAAAGATAACAATATAGATCACACTCAAACAAGAGCAGATAATTCTGGTATTTTAATAATAGGTGCAGCTGGAAAGCAATATTATGAAGGGACTTCTCCTAACAACTATTATTCTAAAGTGGATTTATATGTTAGGGATGCGGACAGCGATGATTTTGAGTTGGTTTTAGATACTAATCCGCCAACTGCAGCGCATCCTCACTTAGATAAATCAGGATATCATATGTTTATTATTAAAATTTATGATCATAGAAATTTAAATCATGGAGATGATGCACAAACTCCAAATACAGATCAAAATGGTAATGTTCTTAAAATTTATGGAACATACTATGTTAACCCAAGAACTATTTTAATAGAACCTTTGGCTATGGAAAAAATGTATGGAGAAGACGATCCAACTATGGAATATTGTGCTTATGTAAATAATGATTTTGATACATTCTACATGGAAGGTGCCTTCTTTGAAACAGAATTTATTAATACATACTTCACTAATATTTATTGTACTAAAGATGTTTATGTTGAAGTAAAAAATGCTGATAAATACGCGCTTTCTTCTACCGCAAATAAAGATTACACATATAAAGATGGGTCTGAAAGAACGTATCCGTATAATGTATATACTCAATCAACTAGTGGTACTTATTTAAAAGTTAATAATACTTTCGTTAATCTTAAAGATGAAGATAATAATGATGTTCAAAAATATTCTAGAGATTATGAAACAAATACTAATGGGGAATTCTTGAAAGTTGATTCAAATTATTATGAAATAAAGAGTGGTTATATATATGAAAACGAAACTTGTACAGCTTTATATAAATCTACAACTCCAGGTGCAGTGCCATATTTGAAAATAGGAGCAAATACATGTGTTAAAATAGCAAACTATACTAGATATACCTATAAGTACACTCCAGATAATAGTGGAACATACATTAAATATAATAATGGAGGAACAATTGAAGATGCTTTAATTGGAACAGACGAATGGTTTGGAGCGCTTACAAGAGTTGAAAGTACAGGGTACAATGGAAAACGATATGGCTCTACTTATGCTAGTGTTCAAAACAACAATGTTGGTTTATATAATATTGTTCTTGGTAACTTAGCTATTAATAGTGCGGATGATGGAAAAAATGAAGACTATTTAATAAGAATGAATACTAATTATAAAGCAACATCTCCTTCTATACCATACACTAATGCAAGCGATAATCCACAAACAGAACCAGCAACTTTACAAGAAGATGATGATTACAAAACTGAAAGTACTGTTCAGTTCATGGTAAGACAATCTATATTAACTATTACCGCTACAGGTTCTTCAAAATATTATGGAGAGCAAGATCCTTATAGTAATCAATGGAATGCAGTAAAAACAACTATAAATCACAATACTACGAGCTACTTAAAGGGATATACAGTATCTGGATACATGTATAATGACGCTACGGTAACAGATGATAATTATATAGTTTATGGAGTCTTAAGAAGAAAAGCTGGAGAAAATGTTGGATATTATGATATTTGTAATATTGCAGGAAATCCAAGTTCTATAACAAGTGCATGTACAAGTGCAACAGAACAACCATTTAAATATAATGATGAAACTAATAAAAAAGCATATTATTACAAATCATATGGAAGATATGACTTTAATAGCTATGATGGAAATGCGTCTGGATATAATACAGATGATGGTAGCGCCTCAGCAGATTTAATAAATGATGGTGGATTTGGTCTTATTACTAGAAAAAGCTCAGAATTAAGAGCAATATCTGATGGACTAAGATTGAACTCAGATACTAGAAACTATGCGTTAATATATGTTGGAGCAACATTTGAAATTGCTCAATCTAAAATAATAATTCAACCAGGTGTAAACCAAGGTAAAGAATATGCGGCTAATGCATATAGTGATCCTTTATGGCAATTAGTTGTTTATGGTGAATTTACTAGTGCAAATGTTGCTGCAAGCGGATTTAATGGCTATACAGCAGAAATAGCTGCAACTACATATAGAACAGATTACGATGAAGCTGATAGAAGTGATTTTATCACACAAAAACCATATACAGATTCAACAGATAGTAAACAAGATGATACAGCTGTATACTTCGCAAGAAGAAAAATTTCTCCAACTATTGAATATAAATATGTTAAAAGAATTAATTTAGACAGTTACATTAAATTTAAGTTAGATAATGGTTACTATTTTGAAGATGCTAGTGGAACATATATATTTGCTTATGGAGAATATAGAAATGTTTCTGGTATGTCTGGAGATATTGATATAACAATAACTGGTAAACTTGTAAACCAAGAGTACAATTTATTTACTGACGACTTCTCATTAACTAGATATAAAGATTCAAATGAAGTGGTTGGCTGGTATAAATTTGATGGCTTTGTTTACGATAGTAGGTCAGGAGGAGGAGAATATCCTGATGCAAAATATTACGTTAATGCAAGTGGATCTACAACAAATGCTTATGTAATAAAATCAAATACAATGACAGGATGTTCAACTGGGGGAGATGATAGCAGTTGTAGAAACTACAATGCAACATTTACTGCTTTAGCTCCAAACGAGAACCTAAGTACTACTTCATATACAACAAATGAAACAATCTCAGCAGGAAAGTATAAACCAGATGGTGTAAATGCCTGTGATAGTAATGCTTACTCTGCTAAATGTGATGGTAAAGCTTATGAAATAACATTTGAAATCTTTAAAAGAAAAATAATTTTGGAATTCTTCGATGATAATTACACATTCATCTATGGAGATAGATATCAAGCTTATAAACAAGTCTTTAAAATAAATGATTCAACAAATACTGTTTTAGAATCTGCTAACGATACTATAGAAAGAGATATATTCTTGTGTTACAGTGACCTAGGTGATTATTTGGTTAATTGTACAACTAATGATGACTTTGGATTAACTGCAGGAGATAGCTGGTCTAATATTGGACTAGAATTCCATCTTCATAAAGTTATTTCTGGTTTCCAATCAAGATTATTTGCTTCAGGAGTAGATACAATTACAGTTACAGAAACAGATTACTATGACGATAAAGCTATTCCTGCCGGTGAATACTTTGTATATGCTTCTATCTCTCATATAGCGGCAGAAAACTATCAATTTATCTATAAAGGTGGAACATTAACAATAAAATCAAAAGTTACTAATGTTCAACTTACAGGATATACAATGGAATATGCTGATCCACATTATTCTAGTTATGGATTTGGAACTAATTATTCTCAATATACATCAACTGATGAAACATGTAGACTAGATGAAAATTATTCTATAACTTCAGGACATGCTGATTATAATAAGTTAATTTCAACTTCTTGTAATAAGCATGCAAATGAATTAGGAAATGATTATGGTTTTGTTATAGAAGGTCTTGATTCTGGGGATACTATAGCAAATAACTTTAAAGGAAGACCTTTAAGAGAAGCGCAAAGAAGCAGTAATGTTGGTAAGTATCTTGATGTAGGTTACTACGAAATTACAGTTGGAACTATCGCAACTATAAAAGATCCAAATGTTGAAGGTACATTTACAGAATGCGTTAATGATCCAAAGGGAGATTTAGCATCTAATTGTATATATAAAACAGATTCGACGAATACAGACGTTAATGCTGTTAACTATGATATAAGTTATAGCATTAGTAACAACGAAGGAGCTTATTTATTCGTGCTTCCTGCTAAGTTGAATGTTACAGTTGATTCTGTTCAAGCTAAGATGTATGGATGTGCTTATTATGAAGAAAACTATTTGCCAAATGCAGATGGTAAGACTAGATATGAGTACACTTATACTTATGAAGGTGGTTATGCAAATTGTGATGGAAGTTATGATGAAGCCTATAAATTTAGTGTTGATGGAGATAAAGATAATGCATCAACACAAGGAAATTCTACAGGTTATAATGTTACAAGTAGCGCTACTGGATTTAGTAATACTTCAGGAATAGTGGCAGCTAATTATAAGGAAATTTTTGAAGGTAACCTATATAGAGTTACATATCAAGATACAGGAATTGGCTATAGCGATGCAAAAGCTTCTGCTATCGCTAACAAATATCAAGGACAAGCAGTTGGAAAATATACTATTTCATTAGGTGATTTCAACGCTAAACCTAATGTTAATGGTCAAATGTGTGATGCTTACAATAATCCTATAATTGGATTAGGTGCAAATGGAAAACCATGTAGAAATTATAATATAAATTATTATGGTGAAAGCGCAACAGAAACACAAACTTCACACTCATATACAGACACAACTAATGTTGCTGTAGGTTCACTTATTCTTTACGAACTAAAATATCAAACAGATACAACTACAGCATATGAAAATCAATATGTTATAGTTGATGGAAAATATGTTAAAATTGCTGATTTAGGTAGATATAACTACAATTCTTCAACTAAAGTTTATGAATCTAATCCTTCAGGAGAATATATTTTGATTAGTAGTTATGTGTCAATTTCTGATTTAACTAGTAGAAGATTCTCTAAACAAAGACAATATATTGAGTCAGCGAGTTGTGGAGAAGAATGTTATATTAATTTAGATGGAGAATATAAGAAGATAAATTCTACGGAAATTAAGGCTCTTAGATATAATTTAGCTAGTGGTGTGTATACTCAAAGTGATACAGGAAGCTACTTGAAAGTTGTAAATGCTAGTGATGGTAAAACAAATTATGTTGACTTATCTGCAGCATCTAAATTTGTAGCAAATTCAAATTATCCATATAAGCAAGATAATGCTGGTGATTATGTTTATATTAATGGAGAATATGTTCAATTAACAAGTCTTAAAAAATATAAAGAAAGTAGCGGCGTTTATTCTCCTGTTACTTCTTCTGATACAGGATTAACAAATTCTAATACATATGTTCAAATATATGAACATAGGAAGTTGGATTCTACATTAACTAGATACAAACTTGATATAGCAGATATGTATAAAAATGTTAGTGGAGTCAATATAACTACATCTACAGAAAACTTATATGTATTCGTAGACGGAAGTTTTGTTCCTTATAGTATTGTAAAACCAGCATCAGGAACTTCAATAGTAGCAACAAACGCTAATATTGATAATAGTGGTTCTATAGTAAAAACAAAAGGAAATGTTGCAACAGATGTTGTCTTCTATATCACAGCTCGTATTGTATATGTTCACCCAGAATATAATTCTAGAGCATATGGAGAAGCTGATTCGCTTGAATACATTACATGCCAAGAAATTAAAGAGGCGTATGTTGGAAGTCAAACAACAGGTAGAGGATATTGCGACTTTACTGCAACTTATAATGAAGGAGATACGGATTCATATGTTGCTTTAGGTACTTCTATGTACTATGCTGTTCAAAATAGCTTAGCAATAAGTCCATGGACAAGTTGGACAGACAAAGATAATGCAAATGGAAGTAATTACAGTGGATACAATGATATTCAATTCGATGTTTTACAAGGTAAAGTTTCTCGTTTAGGAAATAAAACAGCAGATGATGTAGCAGGAAAATATGCATATGATTTCATTGGCGTTACAACATACAATGACCTTAGTGGTAAAAACTATAGTATTCAATATGTTGTTAAAGGAAACGAAACGACTCCACATAACTATAATGGAACGCACGTATTAACAGCTAGCAATACTTATGATGATTTAAGTAAATATGTGTATGAAAGCTGTAATCCAGGAGACAATCATTGTTTTGTTGATCCAAATGAAGGCTATGGTGTATATAGAAAATCTGTAAGATACTCAGTTTATGTTAACGATAGCACTGGTTTTGTAACAGCAAGAGGTGCTGCTACAGGGGTAAGCGAAAAATCAATTGCTCTAGTAAATAAATATCAAGCTAGTGATCATTCGAATATATACTCATACTGGCATTTAGGTTTCTATTTAATTGATGGTAAAGATGGAAGAAATGGAGAAATTACTAAATGGTGGGATGATGCAGCTAGAACAAATGGCCTATTCAAAGATCAATATAATGAGTTTAAATGGACTAAAAAAGTTAGTGATAGTCAAGCATCGCTTTCAGGATTTGAAGATTTTGCAGTTGGAACAAGAGAAGTTTATTTTGAAATTATTAAAAGAACAATTTATTTGTATGCAGTAGATACAGTAAAAACATATGGTGAAGCTGATAACTATAATGATTTCTTAGTAGCTATATGTGCTAATAATGAAGGATATATAGCAAATGGAACTACTATTAGTTGTAAAAATACTGATGGTGAACCAGGATATGGTTTAAGTGCAACAGATAAAGGTATATTCTTAACTAACAGCAATACTGTTATGAACCAAAATCAAATCAAAAATAACGGCTCTGTAGGACAATTCATCTTTAATGGTAGCCCAGGAAATACAGGAACAATGAGAAGCTTTGGTATTTACTTTAGAAGAACAAGTGGAGAAGTTGCTGGTATGTATACTTTAACAGCTTGTGCAACTCAAACAGGAGTAGATGATTGTACAAATGAGGCTCCTCAATCAACACCTGTATATTATGGACAATATGTTGGAGATAACTACAATATAATTGAAATACCAGGATCATTAACCATTCAAACAAAGAACTTAACGATAACTCCGGATTCAGGTCAAGGATTTATGTATGGAAACCACATTAGTAATGGTTCTATGCCTAATATTACATTTACTGAAAAAGAAGAGGGTGGCGACGGTCTTGTAAATGGTGGAACTTTATTCATAGTTCCTCAAGATCAGTTGGCAGATGCAAGTAAGTATATTCCTATAACTAAAGAAACTGCAACATCTGGACATGATTCAATCTATAAAGGTTTCAATAAATTTGAAATAAATGGAAATGTTTATCATATAGATGGATTAAGCATTATCAATTCTGACAATGAATTAGAAGCAACTATTACAATTAGCGGAAGTGGTAAAAACAAAAAGACTGTTGCTATAGATGGAACAACCTACCTAATTATTCAAACTGCAAGATGTCTGATTGATATTTCTGGATTATCTACAATTTGTATAAATGATGCTCAAAATGAAGTGTTAGATATGGATGTTAAAGCAGGAGGATCTTCATTAAATGTTGCTTTAAAAGATAAATTATTTGCCTTTAGAGTGAGTTACAATGAATCTGTTGATAATGCTTTAACTAACGTAACATATCAAAGTCATGATGTTTATGGCGATTCATATGCAAATCCAGCAAATCTAAACTCAAGAACAGAAACTACTACTAGAAATGCCTTGTCGTTAAAATGTTCTTCAAATGCAACAGGTGAATCTTATTATAATAGAGATGTTTGCGATTATACTATCGTAGAAGGAAGCATAAGCAATGCTAATACAAGAAATAAATCCACAAAAGAAATCTATGTTTACGTAAGCAATAGTAGATTGCGTACAGCTGAAAATGATTCTGCAGTATTAACAGCAACACAATATGCTGATTTTGTTGATGATTTACAAAATGGAACTTATACAGGAACTTTATATGTTAAATATGGAGAAGACCAATATGCTCTTTTAGATACGGCAAAATTATATTCTTATGTTTATAATACAACAACTAGCAAATGGGAGTACAGCGCTTCAACTAATGGACGTTATTTAAAAGTATCTCTAGAAAATACTATTTATGCGATTACAGACTTTACTGAAAATGTTGTATTTAAAGTAGAAAAAGCTGCAATTACAGTTACACCAGTAACCCAACAATATAAGATTTATGGTGAAGCAGATATTGAAATTAAATTTACAACTTCTGTTACATATACAGTTGGTAGAACGCAATATCAATTGGTTGATAAAGCTAATATTGTTCAAATTTGTAATGACTCTTCATGCTTTACAAATTTCTCTGGCTATACATACAATGTTATTGGCGGAACTCCAGTAGCAAACGGAGATTATATCTTCTTGGCTAAAGGATGGGTAGTAACGTTAAATACATTTGCTTACAGTGAAAATGATATGGATACAGCGGCTATAACAGCTAATTTGGATTATGGTAATAGCAAGGCATCAGTCAAAAAATATGGAAACAGTTCGACTGATTTAGTAACAACAACTCAAGCTCCTAGTGATGGTGCTACTATAGCTCAACATTTTGACAAATATACAAGATATAGCGATACAGTAACAACAAGTAGAATACTAATAGGTAATTTATATGTTGATAACTGGGATCAAACGGTAGGAGAAAAAGCTATTAAAAATGGTATTGTTATTGCTAAAAATGAAAATGGTGAGAAAAACTATAATTTAACATACTATGATAATAGTGGTGCAATTAAATTCACTGTGATTCCAAGACCAGTTAATATTAAAATACATAATATTACAAAAATATATGGACAAGCTACAGATAATGTAAGTTGTGATGATCTTACAAACTGTCAAGTAGGTGAAGGAATATTAACTGATTTAGCAAATAATGGAGGATTACTAGTAAACAACTTTGAAGTGGTAAGTACAGCAACACCTCAAGATGGTATTGTGGGTGGTACTGTTTCAGGATCTGGTGCTACTATGAAAGTAAATAAAACTATAGTAACAGGATCAAATATAAGCTTAAATGTTGAATATAATACTAGTACTATGAACTTGCCAGATGATACATATAATGCTTCTATAAATATTGCAAATTTAACTGAACAAAAAACAGGTGTAAATGCTTCTACTTCTTATTACACAGCAACTGGAGCAATAGAAAAGAAAAATGAACACCTTGATATAAAAGTCATAAGAAATGAAACTGAGAACGTTGCAAAAGCTGATAAATCATGTCTAGTTAAGGCTAATGTTGATAGAGCTGGTTGTGAGGATGTTGGAGAATATTACTTATACTTTAGAGATAGAGGAGATAATTCGTTAACAAAAGTAACATCTGTTGAGAATGCTTATTATTCAAATTATTGGGGATATAATCCTAACTATTATGCTATTATTCACAATAACATTAATGATGATGATGTATGGAATGATACAGCGGTATTCAATGCAGCTGCGGCAAAAACAGGTGTACAAAATGATGCATCAACTGAACCAAAGGAAAGTGCAGCTTTAAAAATTAGAAAAAGAGATATCCAAATTGTTGTTGAAACAATTGCTGATTACACAGAAGAATTATCAGCAACAGGAACTCATGTTAAAGCTAAAGTTGGAGAAGATGGTTCTGGAAATGATATATTTGAGTTCTTCTTAATTCAAGAAACAAATAGATATAATTATGATTCAACAAATTCTATATACATTCAAAATAACGCAGGAACACACTTGCGTACAGGAGATGGAGAATATGTCCAAATAGTAACAACAGGAGCTAGTGCAAACACATATAACTTATCTTCAAATACTATTGGTCAAAAATATATTATAGAGGCAAATATGGATGTTCCATCATTGCCATTAGTAGATAACAATCTTAGCACACATCATACAACATACGATAAGATAACTTGGTATGAACAACCATTACAAGTTAGAACATCGGATGCTATGGATGGAGAAGTTGCTTATTGTTCTCAAAAATTTGATTTAACAGCTGCAAACGCATATGATGAAATAAGACATAAAACTTGTGGAGGCAACTTACACTATTATGATGAGACTACTATAAATAACAAGAATTCAGCAAACTTCTTTGATACTAATACAGTAGGTAATTATATTATCACAAGAGAAAAAAATAGATTGTACATCACTAATAATAATGAAGTTACAAATGCTTTAGTAACAAATAACAAAGCAGATTTATATGAGGCTCACAACTATATTACTGATTTTGTAAATGGTGTATTCCAAATAGACCTAGATGAAACTCCTCCAGTAATAAATGTAACAAATGAGTTTGTAAGTAAAGAAGCAAATGGAGCTATAATAAATGGAACAGGAACAGAATTGGAATTCTTAGATGCATTGATTAGCAACTATTGTTCTGACATTACAGGAAGCAGAAAAGATGATGCAGATAAAACTTTGATTACATGTAAAAAAGGTGGTCAAAATATCGTCTTTAGATATAAAGAGGATGGACTTAACCCAACATCACCTAATCCTACACCAGAAATATCTAAGAAGGCTTTAGATGATTTAATTAGTTGGTTTGGAATATCTTCATATGATCCAAAAGTAATGCACAATGGTTTAGAGGTTACAAATCCAGATGGAACTAAGAAACGTTATGATGAAAGATACTATATTGCTATACAAAATGATTTTGAACAAAGAAAAACAGGAGATTATTCAATCTTTATTTACGCTCAAGATATGGCTGGAAATATCAGCTTAGCAACAATGGTAACCTTAAGAGTTGTTGATACAACAGCACCAATAGTTGGTGTTATGAACTTATATAGTGCAAAAGTTGAATGTGTTACTGGACAAAATTGTAATTTAGAAGAAGGTTGGACAGTGGCAGAAGATGTTTACTTGCCAATTGATACGCTAACATCTGCTAATATAAATGATGGAAGCTTAGGGGCTACAGATTATTTTGATACAAGTGTTAAATATGCTTATGATGCATATACTTATACATTTAAAGTAGATAATGTTTTTGGAACTTATTATAAGATACCAAGAGGAACAAACGCTAAAGCTGTTAAGCATTATGGTTGGACAAATACTTCTACAGGAGTATACATGACTGTAACATACGATACAACAAACATATATGGAGCAGACAACTCGCTTACATACTTAAATGCTTATGGCACTACATCTAGATATAGTCAAAAATACACTGTTGACGGAAGTGGATTAAATACTATAACAAAGAGTTCATCAGGAACAAACATCTTATTTGGAAGCTTTGTAAATGTTGGAAATTTAACTAAATATAAGATAGTAGAGGTAGATGCTAATGGGGTTCAAAACGGAACTACAGGAACAAAAACAAAATTGTTTATACCAGATAAAGAAGGAACAATCATAAGATATAAAGGTTATTACTTTAATTTGTCGAGCGGCACTTATTATAATGAAGCGGGTACCTCAACTACAGCTCCAGATGGAGAACACCAAGTATATCTTTATGAAATTGATGGTAATACCTATTCCAAAAAGGCAAGAATAGAAAATGATGCGAAAGAATATGTGATTAGAGATGGACAGATGTACAATATTGATGGAATGGATAGATATTCATCGCAAGGTGTACATAGTTCAACTGGAGATTACATTAATATAGCCCAATGGGATCACTATTATTCATTAGATAATGGCTATACATGGAGTAAATATGACAGAAACTTCACACAAGGACAATTAGTATTAAAACAAGATGGACAAAGACTTGTTATGATAAAAGCAATAGACCAAGGTTTCTGGTATGGAGATGCTGGTGCTGATGGTAGTGACGATCGAGTACACAGAGTTAAAAATCAAACAACATCCGCATACTGTAATCACACTGCTAATGGAAGTTGTACTGATTGGAATAAAGTTGTTTGGACATCAGTAACATCAAATGATTTTGATGGCCCTAGAGTAATGCTATATAACATGTCTGCATGGGAAACTTATGCAGAAAATGGAAATAGAGATAGAAAGTATGCATATCTAGATACTATTTTACCAAGTGCCCAATTAGACGATAAGTATATAGAAATTTATGAATATGGTTGTGCAAATATCGCAAATTGTAAAACAAATCACTCTGAGCTATTTGGTAAAGCAAACGATGGTTATTTCTATGAAATAGCTAGATTAAAGACATATAGACAAGAATCTGGACCAACTTATGTTCTTGATCCTGCTGGTACATACGTTGAGTTTAATGGAGTGTATATTGATATTACAAATAGACCTAAAACAAACGATGGTAAGTACGTTTATTTAGGTGCGACAGATACAGTAATTGCTTATGATGTAATGACTAGTCATATTAATACTAGAATATATGCAGCAGCGCAAGCGGCATCTCCAGCTAATAAGTTTATATACAATCCTATGGCAGCACTAGCTGATAGAGAAGTGTATGAAACAACAATACTAGCTTCTGTTGCTCAAAATGATGCTACTGTTAGAAATCAATATCTTCAAAACAATACGGTAAAAAATCAAAGTGGTTTAGGACTTGGAACTACTTCATTTGATGGAGTCGGTTCAAATGTAGATCAAGATTTTGGCAACACAGCAACATATATAGCTGAAAAATATGTTCAAATTAATATTTATGCATATGTTGATGGTAGTGGACGTATTAAAAATAATCCGTTCTTCGCCGAAGGAGACAATGGAGGATACTACAAGTTTAGAATAGTAAATAATTCTAATAAATATGTAGTTAAAGCTATTTACAGCGCTACAGTTATTAAAGAAGGAGATTGGGATTTAACTAATGAAAGATCTATAACTGGCGAATACGATTCAATAGAAGAGGCAATCGAGGCTATTGTATCTGTTTATAAAGATAATGGCTCAGGAGATAACAATTATGATTTCAATGGTAACGATATTACGTTTACTATTGATTATAGAACATTTGATATTGCAGGTAATGCCTCTCCATATGTAAGAAAAGTAATGTTAATAACAAGCTTTACAACAATCATTGGAGTCACAGATGGAAATGGAGCTGTAGCTGCAGCTTCTATCGAAGTCCCACAAAATGCTAACTTATCACAATTGTTAAGTGAATATAGTATAGGGGCTACTGATGGTGATAACTTAAAATCAGGAGAACGAATATTACAAACAGTATACTATAACGATCAACTTGTATCTTCTAGACAAGAGTATGATATTAATGCTCTATCCAACCTAGATACAACAGTACCAGGAACTTATAGAATTGTTTATAGTGTTCAAAGAAGAGACGGTATGGAATATGTTGAAGGTAATTCAGTAGAATTATACGTAACAGTTAAACCAACTGTTGCTAGCGTTGAAGAATCCGCTATTGATTATAAAGCTGCAATTATATCATTAGTTGGAATAATCGCTATTGGATTAACATTTGTCTATATCAACGTAAAGAAAAAACAAGAAAATTAATTAATATAATTTGAGTTTTAAAGCTAGGGAGAAATCTCTAGCTTTTTTTGTTTTATAAGTAAAAGTGCATAATCTATATTTTTATATTATTATAAATAATATAAATTGGCAAAAAAAAACCGTTTATTGTTATTTGATAAAAAAATTGACATATTGTTCACAAAATGCGACAAAAATTGTTCTAAAACATTGGTTGTAAGGGACTTTTGTTATAAAATGTTATTGTCTATGATTATACCCTTAAGGAGGAATGTTTATATGAAATATAAAAGTGCTCTTAACGATAGTTTGAAAATGAAGAAATTGAACTGGGCCAAAGAACTTTTTGTTGGCTTTGTTTTAATATTGGCATTTACACTATTTACGTTTAATTTTACTAAAGTATCAGCCGTAGAGGAAGCAAATGTTGGAGTTACTATTACAGGTACAATGTTTGATAAAGATGGTACTGGTGGTATTGAGGAAGGCGAAAAGAATTTTAAATCAATTGATCTAACGACAACAAATGGTGATTCATTAACATTCATTCAAGGAAATGGTAAAGATAGTGAAACAGTAATTAAATTTACAATCACTAACTTCCCAAAAGATATATCTGCATTTATGATTGTTGAAAGTGAATATACAGATTCAAGCTCTACAACGGATGCCGATAGATGGGGGAAAGAGGTTGTTAAAGATCCTGTTTCAGGATTATCTTCATATCAGTGGGTAGCAAGTTCTAAAAACCAAACTATAAATGATATAACAGGCAGCGTTGAAATTGTTGAGGGCGGGGATGGCAAGCTAACAGCGACAATTACATATAGACTGAGAAATGGAGACTATGGAATGAGTTTCTTTAGAATCTTCTTCTATAAAGAAAATGTTTTTGAAACAACGATAGTAGATGGAAATCTAGTTGTAAATGGAAATGAAAGGAATCCGTTTAGTACAAAAGCAGTATATTATGTTATCTCTCAACCAATAGATATGGTAGAGCAAGGAGCTACATGTATTCCTACAGCATCAAATTTGTGTGTTGAAAAAAATGAAACAATATTTGTTGCTTATGATACAACAGCTTCAACATCAAGAATATCAAAAACTTTAAAAATAGTTATTCCAACAACTGTAGCTTATAACTTTAAAGTTCATCAAATTACTACTGAAACATTTGGTAATAACTTCAAAGTTGGTAACTATCAAGATGTAGTAGATAATAGTACAGTATATGCAATAAACTATTTTGATGAGGCAGCAAATGGAGATGTTACTCCAGCAACAACTGTAACAGCCTCAACAAAAACTTATATGTATACAAATTTCAAGGACCCAATAAGTGGTAGTGATTCAAAGGCAAGAACAGAATTCTTCTATAACGATGATAACGATGGAAACTACACATACTTCTTAAATAATTATTTTGCAGCTAATGAAATTGACTGTATTGAAACAAAGGTAGACTCAATAGGAGCGTATGTCTATTACATTAAAGATATCTTTGGAAATATAAAGGAAGTAAAACAAAATGTGGCAAATGTTAAAAACAGGGCTATAATAGTTGAAATTCAAAAAGGAAACTCGACAGATAAAGGATATGGCGCTAATGAAACATATACAAATGAATCTGAAAAAGTATCTCTTAAAATGACCACTGAAACTCACTTCGAGTATGGGATTTGCTTAAATGAAAAATGTTCAGATATAATTGATTTAGGTGCTGACCAAGTTGCACTAGTTAGATATTGGAGAGTTAATGTTAAAATTGAAAATGATATTGACATAGATGCATATGATGCGGTTAAAAATACAGGAAACAACTATGGTGCAGAAACAAATAGATCAGGTGATTCAATTTACTTATATTGTAATGCATCTTTATCTCAAAATGTAAATTGCTCAGGGGTGACTATTCAAGAATATTATGCCGAAATGAAAAATTTAGAAAGTGGATTTGGTGTAGCAGGCTTTGGGGTTGATGGAGATGCAGCAAACGTATTTTCTATGTATGTAGGAGTTAATGGAAGATATAGATTCTATGTTGAAGATAAATTTGGAAATAACACTTGGGGAATTGGTGGTGATTTACTTCAAGAAGAATATCGAAATCCAAGAGTAGAAATTTATGGTATTGATAAAAAAGCTCCAGAAATAACATTTGGGCATGAAACTATAAATGCTGCCACAACATTAAAATCGTTTGAAATAAATAGTTATGAGTATTATAAAGCGTTAGGTATAACTGGTGATGAAAATGCAGAACGTAGTTATGAGTATGACGGAAGAGTTGATGTTCAAACAGAAACTGCTAAAATTATTGATGAAAAAATTTATTATCCATACAATAGAGATGGCGGAAGAAACATAGATAAAGCATTCACAGATGCAGATGCAATAACTTTATCGAAGGTAATTGTAAAAGAATATGCGAATTACTATGATACAACAAAAGCAGATAGTTTGTTCTCTACTTATTTAGGAGCAACTAATTTATATTCCGTAGAGGGGTTCGATAATTCAATTGCAACGATTCTAACAAATTTAAAAAACAACTCAAATGGTTTGAAATTAGTTAATGGAAACTTCGTGTTTAAAGAAATAAATTATTATCACTTTGATGGAGCTAGTACGGTTTGTGAGCAAATACAAGATTTAGGAACGGATTATGCTGGATATACAAATAAGCTTGATTGTGTAAATTATTATTTAGATCATGGTGTAGACTTCATTGTAGAATTTAAAGCAGAAGATATAGTTGGTAATATAGGAAGCGCAAGAATTTATGTTGATGTTATAGATACTACTGTTTCAGGTTTTAGATTGCATTATACAACTGGAGAAGGTGGAACTGAAGTTGTTGATCAAACTAAACTTGTTAAAGGTAGTAACATAGGAACTAAATGTAGAATGGAAATTGGTCAAGAAATAGGTAATGGCAAAAATCAAACTATAGTAAATATTTTAAATTGTTATAACATTGATTTGAATAATACCTTAAGTGCAGATAATAAATATAATTTCGAAGATAATGTTTATGATGCAGCTGTTAAAGATGGACTTCAATTTGCCAATACAATTAACGATATCTCTCACGTGAAACTTTATTTTGAGTCTGATTTCTTGGATGCTAATAACGAGGTGCAATGGATTGATCTAAGTTCTTCAACATTTGTACCTAACAAGACGGGTTATTATGATGTTAAAATAGTTATAACAGATGAAGCTGGAAATACATTAACACTACTTGTTTCTTACTATGTGGATAAAAAGATTGTTCTAATTGAACCTAAAGCAAATGAAAAGTATTATGGTAGCGATGATGTGACATTCGAGTATTGTGTTTACATCTACGATGATTCGGGCACTAACTCTGAAATAAGATTTTCGGAAAATCCATATGCTAATGATGGAGAAATATTTGTTGAAGCTTATTGTACAACGAACGGTGAAGGTTCAGTAGATGATAAAAAGAAAGTATTCCAGTTAAACACTAATTCTGATTTTAAAGGAGCGCTTAGTAGACTTGAAAGTTCATGGTACAATAAAGAAAAAGAAATTTATGCAGATGAAGATGAAACTATTGGTGTAGAAAACAACTACGTTGGGTTGTATGAAATAATTTTAGGAACATTAAACATTGTTTTAAATGATGACCCAACACAACAAGATGATGATTATATTGTTAAAATTCATCCATTTTATAGAAATGATGAAAATAGGCTGGATGGAAGCGACAACAGCATAAATAGTACAAATATATTTACAGATGATGACAATTTGGCAGAAAGTAATGTTAAATTTACCATCAAACAAGTTGTTATACAAGTAACCGCATCAGGGGCTAGTAAATATTATGGTTCAAAAGATGTTGGCTCGGACAAATATAATAATGATTCATCAAATGACTATTTAAATGGTATAGCTTCTGTGACGGGGTTAATGAATGATATTGCTGATGGCGGCCAATACAAGGATACATCTTCTGTTATTCTAGGTGTTCTTAGAAGACAAATTGGTGAGGATGTAGGTTTATATAAAATATGTAATTATCGTGGTAAAACTAATAATGATAATAAATTAGAAACAATTAATAACATGTATTTAAATTGCGAAGATACTATAAATATGAGTGATACTGTAGTATTTAGTGACCCTGCTACCTACGAATATAACAATGGTATTTTGGTATTAAACGATGATTATATAAAGAGTCGTGCTTTATACATAGAAACTAATAAAACAGCTTCAGGAAAAACGATGAATGTTACAACTGATGCTAGAAACAATAATTTTGCTAACTATGTAATAGATTACATTGGTGCAAATTATATAATTGATTCAATAGACTTGGTTATTCAAGCCGCTCCTGGACAAAGAAGAGAATATAACCATAATGATGTGCCAGAGCCAAATCCATGGGAGATAATATTATATGGATTAAAAGAATTTGCAAGAACTCAAGATAATACATTTAATGGTTATACTAAAAACAGTGATGTGTATACAAGCGGTGATAATGATTCTAGTGATGTTGCTTTATTGCCAGCTAATACATCAGAAACAAGAGATAGTTGGAAATTAGTTCATACAGATACTAACACAGGAGAAGAAGTTGTCTTAACGGGTCTTAAGACTAATGAAACATATTCTCTTCTTAGAAATACAGATGCTAATTCAATTGCAGGCTCTGCTAAACTTTATAGAGAAGATGGAAATAATGGTGGATGGTATTTATATAAATCACTAGCTAAAGATGCTAATGTTGGAGTAAGTGCTAGTACCACTGAGCTTAGTGAGATTGCCGTAATAACAAATGGAAATAAACATTGTACATATGATGAAACTGGACATATTATTACAGGAGTGGATGGACAAACATCATATTGTAAAAATTATGATTTAATTTTCAATCCTTATTATACAAATTCAGATGGATATACATATCAAACTAAAACAGAAGATCATGAAGCAACGTCACAAATTGTAACAGGAACTACTTCAAAAGATGTTTATATGGATTTTGTGTATCAATCAAATGGAGAAGCTTGTATAGATTCGGATGTTTATGAAACTTGTTATGATGAAAACGATGAAGAAAAAATTTATAAAATTTCTTTTCAAATATATCGTAGAGAAATTATACTAGAATTTAATAGCGCGTTAGAAACAATTACCTATCCAGAAAACTGGAACATACAATATGGTAAAAGATACAATTTCTATAAAACTAATTTGTTTGATAGAATAAAAAATGAACACCAACCAGAAGGATATATCTTCTTGTGTTATCAAGATAAAGACAGTATGGTAAAAGCGGATTTGAATGATAATGGAGGAAATGGTGGTTGTACAAACAATCCTAATTATGGTTTAACAGCAGGTGATTCATGGGAAAACGTTGGATTAACATTTAAAATGCATGACTTAGTTTCTGGACAAACAAATGGCTATTATGCTGATTCGGATAAAGCAATACCAGCAGGAGCTTATTACATTTACTCAGATATAAATGAAGGTCAAAAAAGAAACTATAAGTATGAATATTTAGGCGGAACATTAACTATTAAATCTCTTCCTGTTCAAGTTGTTATAACTAGTTATACAAAAGAATATGGTGATAAGTACTATAGTGGATATGGAACAAATAATCAATATAACTCATTTGCAAGCTTTGCTGATTCTTGTTTATCGGATTATGATTTCTTAAAAGGTGCTACAACATTGGTGGATACAAGATGTAGTAATACAGCCACAGATTTTGAAAATAGTGAGAAAAACATATATGGATTTAGAGTAGAAGGTTTAGATTTTAAAGATACAATAAAAGATAACTTCGCTGGTAGACCACTTCGTAGCAGAAATGGCTCTAATGAGCACGATGAGTATGGATTGCAAGAAAAAGCAGGAACTCACACAATTAGTAAGGGAACTGTTTCAACAATACAATACAATTTGTTTGTTGTAGATAATGCATGTACTGTAGATGACTACAATACTGATTCAAGTAGTTGTGTTGTCCTTAAAAATGTAAATATAAATAACTATGTTATAGAAGAAGAAACTAGAGAATATAAATTTAATCTTGTTGGTGAAGAAGACCCAATTGTTTCAACAATGACATTTACAGTTCCTTTAACAATAAATGGGTATGTTTATATAACACCGGCAAAATTAACTATAACAGTTGCTCCAAATCAAGCTAAGATGTATGGATGTGCATACAACACATACAAAACTAAATCTGATATAGATACTTTGCTTGGCGAGTATGATTATGATGACGGTTATGGCTCTAATTGTGTAGAAACAGATGGAGACTACTATGATTTAGGATATAAATATACAGTAAGCGGAGATAAAGATTATCAAATAGCGAGAAATGGATTTAATTATACATCAAGCGATTCGTATGAGGTTATCGGAACTTCTAGACCTACTATCTTAGCGTATGGTGTAAAATCATCAGCATTAAATGCAGGAACATTATATAGAATCCCATGGGCAGAATATTTTAGCGGAGAAGGCGGAAGTGCTCAAGGAATAAAAATGTCTAGTTATGTAACAGCTTCAATTAGTGCTCAAAAAGGAATAAGCAAAACATATCAAGCTCAAAATGTTGGTAAGTATGTTATAACTTTAGGGGATGTCGATGCTACTGAAAATCTTTCAGGAGGAGCTTTATATAACAATGCCTGTGATGTAAATAACAATCCGGGTAGTGGAACGGCTTATTCATTTGCTTGCAAAAACTATGTTATAGATTATTATGGAACAAATGTTTTTGAACTAAAAACAGATAATAGTAATGCGGATGACGAACAAGCACAAAAATATTTGACAGAGTTAGGCGCTTTCCCAGAAGAATTAACATTTGAAATCGTTAAAAGAAAAGTTTATGTTTACACAAATTACGATCAAAAGATTTATGGTGAAGCAGATATGTATAGCAATCCCCCTAGTAATGAAGCTATATTCATGTGTGGAGATCATAATATGGATACTTTTATTAATGATGATGATTATGTTGAAGTAAATGGAACTAAAATAAATAAAGATGTTTATTATGGATTCTGTTCACAAGCACAAGTTGATGCCAATACAGATACAGACGCAAATACAAGTTCGTTAATAAATTATGGACTAACTAGATACTATACAAAATATAATTCACTTGCTAAAGCTCCATGGAATGCGTTAGGAGATAGAGATGATGTTCAAAGTGATGTTCTAAGTGGAAAAATATCAAGAAAAGGTATGGGGGGCGCTACACCTACAACAGATGATATAAGAGGATATTATGATTATGCTTATCAAACTCATGGAGGAACTGTAGCGCTTACCAATAGTTATGGAGATTTAAATTATACAGTTAATTTCTATAATGAAAGTGGAGATGCAGTTCAAGTTGATGGAACAACAACCACAACTTACAATGGCGAAGAAAAAGAAGTGAAATATGAAATCGTATTTAGGCAAATCAAAGTTGCTTTTGTTAGCTTTAGTAAAATCTATGGCGACGAAGATGATGTGGCTGATTACAATATATTAGTGTGTTCACCAAATGAGAATTTTGATTTTGAAAATATGCTTTGTGTTGATAAAGAGGGTGTTGTTAGAGATGACCACGGACTAAGTGATAATCATCAAAATATATATATGAATTCAGGAATTCTGAATCAAGAGTCATTTAAAGAAGAGTTTATAGTAAGATTTGTAAGGGTACTAGGAGAAAATGTTTCTTGTGAAACAGTAATAGATAAATCTAGTAATGTTGGAGTTAGATTAGAAAACGGATTCTTCTTTGGAGATGGTTCTAACGAGGATGGAAATGAGTTTACAAAAACATTAACTTGTAAAACAATTACTCTAAAAAAAGAAGATAATAGCACTTATGATAAAACGGTTTATGAAACATTAGCATATATTGATCAAAGCGATAATGCAAAACCTGGATACAACTATCAAATAAGTTATGAAACTGGTTATGTTAATATAACTCCAAGAAAGATAATTATAACTCCAGATGATAATCAAGGGTTTGTATATGGTAATTATCATGATGTATTAATACCAACAATAACATATAAAGATTCTGTAGATTCTACTTCTGGAGCTAACGCAACCTATGGATTAGTTCATGGAAGTGGAGAAGATGGAGTGTGTTTACGTAATATAAATTACTATAACAATGATTTAGACAATATAAAAAATAAAGAAAACGGAGATTGCTTCAATGTTAATGACCGAATAGATGAATACGATAGTAAGACAAATAAGAGTACAAGTTCCTATAATAATGCTTTAGTTGATTATGATAAGGGGCTTAATGGCCTTACTGTTAAAAACTTTGTCTTTGGAGATAACTATTCTTCAGAAACAGATGAAGGAAGAAGTGCTTTAAATAGAGTTATTTCAAATACTAAATCCAGATATAATAGAAACGTTGGAATATACACTATTACTCTTGGTGATTTAAAAGATCAAACAGGAAACTATGACATTAAACTAGATGATAGTAAAGAATATAAGTATACGATATCTAAAGCAAATACTACAGTTACTCCAGATGCTAAGTCTTCTGAAACAACAATAAATGGAACTAGTCAAGATGGACAATACAAAATATATGGAGAAAGAGATAAAGAATTAACATTCTCAGTAAAAACATCATATACAGTAGCATCTAATTATTTTGCTAAATATAATTCTAATATAATTAGTGTTGAATCAGGAGGAACGGTTGTATTATTAAATGCTTTAAAACGTTATGTTCAAAATGGTAATAATTTTGTTGAGGATGCAGCAGGAACTTATATTGAATTAAAATATGGAGATGTAGTCCTTCTAGATGGATTTGCTTATGGCGAAAATGGAGGTACAGCTACTAATCTAAATTATGGTAAGAGTCAAGTTCCTACAAAAAATGGCAATGAAGATATTAGCGTTAGTCAAGCCCTTCCTCAAAGTAGCGGAGTTGAAATAAGATTCTATGACAAATTTGGTGCAAATTTGCCTGCTGGTCTTGGTTTAAATAATGGACTACTAAGTTATGGCTCAACAAGTAGAATTCTTCTTGGATATCTTTATGTTGAAAACTATGCTCAAGGAGCAGGAACTTATAATATTGTAAGTGGTATGTATGCAGCAGTTAATCAGTGGGGAAATCAAAACTATAATTTGAATGTTATAGAAACAATAAAATATACAATCATTCCTAGGCCTATAGGTGTTGATGTGGAAAATATTGAAAAAACATATGGACAATCAACAGATGTGATTAGCTGTGATGGAGATAGTGTGGAATGTGCTTTAGAAGCGAATGTTTTAAAAGGTTCCAATAAGTATTTAAAGAACAATTATACGATTACTTCTTTTGCAGGAGACACTGATATAACTTCTATTATAAATAATTATACAGTTGATGGTGTATCTTATAATAATGGAACATTATACTTGCAAAATGGAGGTTATGCTACAGGTATAGGAACCGCGAGTGTTATTAATGGTATAACATACTATTACACAGCATCTGGTAGTATGGATGATGGATATACTAGTGATTTAGGAGTGTATGTAGGAAGAGATGAGAAAAATATTAATGCAGATAACTGCTTGTACAATGGCGATAGATATGGTTTGTGTGAAGATGTTGGAGTATATCATTTAAGATTATATGGATATTCCACAACAATAGATAATATCACAAAAGATAATTATGCCAACCTTATGAGAGCAAAAGCAACATATACATTAGATTCAACTATATCTAAATATTATTATAATGAATATTTTGGATATAATCCTAACTACTTTGTTGTTGTAATAGATAGTAATGGAAGCGTCATTACTTCTAATAATATATTTGCAACTAATCACCAATCTACAACTAGAGAGGCTGCAGAAGGTTCAAAAGAATATGACAAAATGCTTAAACCAACAGCAACATTAACTATAAAGCAAAAAGAAGTTGCAATAGCAGTTAATACAAAATATTTTTCTGAGGGCGGAGAAATTTACTATGTTTCACAAAATACACAAGCTCCAAGCTTGCCAACAATAGATAACGAAATTGATTTAAATTATAATCTGTTTAAAGGAATTGGAGTTACAGCTAATAGAAAAGATGCTGTTTATGGAAACTCTTCTTATGGTAAAGTTGTTTGGGGTACTCAACCAACTCCTGTAAGAACAGGTGATAAACTTGTAGGGGGAGTTGCGTATTGTAATAAAATAATTAATGATTATGACTCAATATGGTCAAGCGGCATAACAACAAGCTATTGCGATAGTGAACTTGTAACCGAGACTTCCAAAGTGTTAACAAACAAAACAGGTTTTGTGCCAATTGTTAGAAATGATTTAGTTATAACACATGCAAATGGCACAACTGGTTCAAATCTTTATGAAGTAACTAACTATAGTGTTACATTCTATCCAGGAGCATTAAGAATAGAAGAGGATGGAAAAAGACCGGTAGTAGATGTAAATAGAAGCGATATTTATATTGAAGCTAGTGCAGTAGGTGATTATTTATATGAGTGTGTTGCACTAAAGGGTACAACAACATATAGCGATTGTACTATAACAGGTCTAGCTAATGGTATTAGTATTTTAGGAAAGACAGAATTAGTAGAGGGAGAACCAATTTTAGATTGGCTAGATGATGTAAGTAACAAAGCCTTAATTATACGAGGAGAAGCAGCAACAAATGGAGTATTACCAACATATCCAAATTGCGCACAAGGAGAAGGAGAATGTACAACTTCTTACTATTTAGAAAGAATGTATGGTAAGTTAAAAACAGATTTTGAAGGTATTGCTTACAATAGCCCTAAAGCATGGAACAAAGATGCATTCCCATTTGTTATCGAAAATACAGATGAAATAAAAAATGAGGGCCCAAACAGCATTCAACAAATGATAAATACACTTGTTAGTTGGTTTGGAGTTACAGCTTATGATGAAGGTGAATTTAGAAACAATCAAAAACTAGATAAACACTTTAATAAGTATTGGTATATTATAATTGAAGATGTAGGAACAAATGGAACATTCCATAGTAGCAAAGTTGGTAATTATAAAGTTCATTTCTATGTAATGGATAACGCGGGAAATGTAAGTGACGGAAATATGTATGATCAAAATGGAGCTTTGCAAACGGGTTCAAATAATGTAGGAACACTTCACATAGTTGATACAACTAAACCTGTAGTAGGAACAATTAATTTCTATAATGGAAAAGTGAGCTGTGTGACTGGAATAGATGGTAAAGGTGCTATAGATTGTTCTGATGAAAATAATTGGTTAGTTGCAGAAGATACATATATTCATGTAAGTACACTATTAAGATATAACAACAGTGGAGAACCTGCAGAAAATGGAGCATATGTAGATGTTGGCGATGGCGGCTTAACAAAATATGATGAGATCCAAAAGTATTCTAAAACTAGCGGAGGATATGAAAAAGACGATTATGGTAGATATGTAAAAATAGAAAAAGGTAAAAAAGCAACGGCATTAAAAACATACGGATGGAGTAATTCTGCAAATGGTATTTACATGACTATTACAGGAGGTAGTGATAACTCTTATACAGAAACCAATATTGTGCCAAATAAAACAGACTATTACTCTCAATGGGATCATTATTATTCTAGAGATAATGGTATAACATGGCATTTGTATAATAGAGAAAGAGATGGTAGAAGTAGCGACGGTAACACAACGATTGTTGCTCTTAATGCTGAAGGAAGCAGGGAAATACTAATTAAAGCGGTAGATAATGGTGTAAAACTTGATAGCATCTCTACAGCTATAGAAGCAAGTTATATAATTAAAACATATAAGGATAACACTACTAATACTTATATTGGAACAGAATATGGAACTAAAACTTATTATGAATTTAGTGATTCCACTGGTACTCAAGGTGGATGGAATTTAAGTGATGCATCAAGTAATGATGAAATAATGGCAAACAAGCTATCTAAGTTGTTGTATGGAGAAGATTCAGATGAAACAGGGTATAAGTATTATAAAGATAGAAGAATAGCTTATTTAGATAGAACTAGTCCAACAGTTACATTGTTTGGAGAAAAAATGTATGTCCATGAATATGGTTGCGATACATTGTGTACAGTTGGGTACAAAGAAGAATATGCTAAAGCAAATGATAAGGCCAATAACTCAACAAAAGAAACAGCGGCATCAGCAATAACAGCTGCAAATCCATTCGGTTTCTCATTAGTGCATTCTGAATTTATAAATAATAAAATGCATGCTTTAGGAGAAAATGTAACTATTTGGACAAATTACCATGATGGCTTGTCAGAAGCTTTGTCAACTACTGCAACTACTAGCAGTGGTCTTGGAAACGACTCATATCTAATGAATGGTGTTAATGGAGAAACAGATATAAGAAGTATTGGAGCGTTAAATAGAACGTATATCATTTATAGTTTTGATGAAAGCGACAATATGAGTAAAGCTGATTTATCAGAAAAAATACCAACGCATACTAACCAAGATGCGCAAGATTATAAAGATGCGGAAAATAACATTTCCTCAATTATTAAAAATCCAACCACATATGTAGAGGATTATTCATACACAATAGTTTATATTGTATATGATAAAGCGGGAAATGAATCAGTATACTTGTCAAGAGGAGTGTTGTATGTTGATTTAGTTCCAGACATTGGAATAGTTACTCCACAAGAACCAGGGATAGCAAATGTAGTAAATCAAATAGATGACACTACATATAGCTTAACTGTTGAACAAGGTGAAAATGTAGAAGATGTGTTGAGTAGTATTCAATTAATGGCGGACGATAAAAAACAATTCTTAACTCAAACTATTTACTATAATGGAGAGTTAGTTGTAAATGATAAAAAATATAAAGAAGATATGTATGGCTTATTTACAACAGCCAATCCAGGAGTATATGAGATTACATATAACTTAAGATATATGCATTACAACAAGAATGGTGAAAGTGAATTAATTGAATCCACACCTATTAAATTAACTATTACAATTGAGGAAACACCACCAATTGTAAGCAATGAAAAAGTAAATAATTATAGTTATATAATTTTACTTGTAGGAGCATTAATTGCTAGTTTAGCGGTTTGTTATTTTAACCTAGTAAGCAAAAAAAGAAAATAAGGGGAAAGGTGTTTTCCCCTACTTATATTTAAAGAAAGGAGAGTGAAGGCTATGATCAAAAAGTTTTTTAGTGCTATTGCAATAGCTTTCGCTTTCCTTTTCTTAAATGTGAGTTTAAATTATAATAATGCAAATGCCCAAGAACTACCTGATGAGATTTTAGCTAATGCTGGAATTGGAGAAAAATTAGGTTATTGGGCAATTGTCAATTATGGAGCTGATTATGTTTCTGGTCCTTCTAATGGAACTGATAATGTCGTAGTAACTATTGATATAGAACAAGAAGCAATAGCAAATGAAGATATAAATTCGATTGCTATTGTAGAAAGCGGACACCAAGAAGAGGTTGTTCATTATGAGCGAAATATAAATAAACAATTCTCAAGTAAAATAGTTTATAGTCTGAAAAATAAAGATTATGAAGAAAAATATATAACGATACTTTTACTAAGGGAGTTCTCTTATAATCCTACAGAAAATTCAATTGTGGATAAAATACATGTTAAAATAAATCAAAAACGAAGTATTGATGAGTTACTACCAGATGGTAACAGTGATCCAAATAATTACATACCAGAAGAAATTTTAGCGATAAAAGAAACAATGCAAGCAGGGGCGAATCCATATAAAATTAATGTTACTTTACCTAATGTAATAGAGCGTCTTTCGAGTACAATAGATGATTATGCTATTAAAAGTGTTAAATATACGTGGTTAAAAGGTAATAATACAACAACGTTAAATGCTTTATATGAAAGTTTAAATAATTTCTATTTCACTGTAGATAAAAATGGAGAATACTTAATTGAAATAGAAGATGTTTTTGGAGCAAAACAAACAAAACTAATATCTGTTGATAATTTAAAAACAGCAAGTATAATTATTGAAGCAAAGCCAAGTGTTACAAAACCAACCAATAGTCCTTATACTATGGATATTTGCGTATTTTATTATATTGAAGATAAAACAGATTATGATTGTACAAATCGTTTGAATTCTGGGGATTTAGAGTCTTTAGAGTATTCTTTTAATGATGGAGGATTCACTTCTATTCTTGAAAATCAACAAATTATAATTAGAGAAAATGGTGTATATACAATTAGAGCAGTTGAACGTTATGGAGCTAGAGCAGACCTTATTGTTCAAATAGAAAATATAGATACAGAAGCACCTTTTGTACAAGTGCTTGATATAATAAATGTTTATTCAGAAAACGCTAAGAATGGTTTGTTTGATGCAAGCAAAGAGATATTTGTTTATGACAATGTAAGTACTGTTGAGACTATAAGCGTTGAATATGAATATGATTTGGTGGAAAAAAATCCAGGAGAAGAAACTAATAAAAATTATAAAGCTCAAGGATGTGAGCAATGTTTATATTATGAAGCATACTTATATAATTTAAGAGATTTATACATTTATTATACAGTTAGAGATGAAGCAGGAAATACCGTTGAAGCAACTGTATATGTTCACGCTGTCGATAATAGTATTCCAACAATTGAAAAAACAGCAGTAAGAAAAGATTTTTATATTAATGATCCATATCCAACAGCGCAAGAAGTGGAAAGTGCTTATGGATTAAAAGTTCAAGATAATAGTATATATGAAGGTAGCAAGTGGACTATTCAATATATTCTTGATTTTAGTAATTTGCCAGTTGATGCAAATAATAAATTAAACATGTTAGGATTATATAATATTTATGTAAGTGCAGTTGATGAAGCAGGAAACGCATCTCCTGAAATATCTCTAGTAGCGGAAGTTCGTCAAAGGCTTATTAGAGTCGAAGCGGATTTTGATCAATATATAATATATGGGGATAAAAAAGCAAATGAAATAAAAATTAGCTATCATTGTGTTACAAAAGACGGAGAAATTGTTACATGTGAAAGCCAAATGTTAGAAAACGACAAAATAATTGGAGAATTGTATGTTTTAAATGCTACTTATGTAGGTAAGTATGAAATATATTATGATAACATTCAAATTCCAAGCAAACTTTATTATTTAGAATATGGAAATGAGAATGTTTTTGAAATCAAAAAAAGAGTAATTCCAGTCCTTGCGCATGATAAAACAAAATCATATTTAGATGAAGATCCAGAGCTAACATATGAAATTGATGAAAGATATTGTGATCCTACAGATGAATTGTACAACAAGGACTTTAGATGCTCGTATGCTCCAGATACAACAGATAAATTAGCCGGTCTACTTGAAAGATACAAAGGAGAACCGCTTCCAGGCATTACTATTTGGCATAATGAAGAAATAATGAATGATCCAGTATTATTAAAGCAATATCAAAGTGAAGCTGTTTGGTTTGATGGTGATGGTAATTTAGCAGCTAGATCAATTAATCAAGGAACACTAGATGTTTTGGAAAGATATAATGGCGGAATAGATAATTATGATATATTTTTCATAAAAGCAAACTTTATTATTTCTCCTAAACATATAGAAGTTGATTTGGAAAATGCTAGCAAAATATATGGTGAGGAAGATCCTATATATAAACTTGCGCAATGTCGAGGTGGAAATCCTATAAATGGTGCAACTTTAGAATTCTGTGCTAAAGAGCTAGATATAACTATTTATAGAAAAGTAGAAGGAGAAACAGTAAAAACGGATGCTTCCGGTAATTATGTGGACTATTATGTCATTGGAGCAACTTATGGAAATCTTAATTATATAGTTCAATTTAAAGAAGCTTATTTAACAATTTTAAGAAGAGATATTTCGATAAGTGTAAATGGTGATTTAGATCAAAATGGTAATCCAACTGGAATATACACAATCTATTATGAAGACAATATCCCAATGGTTACTGTTTATGATAGTAGCAAAGGAGAAAAAACAGGGTTAGTTAATAATCCTAATTTAGGTATTGCAGATAAATTTTCTAGTGCTATTGCTACTATTTATACTCAAGATGGAACGCTAGTAGAAGAATATGTAAATGGTATAGGAACTTACATTATTAAAAAAGGCAATATTAAGATTTTGGATAAAGATGATAATGATACAGAATACAACTACAATATTACGTTTAATGATGGTATTCTAGAAGTCATAAAAAAAGAAATATGGATAAAAATTATCAAAGATTTAACAAAAATATATGGTGATGAAGATAGAATATTTACTGATAGTGATTTAGCTAGTTATGATGATTATGTTATTTTAGAGGCAATGGGAAGGTTTATAATTGAAATAAGACCTACCACAGTACCAGGAGAAGACCCATATATTCCTCGTGATAATGAAAAAATGAAATATTACTTATCAAGAGAAGAAGGAATTTATGTAGGAGATTATCCTATATCAATAGAAAAACTAGAAAATTGTGAGAACTATAGTGTTCAATTATATAAAAATTATGTTTATACAATTACTCGAAGAAGTTTATTAATAACAATTGAAGATAAAGAAATTACATATAGAGAGCCAATAATGGAATTCACATATAAAGAGGGTGAATGGGTTGATAATGTTCAAATAAGAAGTAACTTACAATATAGTGATTATTTGACTGGAAGCCCATCTGTTGAAAATGCAAAAAATGTAGGAGTTTATCCAATTCGTATAGGAGATATAAAAGTTGTAGATCAAACTGGTCAAAAGGATGTTTCTTTTAACTATGATATAAGTGTTATTGAAGGAAAATTAAATATCGTTCAAAGAGTAGTTGAATTCTTTGCTTTAGAAGGACAAAAGAAAGAATATGGGGATTATAATCCTTCAGAATATAAATTTGTTGTTCATTATAAAGGTGTAGAAGAAGAAATGTCTAGAGATGACTACACTGGAGTATTAGGTAGAGAATTTGGTGAAGTTCCTGGTGATTATTCTATAAACATTGGTAGCTTTAAGCTTAAAGAAAATGGTCAAATAAATGGAGAACCTATTAGTAATTATGTCATTACAAACTTTAACTTTGATTATCCATTTACTATTGAAAAAAGAAAAATTACAATAACTGCTAATAGTGTAAATGTTATGTATGGTAATCCATATCAACAAGATATATTCCCTATTACTAGTAGAAGTCGTCTAGCTACCAGTAGACTAGCAATGGATGAAGAAAAAGATACGCTTAATATAATAAACGATTATATTGAAGGAGAGTTAAAAATAATAGGAAATGTTGATGGTGTAGGAACTTATACCATTAGTACCCAAGATTTAAGAATTAAAAGATCGTACAATGGAGAGGATGTAACAACTCTATATTATGATTGCGAATTAATTGATGGAGTGTTGACAATTTATGAAAGAACACTATACATATATCCTGTTGATGGTCAATTTAAAACTTATGGAGAAAATGAACCGCATTTAGAATTTACATATGAGCCGAATCTTATAGATGATGGTGATGAGTTTATAGGGAATTTAGGAAGAGTTCCTCTTGTTGAAGGTAACTGGGACGAATCTGTAGGAACATATAAAATTGTAAAGGGCACTCTTGATGTAAAAACTCCAAGTGGAAAACCAAATTACGAGCTCATCGTAATGGGTGAACATTATTTTGTTATTAATAAAAGAAATCTTACTTTAGAGGCTTCAAACATAGAGATAGAATATGGAGATCCATATAGTCTTGATTGGTCAACTGTAAAAATAAAAGAAGGTAGTTTAGCAAAAAATGATGTCTTTGAAGATAAAATAACAGGAAGTTTGAAACTTGATCCAGATTATCATGGAGTGGGAGTGTACAATATAGAAGATGATAGTTTAATATGGGAAAATAATTTAGGCTTCTCATCAGAAGAAATTAAAGAAAATTACAATTATAGATTTATAAGTGGAAAACTCATTGTTAACAAGAAAAAGTTAGTCGTAACACCAGATACTGTATATAAAGTTTATGGAGATGAAGATCCAAAATTTACATTTACAACTAACCTTATAACTCCTCCTGCTTATACAGGAATTCTTGTAAGAGATCCAGGTGAAAATGTAGGAAAATATGCAATATATCCAGGAGAAAACTTTAAATTTGTAGGCGAAGAAAACTATGACATTGTAATAGAAAGTGCTTATCTAGAAATACTAGCCAGAAGAATAAAAGTAACCGCAAATGATTCAGAAAAAATATTTGGACAAGCAGACCCTAAATTTACTTATACATATGAAGGTACTATAATTGAAGGCGATGATTTCTTTGGTGCACTTAGTAGAGAACCTGCAGGAGAATCAGTTGGAGAATACAGGATAATTCAAGGTTCATTAGGAATAAATAATGTTTCTACTCCTAATGTTAAGTCTCCAAACTACATTATTGATTATGTACCAGGAATATTTATTATAAAATATGCAGAATTTACTTCAATCACAATTCATTTAACAACCAACAATCAACATCAAGTTAAAGGAGATAAACCAGAACTTGTTATAGCATATGCAAGATTCAATCCAGGTGCTGATGAATCTGATATTGGAAATGTTAAATGGGCGATAGTTAAAAATGAGGAAATAGAATATAAACAAGTTAATATTCTAAATCCAGAGTCAGAAGACTATGAATTTTATAAAGATCCTATGACACATGAAGTGTCATTCTATACTAAAGGTAGTATAGGAACATATTTAATAAGCGCAACTTATAAAGGTGTTACAGCATATTTTGAAGTTTATGTTGAACAATCTAATGTAGGAAATTTTACGATAAGATACGTAAGTGGAGAAGTAAACCAAATATTAGGTAAAAAATATGATAATAATGAAAATAGAATGGTATATAGAGTTATTGTTTCAGATGATACTAGCAAGGACGCAACCGTTCAATGGCTTATAAATAATACTGTTATAAAGAGTAATAAAATAAGTGAAAATATATATTTTGATTATACCCCAACAAGAGAAGCGGGGGCAATGACATATAAAGTAGAAGCTAAAATTGGTAATAAGGTTAGTGAACCATTATATTTCTATGTTAAAAATAATAATCCTCCAATTATTACATTAAAAGGTGAACCAGTGGAGTATGTTGAGGCAAGAGCTGGTAAAAAATATATTGATGCTGGTGCCACAGTTATAGACGATATAGATGGAGATATTACTGCAGAAAAACTTGTTATTACAGGTCTAGAAAGCATTAATGAAAATGAAAAAGGAATATATTACATAAGATATGATGCAACAGATAAAGATGGAAATAAAGCTATAAGTGTTTTCCGTCAAGTAGTAGTAAGAGATACAATTGCTCCAGTCGTTACAATAAATGGAAATAGAAAAATAAAATTGTTGTATGGACAACAATATGTAGACTTAGGCGCAACAGCTGTAGATAATTATGATGGTGAAGTTGAAGTAATTGTCAATAATCCAGTAGTAACTACAAGAATTGGTATCTATGAAGTAACTTATGTTGCTTATGACTCTTCCGGAAACAGAGGTGTTGCTATCAGATCTGTGGAAGTTATAGATAACATATCTCCTGTTATTACACTTATTGGTGATGAAGTAGTCAATGTGGAAGTCTATGGTAAATTTGAAGATGATGGTGCCTTAATAGAAGATAATGTAGACGGAACATTTGTAATGCTTGCAAGTAGTTTTGCTTATAAAGATACAGATTTAAATAAAACTATACCTGTTGATCGCATAGATACAAGTAAGATTGGAACTTATTATGCATATTATGATTATAAAGATACAGCAGGTAATGTTGGTGCCGGGAAAATAAGAACGGTCATTGTTAAAGATAGCACACCTCCAGTAATAACTTTAAATGGAATGAATCCATATATTATAAGATATTCATATCCACAAATTAACTTTGAAGATCCATGGGCTGTAGCGAAAGATAATTATGATAAATTTGTTGAAGTTACTAGAACCGGACAAATAGGAAATGAACTTGGAAGGTATTATTTGTATTATGACGCTGTTGATTCACATGGAAATCCAGCAAAAAGAGTTACAAGAGAAGTTATCGTTGTAGATATTGAAAATCCAATTATTCATTTCAAAGATTGTCCACAATACATGACAATAGAAGCATTATATGAGGAATATGACACAAGGTGTGATGCCCCTGGATTTGGATTGTGGATTGAAGATGATTATATGGCGGATTTAGAAGAACTTCAAAAAAGAATTGTTGTAACAGGAGAAGTAGATAATACAACCGTTGGTTTGTATATAATAAAATATGATGTAAAAGATATGGCCGGGAATTCTGCTGTTACAGTAAGAAGATATGTAGAAGTAGTTGATACAACTGCCCCAACTATAACCTTAAAATGCGAAGATGGAAATGCATGTAGAGAAGACACCAGTCAAACTGTAGAAGTATTTACAGGATTTGAAGACTGGGGAGCGATTGTTTACGACAGGTATGATCAATACCATAATATAGAAATTAATGTTATGGTAAGTCATGATGTTAATATAATGATACTTGGAACATACACAATTACTTATACTGCAAGAGATAGTAATGGAAATGTCGCAGAACCAGTAATAAGAAAAGTTTATGTAAAAGATACAACCCCTCCAGAAATAACCATTATTGGAGCAAATCCAATGACTATTGAAAGAGGAAATCCTTATGTAGAGTACTCAGTTATAGTAATAGACAACTATGATGGTCCAATGAATAGTGAGAGAGTTCTTAGATATAATGTGCCATCTGGAATGAAATGGGGTCACTATGATGTTACCTATAAAATAAAAGATAGTTCCGGTAATGAAGGTGTTGCTATAAGAAAAGTATTTGTAGATGATACAATACCACCAGTTGTACTTGGTGTTGAAGATGGTAAGTATTACAAAGATCCAGTTACTATTCACTTTGTACCAACTTTAAATACAGATGAGGTTTTAACTGGTTGGTTAAATGGCGAAGAAATTCAAACAAGACACTTTGTCGAAGAAGAAGGAGACTATGAATTAGTAGTAAAAGATGATAGAGATAATACAACAACAATAAAATTTTATATAGATAATACTCCTCCTTTAATTTTAGGTGTTCAAGATGGCGAACATACAAATAAGGATGTAGTTGAAATAACAACTAACGAAGGGCCAAAAATAAAATACTTCCAATATCGATACAATTCAGGAGAATGGATAAAAGTAGAGGATAAAGAAAGTGTAAAATTTGATTTAGAAGGAATCTATCATATTTATGCAGTAGATAGAGCAGAAAACGTCTCTAAAGAAACTACATTCGTTATAGATAGAACTTCTCCTATATATAGTTTAACGGGAGTTTTAAATAAAGGTATAACAGACACAAACGTAGGTTTAGTAACAGAAGAAAATGCAATTGTTGCAGTAAACTCACAATACAATATTCCAACTCTTTACAACTTTACACAAGAGGGTTATTACCAAGTTGTAATAAGAGATTTAGCAGGAAATGCAGAAAGAGTACAATTTGTTATTAATAAATCAAAAAATATTATTGTAAGCGAAAAGCTAGTTTCTATACTATCTCAACACAATGCAATAGATAAAATAAGTATTGCAGGCTCACATTATCCTAGAAACAGTGGTGTATTAATTGCTAAGCCATTATTAGAAGGCGGATATGAATATGTAAGTGGTAAACTATTCTCGGAAAGCGAATACCAAGCATTGCAATCAGGAAGAACTGTAGAATTAAAAGTATCTTCAACAGATGATACATACATGTTGGTAGCTTTTGTTGTTGAGGCAGATGAATTAAATAAATTCGGTAGTCAAACAGTTGAGGGAGATGACCCAGAGAATGATGATGGAGAATTTGTATATAGCGCTATGTTCTTTGTAGCATTAGCGTTAGTTATATTCTTATTTATATTCTTCTTAAAACGTAGAAAGAAACAAGAAGAAGAGGATGAAGAAGAAGAGACAATTGAGGATATTTATTAGAAAAGAGAAAAAGACTTCTCTTTTCTTTTTACTCTAAGTTAAGATTGAAATAAATTAATAAAATTAAAATAATAGGACTAAACATATAGTTTTATATTAAAAATATAAAAAAATAAATTGTAATTTAAAAATGAATAGTTGTATAATAGGTAAGTTGAATAGAGGGTGGAATTATGGATATTAGAAATATTGCAATTATTGCTCACGTTGATCATGGAAAAACAACATTAGTAGATCAACTTTTAAAGCAATCAGGAACGTTTAGAGAAAACGAGCAAGTTAGTGATAGAGTTATGGACTCAAACGATATTGAAAAAGAAAGAGGAATTACAATCTTAGCTAAAAATACAGCAATCAGATATAAGGATTATAAAATAAATATTATGGATACTCCAGGGCATGCTGATTTTGGTGGAGAAGTAGAAAGAATTATGAAAATGGTTGATGGTGTTTTACTTGTTGTTGATGCATATGAAGGAACAATGCCTCAAACTAGATTTGTTTTAAGAAAAGCCCTTGAAGCTAAAGTAAAACCAATCGTAGTAATTAACAAAGTGGATAGACCTCATACTAGAATTAACGAAGTAATTAATGAAGTATACGAGTTATTTATTGATTTAGGTGCAGATGATGAACAAATAGATTTCCCAATTTTATTTGCTTCAGGATTAAAAGGAACTTCAAGTTATAGTGAAGAAATAGAAACTCAAGAAGAAACAATGGATCCTATTTTTGAAACGATTATAAAATATGTTCCTTCTCCTAGCATGGACAAAGAAGCAAGTTTACAATTTCAACCAGCATTGTTAGACTATAATGATTATGTTGGAAGAATTGGTGTTGGTAGAGTTACTCGTGGAAAAATTAGAGTTAATGAAACAGTTGCTTGCGTAAGACTTGATGGCAGTGTAAAACAATTTAGAGTTCAAAAATTATTTGGTTATATGGGTCTTAAAAGAATTGAAATAGAAGAAGCAAGTGCAGGAGATATTTGTGCAGTAGCAGGTCTTGCTGATATTAGCGTAGGAGAAACATTATGTAACATAAACAATATTGATCCATTACCTCTTTTAAGAATAGATGAGCCAACTTTGGAAATGAATTTTTCTACAAATGATTCGCCATTTGCGGGCCTTGAAGGTAAAAATGTAACAGCTAGAAAAATCGAAGAAAGACTTATAAAAGAGACTCAAAGAGATGTTAGTTTAAAAGTTCAAAGAATAGAGAATAAAGAATCTTGGAGAGTGTCAGGAAGAGGAGAACTTCACTTATCAATTTTAATTGAAAACATGAGAAGAGAAAATTTTGAACTTCAAGTGTCAAAACCACAAGTTATTTTAAAAGAAATTGATGGAGAAGTTTGTGAACCATTTGAAGATTTACAAATAGAGTGTCCAGATGAGTCTATTGGTGGGGTTATCGAATCATTAGGTACTAGAGGAGCTATTATGGAAAACATGATAAGCAACAACGGACAAACTAGAGTTAACTATGTTATTCCTTCACGTGGATTAATTGGATTTAGTACTGATTTTATGACTTTAACTAAAGGTTATGGAATTATAAATCACACATTCAAAGAATATCGCCCAAGAGAAAATGTTAATATTGGAGAAAGAAAAAGCGGAGTTTTAGTATCAATTGGTGCTGGAAAATCTACAGCTTATGGTATAGGCCAATTAGAAGATAGAGGAATCATGTTTATTGAACCTGGAGTAGACGTATACGAAGGTATGATAGTAGGAGAACATAACCATGACAACGATTTAGCAGTTAACGTAGCAAAAGCTAAAAACTTAACAAATATGAGAAGCGCTGCTAAAGATACAACAGTTGTACTAAAAAGACCAAGATCAATGTCTTTAGAATATTGTTTAGACTATATTAATGAAGATGAACTAGTAGAAATAACTCCTATCAGTTATAGAATGAGAAAGAAAATACTAAACACAGTAGAAAGAAAAAAAGAAGATTCTAGAAAATAAAGGGTTGTGGAAAACAATCCTTTTTTATTGAAATTGATAGTGAATTTGGTACAATATAACTAGAAGAGGTGTTAGATATGAATTTAAATTTTAGTACTGAAGATATTAAAGAAATAGTAAAAAAATATTTTGAAGAACAGGAAGAAATGGAAGTAACTGTAGATGTTTTAAAATCAGTGATACCTGGTACAAATTATTATGATGGATCTACGATAACAGGAGTAATAAAAATTTATGGTTCTATTCAAGCTTTGGGCAAGAAAAGAGAATTCTCTAAAAGGTTAGAAGCGGAGGAAGTGCAAGAAATCTTTAAAATGTTACTAGAAAAAGAAGGGTATGACTTAAAAGGTTTTACTTATCAATACAATTCATCCACAGATCAAATTACAGGTGCTGTAGTAACTTGTTCAAAAGAATTAGTAAAAACAAACAAATCAAAAAGATAGGAGAAATCCTATTTTTTTTTGTATAAAATCGATTTATTGTCCAATACTTTGTTTGGTGATATAGATGATAAAAAGAATAATAACAACAATAGTTTTATCAACAGGGTTAGTTGCAGGAGGGATTTTGCAAACAACAAAACAATTTTCTTATCAATATAGAGTTGTGACAAATAGTAATTCGGCAGGAGATTTACTACAAGCTTATACATATAAAGAGTATTTAATAGATGAGTATAATCAACTAATAAATTACTTGGATCCAAGTTTACATCAAGATGCTGTTATAAATAACATAGATAGATTTGCTAAAGAAGGGAGTGTAGCAAAATATGAAGATGGTGTTATTGTTGTATATGTAGGAAAAGGGGAAGGTAAGGCAATAAGCGGAGAGTTGAAAAAAGACGCTTGTGATACTTCAAACATTAGAGTTAAGTTTTATTTTTCCAAATTTTTCTTTAATAAATAACAAATTCTCTTTTTTGAGTGACTAAAATTATAAAAAAATTTATAATTTAGTTATGGCATAGGGAAGTGAGTAAAATGAATAGGGAAAAAATAAATGATTTTGTAGATTGTTGGGCTAGAGCAATAAACGTTCCTTCTAATTATGCTAATCTTATAAAAGAAGTTATTCCTCAATTAATAGACAAATATTCTTCCTCATTTCCTAACGGCATAACAATTGCAGATGATCCATATGATAAGTATGTTATAAAAGCAAATAATGGAGTTTATTCATTAGAAGATTTTTTTCTTAATAGATTGTTAAGAAATGTTTGGTCCTTTCAAAAAGATTCTCCATTTAAAGGTGATTATCAGCCAAGTGATATGAGTATTCATTTTAATGAAGAAAAAATAAAAAATCAATTAAATAAAGTTTTAGACACACAAAGAAGTGATTTTAATCAATTGCGTAAGGATGCAGCAAGAAAAGTAGTGATGCACGAATTTGAACATGCTCTTCAAACTAGATATACTAACGAATGTTTGGATATAAGATTTAGGCAAGCATATAAAAAAATAATAGATGAAATAAGAAACTACAAACATGGGAAATATGAAAATATTACAAATACATATGAGAAATTAAAAGATAAAAATCCATATGCTAATTTCGATCAATATATATCCAGTGGATTTCATTTTTCTAGTACAAATAAAGGAATAAAAACGTATCGTGAAGTTAAAGGATTTGACGAATTAAATGAAATATTTAATGAAACAGAGTCTTTAGATAGCGCTAATGTAACCAAACAAGGATATGTTACCTATAAAGACGGTGCTTATAGAATAGTTAGAAATGCCGAGAGCAGTAATTGTGCAATTACAGAATATGGTTACTTATTAAAAACTATACTAGGTAATAAACTTACATTTACAGGAATGTATTTAAATCCATCACGCACAATACAATTTTTTAACGATAATTATAATGAGATTTTTAAAGAAAAATTTAAAAACAAGGAAGATGCATGGACAAATTTACTTAGCCAACTATATGAAATAAAAAAGTATAATAAAGAAAGTGACCATCTATTGTTACAAGAAGTTTTAGCAAAATGCATGAAACAAAAAATAGAAAAAGCTATCGGCAAAGTTGATAAAGAAAAGATGTTGGATGTTATTGATGAATTCAAGGAACATTGTATTTGGGGGCAAACTAAAGAAGTAAAGGAAAAATTATCGCATTATAATATATTGAAAGAAACTAGAGAAAAAATAAGTTCTAATCAACAAAAAAAACGTTAAATAATATAAACTCAAATAATTGAATAAAAAAATTTATTTGTGTAACATTAAATATAATTGGAGGAATGATTATGAAGATAGCTATATGTAGTGATCACAGAGGATATATATTAAAAAGTGAATTAGCGAAAAAAATGAAAGAGGAAGGTTTATCTTTCGAGGATTATGGATGTTTTAATGAAGAAAGGTGTGACTACCCTGTTTTTGCATTTAAAGTGGCAGAATCAGTAAAAAACAAGGAGTGTGATTTAGGGGTAGTTATTTGTGGTAGTGGAGATGGAGTTACAATTGCTGCAAACAAAGTAAAAGGGATAAGATGTATATGCGCTCAAGAAAAAGAAGATGTAAAAAGAGCTAGAGAACATGTGAATATAAATGTTTTAGCATTAGCAGCCGAAAAGACTAATGTTAAAGACGCTTATGAACTATTATTAACATTTATGAATACTTCTTTTTTAGAAGGAAGGTATCAACAGAGACTTGATTTAATAGACGAGTATGAAAAAGGTAAATAAATATTTATCTTTTTTTTAATAAATTTTAAGATAAAAAGAATAAACTTCATTAAGGTGGGAAAAATCTTATTGAGGTGAACAAAAATGGCTAAAGAAAAATTAAAAAAAGTGTCATTAACAAAAGAAGTAAAAGCTGCAATTGTAGTATCTATTTTAGCAATATTTTTATTTGGAGGAATAATGATTTTCTCAAATAAAAAAGAAGGAGAGCTTGTAGTGGTAAATCCATCAGTTGATGATGAAAACAAAAATGATCAAAACGATCAAAATAAAGATCCGCAGACTCCTGTTGTTGTAGTTGAAAAACTGTTAAAACCTTTTAGTGTAAATGCTAAAGTTGAAAGATATTTCTTTGATACAAATGATAGTGAAGAAATACAACAACAATCAATCCTTGAATATAAAGGAAAGTATACCCCATCAACCGCAATGGAGTATTCTTATAACAACACTAATTTTGATGTGGTTGCTGCTTTTAGTGGAGTTGTAAGTGAAAGGAAATTAGACCCTTTATACGGATACATGGTTTATATTAAAAATGATCAAGGTTTGACTGCTATATACGGAAGTTTAACTGATGTTAAAGTAAATGTTGGAGACAATGTTAAACAAGGGGAACTTATAGCAAAAGCAGGAACTAATACCATAGATGCTACACTAAATAATCATTTACACTTTTCTTTAATGAAAAATGAAAAAATTATAAATCCAAATAAATATTATAGCCAAGAAATTAAAGGTATAAATTAAGACTCTAGGAAACTAGAGTTTTTAATTATAAATTTTGCTAATATTACCCAATAATAGACATTTGAAAATAAGATTTATTGCAACAAAGTAAAATAATAGATATAATTTTAATAAGGAAGAAGGTATTGAAAATGAAGAAAACATCTAAATTTATTATATCTGTTTTTATCTTATTATTTACTATTGTTGGTGGATTTTATTATTCAAATTATAAAGTAGAAGCTTTATATGCTCCTGCTGAGGGTACCATATCTGTTTATAATTATACAGTTCCAAAGAAGAATCAATACGAGCGTAATATTGTTAATAAAATAACGGTATCTGAAAAAGGGAAGATAGAGATAACGTACTCTCATGGGTTTGCTGAAGTAATGATTTTTGTTTATAGCTGTTCTAAATATGCTTCATCAGCCAATGCTTGCGAAACATTTGTTTCAAAGCCAGAAATAATACATGTTGGTGGAGACTACAATGATGAAAAAGACGAAAATGGCAACCAAAAACTAACAGCTACAAAAACAATTCATCTATTTAATTATTTTAATTATGAAGAAATTTTAAAACTAGAATTTATCGCATCATTTATTAACGTTGAAAAAACTGCTAGCACTAGTTCAACTCAATATAAATACTTATATTATGATGTAGATAGTGTTGAATGTGGAGAAAGTGATGAAAAGTGTGTTGTAAGAAGAGGAACAGATAATAGAAATAGGGAACCAAAACAACATGTTTCAGTCTATTCTAGAATTTATAGATATATTTGTGGAGTGTCAGATCCTTGGAATGTGAGTGAATCAGTAAAAAAAGACTACAATGATTGCTCAGCTGCAAATATGAAATATATAACTCTTATTGGAAATAGAATTTACAAAGGTGATGTTGCATCTAGAGAAGTTATTCCTAGTAATAAAATAGGAGGAACTAATGGTACTGTTTATGTAAAAGTAGATAATTCAAAAGTAGAAGGTGGAGCAGGCGATGTGGAGGCTCTTATATATGATACTCTAATCCCTACATTAATAACAATATTATTAATTGCTGCTGGTATAAGCATTGCAGTATTAGGATATAAGATTGTAAAATCTTCAGATGAACCACAAGAAAGACAAGAAAGTGTTAAAAAACTTCGTAACATTTTAATTGGAATAGCTCTTGCTCTTATTGTATTATTTGCCTTAAAGCCTCTTATAAAATTAGTCCAAGATTATATAGGGGAATAATATGAAAAAAGGAGTATTTAAATTTACTTTACTACTAATAGTAACCTTGTTATTTACAAATGTTATTAATCAAGAAATTGTAGAGGCTTCATCAATTGTGGATTCGACAGTAAATGAAGATATTTTCGGAGAAACCATAAGTTCGATGAAAATCTATAAAAATGGAAAAGTTTACGTAGAATATAAATATGGATTAAGAAAAATAGATGTTTATTATTGTGTAAAAGGAGAAATGTGCGATAACGGAGGTTATTCTGCAAAAACTATTTTAGAATCAGATTCAAACACCCCATATAAAGGTTCAGGCACTTATGAATTCAATCTTAATTTAGAAGGGGATTATGAGTATCGTGTTCGAGTGGAAGCTTTTTTTGGCACAAGTAATGCATACACAGGAACTGAAAGCATATATGGTTCCCCATCAATAAGTTCAGTACAAATTGTTGATACAGAAGATACTTATCTTAATGGTGCTGATAAAGATGCAACAATTAAGGATTCTAGAATTAGATCTCTACTAGAAAAAATTAAAGAAATAACAAACTTTATAATTTTGCCGGTTATATATATTGTAACTGGTTTGTATTTAGTAGTAAAAGGTGGTATATTAGGGGTTCAAATTGTAAAAGGAGCAGATGATGCTTCTTTAAGAAGAGAAAAAGTTGGCGCTTTAAAATGGTTGGTTATAGGTGTTGCTATAACCTACGCTGCAACAACATTAGTAGGGGTAATAACAGGATTTTTCAAAAATGCATTTAATTTATAGTTTTTCTATTTTGATATTATAAGAAAAGGAGTCTCGAATTAACTCGAGGCTTTTTTCATTTGTTTTTATTTTTAAAGTTATCTTTTCATCGAAACTTTTTTCTACTATATCTATGCTGTTGCTTCTTAAAAAATATTCAAGTTTATCATAGAAAGAATAGTTGGTTGATAATATATAAGTATCTAAAGTTTCATACATAGATATATTAGCTTTTTTTAAGGCTTCTATGCAACTATTACTATAAGCTTTAACAAGTCCTCCAACACCTAATTTTGTGCCTCCAAAATAGCGAATAACAACGCACATAGTATACACCAAATCATTGCCTTTTAAAACTTGATAAATAGGGGCTCCAGCAGTAGAACTGGGTTCGCCATCATCATAATATTTAAAAGTATTTTCATCGAGAATGTAACTGTAGCAAATGTGAGTAGCATCCTTATAATTTTCTTTGAATTCATTTAATTTTTCTTTAATCTCTTCTAAAGAAAAAACAGGGAAAAGAAATGTTATAAATTTAGATTTAGTTATTATTATTTCATTAGTTATACTATCTTTTACTTGCATTTTCATTTGCTTCACCAAACATATTATACTATAAATAAAAAAAACATTTAAATAAATTGGAAATTAACAACAAATAAGTTAAAATTTTCTTGTGAGGGTGATTATATGTCAAATATTATTATAAAAGAAGTTAAAACAAAAAAAGATTTAAATAAATTCATTAAATTTGCGGATGATTTATACAAAGGAAATGATTGCTATGTTCCTCAACTTCATAGCGATATTAAAGTAACATTTGATAGAAAGAAAAATGGTGCGTATGAATACTGTGATTCAGTTATAATTTTAGCTTATAAAGAAAATAAAGTTGTTGGTAGATTAGTAGGTATTATAAACTATAAATATAATGAAAAAGTAAATGAAAAACATTTGCGTTTTACACATTTTGATGTAATAGATGATATAGAAGTTAGTAAAGCAATGTTTGAATATATTGGAAATTGGGGAAAAGAAAAAGGCATGGATACTTTTGCAGGCCCTCTAGGATTTGTTGATTTCGATAGACATGGTTTATTAATCGAAGGGTTTGATAAAATAGGAATGTCTATAACTAGTTACAATTATCCTTATTACGTTAAACATATGGAAGAGTTAGGATTTGAAAAAGATGTTGATAATGTTGAGTATTTAGTAAAGATCCCTGAAAAAATTGATCCTAGAATAGAAAGGGTAAAAGATGCGGTTTTAAAAAAATTTGGTTTTAAATTATTAAAATTTAAAAAAGCAAAAGATATACTTCCTTATATTTATGATGCTTTTGATGTATATAATAAAGCTTTTTACGCTTTGCATGGAACAGTAATGTTGACAGATAAACAAATAAAACAATTTATAGATCAATACATAGGTCTTGTAGATTTAAAATATGTTCCAATTATTGTAGATAAAGAAGATAAAGTTGTAGGATTTGGCGTTTTAGTTCCATCTTTAGCGAAAGCTAGCATTAAAGCTAAGGGAAAGATGTTCCCATTTGGCTGGTTCCATTTATTAAAAGCGTTAAAGAAAAATGACACTTTAGAAATGTATATAGTAGCAATTAAAGAAGAATATCAAGGATATGGACTAAATGCTATATTAATGAGTGATGTAACAAAGTGTGCAATGGAAGATGGAATAAAGTTTGCTGAAACAGGACCAGAGTTAGAAACTAATTATAAAGTTAGAAGCCAATGGGAAAATTACGACGCAGAACTTATAAGAAAAAGACGTTGTTATTTAAGAAAAATTTAAAAGCTGTAAAAAACAGCTTTTTTTTGTTACAAAATAAAAATTCTCTCTATTAATATTAATGAAAGGAGAAAAAATGAGAGAGGTTTGCCCAATTTGCTCTAACAGAGACAAAAATTATTTTTACTATTTAAAGAATAAATTATATTGCCGTAAATGTTTAAATTATAAAAGCCAAAAAGCAGATGAAAGCTATATTATTAATAAAGGAGAATATAGCTTAAAATATGAATTGACTAATGAACAAAAAAGAGCCAGCGATTTTATCATTGAAAATGTAAAAGGAAACCAAAATTGCGCAATTAATGCCGTATGCGGAGCTGGAAAAACAGAGATTATTTATGAATTATTAAAGTATTGCTTAAATAGCAATAAAAAGATAGGCATAGCAATACCCAGAAAAGATGTTGTTATAGAATTAAAAGAGAGGATAAGCAAAGATTTTAATGTAAGCGTAGTAGCAGTCTATGGAGGGAATAACAAAGTTTTAGAGGGAGATGTGATTATTTTTACCACCCATCAAAGTTTTAGATACATAAATTATTTTGATATTTTAATAATAGATGAAGTAGACGCTTTTCCTTATAACAACGACAAAGTTTTAAAAGAAATTGTACATAAATGTTCAAAGCTATTTGTCTATTTAAGTGCGACGATGCCATTATATATTGAAAAAGATTTAAACATAAAAAAACATTATTTAAATAAAAGATATCACGGTTATGATTTGCCACTTCCTAAATGCATTGTTTCTATTAATATGACTCTTTCACTAAAAAGATTGCTGAAGAAATATAAAGAGAAAGTTGTACTTGTTTATTTTCCAACAATTAAATGTCAGAAGAAAATCGCTAGAAAAATAAAATATAATTATTTAGTTAACTCTAAGTGTGAACATAGAGAAGAAATATTATCTAAAATAAAATTAATGAAAAAAGGGATAGTATTTACCACAACAATTTTAGAGAGAGGAATAACAATAAAAGATGTGCAAGTTATAGTTTATAATGCTGATAATAGTTTGTTTAATAAAGATACATTGATTCAGATTTCTGGAAGAGTCGGTAGGGATAAAATCTACAATAAAGGAGAGATTATGTTTATTTGCAAAAAGAAAAATAAAGAAATTAAAAAGACTATCAAAAAAATAAAAGATTGTAATGAATAAGTGTTTAGTCTGCGACAATAATATAGAAGAAACATTCAATTCTTTGATAAATGCATATCCAATATGCTATGACTGTTTAAATAGCTTTAAAATAAGAAATGATAAATTTTTAATTCTTGGTGTAAAAGGTTTGATTTTATATTACTATGATGAATTTTTTAAAGATATTTTGTATAGATATAAAGGATTGGGAGATTATCTATTAAAAGGAGTTTTTCTAAATTTTAATGTTTCTAAGTTAAGAAGAAAGTATAAAAGGTATGCTATAGTTTTAGCGCCCTCTAATAAATCTATAGAACAAAAAAGAGATTTTAATCATTTAGAAGAAATATTCAATGGACTTAATTTAAAAATTATAAAATGTTTTATTAAAAGTGAAGAATGGAAGCAAAGTGACAAGAATCTGATAGATAGAGCAAACATTCAAAATGTTATAAAAATCGACAAAAGTATGTTGAATGGGGTAAAAAGAGTGCTTATTGTTGACGATGTACTCACAAGTGGTTCGACAATAAAAGCGATGATTAGTCAAATACCAGCAAACATAGATAAAAAAGTGCTTGTTTTATCCAGTAATTGTCGGATTTTGAAGAACGAAATAGTTTGAAATAATATAAAGAAAAAAAGTATTATTTTTAATGTTGCAAAACCTATATGGAAGGAAAGGATGTAATAGTATGACAGGAAAAGTTAAATGGTTTAATGCAAACAAAGGTTATGGTTTTATAAATAGAGGAGAAGGTAATGATATTTTTGTTCATTACAGTCAAATAGTATTAGATGGTTATAAAACCCTACAAGAAGGTCAAGAAGTAGAATTTGATGTTCTTGAAACTGATCATGGATTGCAAGCTCAAAATGTTGTTGCAATAACTCAATAAAACTTAAGGAGTGCTAAGGTGCTCCTTTTAATTTAAATTGATAACATATTTGCTAAAAATATGTTAAAATAAAAACTATAAAAAAGACTAATACATATATTTAAACATGTAAAACATGTTAAAATATTAAATGAGGAGTGAAGTTATGGGTAATTGGTTAAATAAATTATTTAGAGTTGACAAAAAACATTTAGCAAGAATAGATAAAGATGCGGATCTTGTTTTAAGCTATGAAGAAGAAATTTCAAAATTAAGTGATAGCGAGTTGCAAGGGAAGACACAATATTTTAGAAACTTATTAAAAGAAGGTAAAACTTTAGAAGATATCAAATTTGAAGCTTATGCGGTTGCAAGAGAAGCTGCAAAACGAGTTAATAATGAATTTCCATATAAAGTCCAAGTAATGGGTGCTTTAGTTTTAAATGAAGGCGATGTTGCTGAGATGAGAACTGGAGAAGGAAAAACATTAACTGCGACAATGGCTGTTTATTTAAACGCCTTAGAAGGAAAAGGAGTTCACATTATTACAGTAAACGAATATTTAGCAAAACGTGATGCTGAGTGGATGGGCAGAATTTATAGATTCTTAGGTTTAACAGTTGGTATAAACGCTAGAGAATTAACTCCTAGTGAGAAAAAAGAAGCATACTTATGTGATGTTACATATACAACAGGAAGTGAAGTTGGGTTTGACTACTTAAGAGATAACATGGTAACTTCTTTAAATGATAAAGTTTTAAGAGAATTAAACTTTGCTTTAGTGGATGAGTGTGATTCTATTTTAATAGATGAAGGAAAAACTCCTTTGATTATTTCTGGAGGAAGTAAAAATGTTCATCAATTATACACTCAAGCAGATAAATTTACTAAAAGTTTAAAACCACATCACTATACTTTAGATGAAAAAACTAAAAATATTTATCTAAACGATGAAGGTGTAAAACATGCCGAAAAAGTATTTAATATAGAAAACTTTAACTCTGTTGAGAATACTTCTTTAGTGCATCATATAAATCAAGCGTTAAGAGCAAATTATATTATGCAAAGAAACGTTGACTACACAGTTGTAAAAGGAGAAGTAATTATTATTGACCAGTTTACTGGACGTTTAATGCCAGGAAGACAATGGAGCGATGGGTTGCATCAAGCAATTGAAGCAAAAGAAGGAGTTAGAATAAAACAAGAAACTATTACTATTGCTACAATAACATATCAAAATTTCTTTAGATTGTATAAAAAATTATCCGGTATGACAGGTACTGCTAAAACAGAGGAAGAAGAATTAAAAGAAATTTATAACATGAAAGTTTTAGAAATACCAACTAATAAACCTATTCAAAGAATTGATGATACAGATCTTGTCTACAATTCAACAGAAGCTAAATACAAAGCTTTAATAGAAGAGGTTGTAACAAGACACCAGACAGGACAACCAATTCTTGTTGGTACTTCATCTGTTGATGTAAGTGAAGTATTGTCTGAAAGATTAAGTAAAAGAAAAATTAAACACGAAGTATTAAATGCTAAAAATCATGAAAGAGAAGCAGAAATAGTTGCAAAAGCTGGTCAAAAAGGAGCTGTTACAATAGCAACAAACATGGCTGGACGTGGTACCGATATTAAACTTGGAGAAGGTGTAAAGGAACTAGGTGGATTAGCAGTATTGGGTAGTGAAAGAAATGAATCAAGACGTGTAGATAACCAACTTAGAGGACGTAGTGGAAGACAAGGAGACCCTGGTTATTCAAGATTTTACGTTTCTTTAGAAGATGACTTAATGAAGAGATTTGGAAATTTAAAAGACAATAGATTGTTTGCTTCTTTAGGAGATGAGGCTATTGATAGTGTTCTAGTTACAAAATTAATTTCAAGTGCCCAAGTTAGAGTTGAGGGAGCTGCTTTTGATAGCAGAAAATACGTATTAAAATACGATGAAGTTTTAAGACAACAAAGGGAAATTATGTATAAGCAAAGAGATGATATCTTAGGTAGTGAAAACCCAAGTATAGTTATTGATAAACTTCACACAAATGCTGCATCATTCTTAATAGACAATTCTATTTACTATGTAGATAGTGAACCAGAAATAGATTTTGAAAAATTAAGAGAATTTATTAAACAGTACTTAAAAATAGATTTATTGTTAAATAAAGATGATTATAAAGATAAATCAATTGAAGATGTAAAACAGGCTCTTACTAGTATATTTAAAACAATTTGCCAAAGCAAAAATCAAGATATACCAGAAGAACATTTCAACGATTTAAAAAGGAAAATTGCTATTTCAATTGTAGACAAACATTGGACTCAACATATAGACAATATGTCTAAATTAAGACAAGGTGTAAACTATATGGCTTATGCTCAACAAGATCCATTAAATACTTATATTAATGAGGGCTACAAAATGTTTGAACAAATGGCAAATAACATTTCTTTAGAAACAACAATGTATACTTTAAATATGAAAATAGTAAAAGTTGAAGGAAGTAAGGTTTAATTTCATGGCTAGAGAGGTTTATGAATTAAGAGTAAACTGTAATAATTCCATAAAAAGAGTTAGTGATTTAAAAGATTGTTTAAACATTAACTCTCTTTTAAGTGAAATAGAAAAGTTAGAAAATGAAAGTAACAAAGATGATTTTTGGAATGATACAAAAAACGCAAAACAAGTTTTAAAAACATTAAATAAAAATAAAGAGAATTTATCTCAAATAACAAAACTAGAAAATTGGTATAGTGATATAAAAGATTTTTTAGATAGTAATGATGATGAGATGATTGAAATGGCTGATGAAGAATTAATAAATGCCGATAAACTCTTAGAAAAAATGGAGTTAGAAATTTTATTAAGTGGACCTTTTGATAATAACAATGCTATTTTGGAAATTCATCCAGGAGCAGGAGGAACAGAATCTCATGACTGGGCAGATATGCTTTTTAGAATGTATGTAAGATGGTGTGAAAAAAATAATTGTAAAGTAGATATCTTAGATTATCTTTCAGGAGAAGAAGCAGGAATAAAAAGCGTTACTTTTGAAATTAAAGGGGAAAATATATATGGACTTTTAAAAGGAGAAAAAGGAGTACATAGATTAGTAAGAATATCTCCGTTTGATTCTTCAAAAAGAAGGCATACATCGTTCGCTTCTGTAGATGTTACCCCTAAATTTGAAGATGATATAGAAGTTGAAATAAAAGAAGAAGAAATAAGAATCGATACTTATAGAGCAAGTGGGGCGGGAGGACAACACATAAATAAAACAGATTCTGCTGTTAGAATTACTCATATTCCTACTGGAATTGTAGTAAGTTGTCAAAACCAAAGATCTCAAATTCAAAATAAAGAATACTGTATGAATATTTTAAAAGGAAAATTATATCAACTTATGCTACTTGAAAAGAAAAAAGAAATTAGTAAATTAAAGGGAGAAAATATGGCTAATGAATGGGGCTCACAAATAAGAAGTTATGTTTTTTGCCCATATACAATGGTTAAAGACCACAGAAGTGATTATGAAGTTAGCGATGTAAAAAAAGTAATGGATGGAGAAATTGATGGCTTTATAAGCGCATATTTAAAAATGGGGGAATAATTTATGAAGTTAAGTAAGCAAAAATTAGTAAGTTTTTTGTTTATAATTATAGGAAATATTTCTCTAGCATTAGGGATTAGTTTATTCATTTTGCCTCATGGTATTGTAAATGGAGGAACAAGTGGAATATCTCTTATTATAGAGTCGATATTTAAAATAGAGCCTGAAATAATAATTATAATTTTATGTTGGGCTTTGTTCTTTATAGGCTTTCTAATTTTAGGAAAAGAATTTGCTTTAAAAACACTACTATCAACACTTATTTATCCTTTGCTAGTTAGCATTTTAACAAATGTAGAATATTTTGTTGATTTGTCAAATGAAATTACTGATTCTTTATTAGCGACATTAGCGGGAGCAGTTTTGTGTGGATTTGGCTTAGGAATTGTCTATCGTAACGGGGGATCTACTGGAGGAGTCGATGTAGTTAGTTTAGCTTTGAAGAAGTATTTTAAAATAAAACTTTCTATATCTACTTTCGCTATTGATACAATTATAATTGTTCTTAGTTTAGTAAGTATGTCATTAGAAAGTGCCTTATATGGAATAGTATGTGTACTATTAACCTCATATATAATAGAGAGAATAACGATAAGTGGAACAAGTAGTTATATGGCTCATATTGTAAGCGATAAATTTGATGAAATAAATTCATATTTAAATAATATTTTAGAACGAGGAACAACTATAATATTAGCGCAAGGTGGAATAACCAGAAATGATAAAAAAGTTATAGAAGTTGTTTTCAATGAAAAAGAATACTATGATATAAAAAAGAATATATATATGATTGATGAAAATGCCTTTATAAGTATTTACAAAACAATTAATACTTATGGTAATGGATTTGAGGAGTTAATTACTAGGAGGAAATAAGTATGGATGATATTTTAGATTATTCAAAGAAACTAAAAGAAGAAACAAGAAAACAAAAGAAAATCTATATAATTGTATGTCTTGTTGTGACATTCGTTGCTTTTTCTATAGGATTTTATGTATCCTATGCTTTTAATAACTCAAATAGAAATGATGGATATAAAAATAAATTAGATACAATTTATTCTGTTTTAAAAGATGAATGGTATTATGGTAAAGAAGACGAAAACATTGATAAAACATTAATAGATAAAGCAATATATGGAATGCTAGATACACAAAAAGACCCTTTTACTAGATATTTAACATCTCTTGGTTCTTTAGCGAGTTCATATCAAGGCTTAGGGATAAGCGTTAGTGAGTATAAAGAATATTTTATAATTAGTGATGTTACATCAAAAATCAACATAGATGCCGGATTTAAAAAAGGAGATATTCTAAAATCAATTGATGGTAATTCTTTAGAAAATAAAGATACAGAATATATAAAAACTTTAATTACTAATAAAGATGAAGTAGAGATTGTTGTTGAAAGGGCAAACATCGATATTACTTTAACTGGTTATATAACAACATATAGTCCTGTTACTGTATTTAAAGATTTCTCGAGTGAAGAAATTGCTTATGTAAGAATAAGCGAATTTGCTGATGATACCGCTACATATCTTCAACAATATTTACAAGAAGCAAAGGAAGAAAATTACAACAAACTAATTATAGATTTAAGAGATAATCCAGGAGGATATATACATAGTGTTGTAGACTGTGTTGATTTCTTCCTTCCTAAAGGGAAAGTTGTTTTATCAACACAGAATAAAGATGGAGAATCATATAGCTATAAAACAACAAGCAATAATAAATACGATTTTAGTAAGATAATTATTTTAATAAACAATGGAAGTGCTTCTGGTGCCGAAGCCTTCTCTGCAGCATTAAATGAAAATATGGGGAGTGTTGTAGATTTAGTTGGGGTAAAAACTTATGGTAAGGGAAGTGCTCAAAAAACAATGTATTTTACTGATGGAACATATTTTCATTATACATATGCATTATGGTTTACTCCACTTGGAAATTCAATTCAAAAGGTAGGGGTTTCTCCGGAAGTTACTTATAGTGGTAGTGGAATACACTTATTAAATTTCCCTAGTATCACATTAAAAAGAAATGATTATGGAATAGATGTTTATAATTTACAAATTATAATGAAAGAATTAGGCTATTATACAGGAGAAATAACTAGTTTCTTTGATGAAAACCTAGAAAATTCACTAAAAAGTTATCAACATGATAATGGAATAGAGGAAAGTGGAAAACTTGATAAATTAACAACTAGATATTTATTAGCTAAGAATTATGATGATAAATTTATTGATTACGCAAATGAAATAAATGAAGTTGTAAATAATTATGGAGCTTAGTAAAAATACTAAGCTTTTGTTCATATAAAGAGGTGATTTAATGTTCGATTTAAAGTCAAAATATACTCCGTCAATAGACCAAGAAAAGGCTATAAAAAAACTTGTTGAAGGAATAAAAGAGAATAAAAGGCACCAAGTTTTATTAGGGGCAACAGGAACTGGAAAAACTTTTACTATATCTAATGTTATTAAACATATTAATAAGCCAACAATTGTAATGGCTCACAATAAAACTTTAGCAGGTCAATTATATGCAGAATTAAAAGAATTTTTCCCAAACAATAGAGTAGAGTACTTTATTTCCAATTTCGATTTCTATCAACCTGAAGCTTATATTCCTAAAACTGATACATACATTGATAAAAATGCTTTAACAAATGATGAAATTGAAATGATGAGAAGTAGCGCAGTTAATTCTGCTTTATCTAGAAAAGACACTATAATTGTAGCCTCAGTTGCAGCTATATATGGACTAAATGATCCAGATGAATACAATTCACTTGTTTTTGATTTAGTTCAAGGAGAAATCATAGATAGAAAAGAATTGTTTGATAAATTAGTAGAATCGCAATATACAAGAAACGACATAGATTTATCACCAGGGACTTTTAGAGCAAGGGGAGAAAATATTGAAATTGCTCCAGCATCTACAAATGATTTTACAATAAGAGTAGAATTATTTGATGATGAGATAGAAAGAATTTGCGAAGTGGATTCTCTAACAGGAAAAGTAAAAGCAGCGTTTAAAAGATATCCTATTTATCCAGCATATACCTATTCTTCAAGAAAAGAGAGAATACT
>JBGVED010000011.1:0-1586 GCA_045119835.1 Bacilli bacterium | reverse complement strand
AGATAGTTTTATGAGTAAAAAATATTTAAATAAAATAGTAAAGGTGAAGATGGATAGACCATTAGGGTGTAAACATCCAAGTCATGGTTTTATATATCCTGTTAATTATGGGTATATACCGAATACTGTTTCTGGAGATGGGGAAGAATTAGATGCTTATGTTTTAGGAGAACATAAACCATTAGATGAGTTTGAAGGTAGAGTTATTGCTATTATTCATAGAACTAGCGATGATGACGATAAGTTGGTAGTTATGGAGGATGGAAGAAACTATAGTGATGATCAAATCAGAGCTTTAACAGAGTTCCAAGAGAAATATTTTGAATCTATAATTATAAGATAATAGTTGAATGCGTATGTGTTCAACTTTTTATTTATGATGTTGTATGGCTTAACTAGCCATAAGTAATTTATTGTTGTAATTAAGTAAAAATGCTAATATGGATATAACGAAAGTGATGGAGTTTTTCCAAATAGTAAAGTTAGTATAGATGCTTCTAACCATAATTCTTTTATAGGAAAATTAAAAGGGCTATTTAAAAAAAACAAGGAGTAATATATGAAATTATATTCGATTTTAGAAAATGGTCAAATGAAGACAAGTGATGGGATAAGTTATGGCTTAGTAGAGTATGAGGGAGAGACTTTAAGTGCTATACTAGATGAAGCTAATAAATATTATTTAAAAGAAGAGTATGAAGATTGGCATACTGATTTTAATGATAAAGAAGAAGTTAGTGAAGTTAGAAAAAAAGAATTAAATGAGAAAAATATTGTTGTTAAAGATAATACTTTTTATGGTGCTTTGTGTTTTGGTGCTGGTAATTATGATAGGTGTACTTTAGTGGTAAGCGTGGAAAGTAAGAAAGTCTCATGGTCTACTGGTAGTTATTATTCTGGTACTTCTTATGATTGGGAATTAATAAAAAATGATTTAGATGATTAAAGATAGGGATGGTTTTGATGAATGAAAGTATTGTTGCTAAAGGTTCAGAGGAATTAATAATGGGAAGTTCTTGTACAGATATGGGAAAAAGCATTAAATTTGGAAGGTCAACTATTGTTGTTATTATTAATCCTTTTACAGGAAATTATACTCTTGCTATAAAACCATATTATATAAATGAATTTGGAGAATGGGTTGAATTGTATTCATATGAAGATGATGCAAGATATAATCATTATATGAGTATAATTGCCGACTGTGAAGAAGAAGGGAGACCTATTCCTGTAGAAATTGAGTCATTTGTTAAGGAGTTAATAAATAAGAAAAATTATGCTAGAAAACAGGCGAATGCGTTTGTTGAAGAAAAACTAGGAGTAAAAGGAATTGAAACAGGATATGCGATGAATAAATGGAGAGATAGTTTGATTGAAAGTTCTGATGCTAAGAAGTTATTGGATGATTATTTAAAAGTGTTAAATAAGGGGTGGTGAGAAGCCAGCTTTTTAATTTTGTATTATATTTTTTGTCAGTAAAAAAGTTGTTGCTGTTAGTTGGGGATGATGTTAAAATATTTTGAAAGTAAATGAAGCAGGTGAGGATATGGGGCTATTAAAAAAAATTGAAATTGGTGATAGTGTTT
>JBGVED010000010.1:0-3491 GCA_045119835.1 Bacilli bacterium | reverse complement strand
TCATTAATAAATATAAACGTTTCACATGAGAAATTGCTTAATACTTTAGGGCTAATCGAACTAGCGGATTAGCTTCCATTGTGTGAGAGCAAAAACTTCCCAATTCGGGTATAGTCTATACGAATTGGGAAAGTTGTAATTAATCTTACCACTAATCATGCCTTGTGCAAAAAACGCTGCTAAAGTTAAACCCATAATTGATTTTTGTCTTCTTAAATCGTTTAGTGGTGTATTAACTTGGATTTTTTCTTGTGCCTCATTTACTGATGAAGAAACATCTTGAGCATTTTTATTTAAGATTTCGCCACCTTCTAAATTTAAATCATTTTGGCAATTAGCACAAAAATTAGCATCGTCTAAATTCTCAAAACCGCACTTTTTACAAACTTTCATCGTTATAATCCTTTTCAATTTTAAAATATAAACCAAACAATCCTTAACGCAATTAATCAAAATCCAAATCAATTAAAGATTAGATTTTTTCTAAATAAAAGATTGCTCAATAACACTAAAAAAAAAGAGTAATTCTAACACGATTATTTTTAGAAAAAAGAAAAATTATAAATTATCCTAAGATTTTTGCAAATCTAGTACTACACAAATAATGGTACTACAAGCTTCATTGTTCTATAAGTTATTTTCCTTGATAAAAGTTTTCTATTTCCGTAGCGAAATTTTTTATGTTAATCGGGATTTTCTTTATCCCTAGCAACTTGCATAGCTCTTTTGTTTGTAAGTTTGGAGTTTCAATCAAAATTTCATCGTTTCTGCGACTGTAAAAGCACATCCATGATTGAGCTACCCCGAATAGTTCTGAGGTAGAAATCTTTGATGCTCTTATTTCTTTCCGTAGAAGCAGTAGTATTATCGTATTTATAATATCAGCAAAAATCTTCCCTCTCACGGATGTTTCATTCCATTTTGACAGTGGTAGCAACTGAAGATACTCTTTCGAAGTTTTAAACACGTTTTCAATTTTGGTTCTTTCAAAGTAGTCACACAGTAACTCCTTAGGTGTAGTATCCCTATTTGATAGCAGGATAAAATAACCGTTCTTTACTGCAACCCAGTTCTTTTCTTTAGCTGTCAGACTGTTAAATTCATCTTCATGTTTCTTGAGATACTCATCATACCTTATTTGTGCCGCTAGACGATCAACATAAACGTACGCATTGATTGATGTACCGAATATCTCCACAGTTTCCTTTTTTCCAAAATATGAATGACCTTCTCTAATAAAGTCTCCTTTGTGATTGACTATATTTCTTTTGTTTTTTTCATACAAATCTTTATAAGGATATCCTTTTTTAGCAGGCATTCTTGCCGTCATTACCCGGATTCTCTTTATATCACTATCTTCTGCTTGCACGGATTCTGAATTGAGAGATTTCAGTAAATCCTGTGTCACATAGCCGGCATCAAGTACTACCGATTCTACAGTAACACCAACGCTGGTATATACATTCTCTGCAATGTTTGCAATTGTACTCAGATCAAGAACATTCCCTGGGATTATTTCGAACCAAACAGGCAACCCTGTTTCCTGATCTAGAATAAGAACTAAACGTGTCTGCACAGAAGTGCTTGTCACTCCATGACTGCACAATGCGTTGAAAGGATTATCCTTTATGTCATTTGGTAAAGGAGTTGAATCAACAAAACATCCACGGCCAAAATTAGGGTAGATCATTTTCAGATGATTTGTTAACTGCTTAAAAAACTTGAGCCTGCAATGATCTGCACCCATATCAGAAAAGAACTTAAAATCACTGCCTAACGAGGGAAGTGAAACTTCTCGCAGATAATATGAGGCGTAAGATTTTTGAATAAAATGTGAACATTGGATTTTACTACCATCCCTTAAAATTCCATGAAAAATATGCATTATCAAACGTTCATAATTTTCGTTATTCTTAAAAGCATTGCGCAAAACTCCTAGAAGTTTCGATTTTCTTAAGAAGTGTAGCAAAAGATAGCTGTCTCCAAAAACTGTATGCACATTCTGTTCTGGAAAAATTTCTGCTGACAGATGCATTATCCGTTCATCATTTTTATCTACCTGACTAAACTCATCGTTCAAAGAATCATAGTAAACAATACCGCGTGTAGGCGATTTAAAAATACCTTTTTTTCTATCTTCAGACAGATATAAAACCCTGCCTAAATTCTCTCTGGTAACAGAAATCGAATGATAAGGCTTCTTCGCTGAATCCTTACACTGGATCCATTTTTCTTTTGGAAGGTACTTACTTTCCTTGATTGCTGCACTGCCAGAAATAATTTTTTTTGTATTTGGATCGATTTTTAGGTTCTGAATTCTCAAAGTAGGCATTTTTAACACACTGAAAATAGTATAATGTAGTATTTAATAGTACTACATTATATCACTTTTTGATACACCATAAAACAAAAAAGTGTTGATTTCTTCTTATAAATCAACACTTTTAAAACATTAGTATTGTATGTAGTACTAAACTTTAAAGAATCTTAGGCTAATTTAGTTTAGTGGCTATTGTTCGTATTTCAGGGTTTAAAGATTAAAAAAGAATTGCTACAAGCTCTAGGCTTAAGCAATTCCTTTTTATATTTTTACTTTACTATCTTATTTTCAATAAGAAAGTTTTAAATCAAAATTAGTGACTAAAAAACTATAATTTAAATTACTTTAAATTTGGCTCTAAATCGGAGTATTTAGTAATCTTACATTCGCATTTTTTAGCTTTTGAATTATAGTTGATTGCCACTAAAATTATATCTTTATATGATGGAATACAATCTTCATAATATTGTCTATCTTTAATTTGTTTTAAAGCGATATCCGTATTCTTATCAATCTTAAACTCAATAATTATTGGGAAATTGGGTTTAATGTTAGTAAAAGGCAATGGATAATATACTAGATCAGCGTACCCCAGTCCTGCACTTTCATCAGGTTTAACAGTATAATTATTTTCAGTATATGGTTTTAAGAAAGTTATAAATGCAAGTCTAAGGTTTGCTTCTTTGGTTCTATCATTTTTTGCTATAAAACCACTTAAATAAAACTCTGTAAAATCTTTAGCTACTCTTTCTTTATCCATTTGGAGTAAGCTTAAGGTTATTTTTTTAGCTTTATTGATTGATTCTAATGTTTTCTTCCAAGTTTCACTATCTATTGTGTATTGTTCAAAAATTGTCATTATCTCCTTATTAGGAATAAAAGCTAACTTATTGAATTTTTTAATAGCATTTCCAGCAATCTTTCTATAATTATCTAATTCTTTTATGTAGTCAGTTGGAAGATCAATGCACGCTAAATAACCTAAGCAAACAAGTATGCAATATACATCGTCTCTTGATTTAATTTGAGTGATATTATTTTCAAATTTTGAAGAGCTAAAAGGAACTTTTTGACCATCAACAAGTTTTTGAACATCATCATAAAGCTCATATAAATTCGTGTCGATTATTTTATCTACATCTTCATTACTTGCAGTAGTATTAAAATAACA
>JBGVED010000009.1:0-1642 GCA_045119835.1 Bacilli bacterium | reverse complement strand
TCAGATAAATTACCAAGTATTGTTGAGATGGTTAAAAAGACAGCTAATCAAATAACTTCTAACTTGCTGATTTAAGAAAAAACAACACTTATTTGAATCAAAACAAGTAATTAAGACTTTTGAGCTTCCAGAAATAAAGCTCTAAGTTAATAAAATTGTATCTTCTTCATTTTAAAATTATCTCCATCATTTTTATGGTAAATGATGGAGATATACTGTTAACTACGTACATAAGCTGTATTAGGTCCAGCACCTACTTTCGTAATTTCACCTTTTTTTACAAGTTCGGTTAAAGTACGTTCTATAGTAACTTTGCTGATATCAGGACAGAAATCTAGAATTTCTTTTTTTGTTATCTTTCCAACTTTTTTCTCAATTAAATTTTTGATTCTCTCAGGCTTGGATAAGGAACGTTGCTTCAAGTGTTCTACTCTTTCTTCAAATTCATTGTAAGCTTTAAGTAAGATCCCAAGATAATACTTAACAAATGGCTCATAGTTGTTAGTTCCTTCATGCCAATGCGTAGAGCTTTCAAGTAAAGCTTCATAATAGGTATCTTTAGTTTTTTCAATGAGCATTTCCATACTTACATATTTGCCTACTATAAAGCCTGCTTTATAGAAAAGAAGAAGCGTAAGAAGACGACTCATGCGTCCATTTCCATCATTAAATGGATGAATACATAAAAAGTCTAAGATAAACATCGGAATTAAAATGATTTTATCAATTTTATTCTCATACCAAGCTTCTTTGAAATTATTACAGAGCCTTTCTATTGCATCTTTTGTTTCATATGCTTTGACAGGGGTAAATCTGACTTTTTTATTACCACTTTCATCTGTTTCTTGAATAATATTGTCTGTGTTTTTAAAAGTTCCTCCAACATCTGCATATGAGTATAGATCTCGGTGCAGTTGCAATATTATGTTTGGATTTAAGTTGATGTATTCATAGCTTTCATGTATGGTGGAAAGTACAAACCTGTATCCTGCAATTTCCTGTTCTGATCTGTTGCGAGGTTCAGATTTTTCATTTACAAGCTCTTCCATACGCTTATCACTTGTATAAATGCCTTCTATTCTGTTCGATGAGCTTGTACTTTGAATTAGAGCTACATTTAATAGTGTTTTTAGTTCGTCAATATTTGCTTCTATAAAAAGTTCCTGTTTGCCTTTATGCTCATAAAGTTGAGCAAATAACTTTAAAATTTCAGGAGTTAGAAGTTTTTTGGGGGCATCTCTATAGTCAAAATCTCTCATTCGTAATCTCCTTCATTTTTAAATTATCTCCATCATTTATAGCATAAATGATGGAGATTACAAAATTAATGATGGAGATAAAAAGATCTTTTAATTGCCAAACTTAAATTGATGAGAAAAAAATTACAAAGATAAAATATATTAGATGTTTGGACTTGGAATAAGTAAGGTATTTACCTTTATTTAACAGGTGGCGTCCTTGGCGCGAATTGAACGCGCGACCTTTCGCTTAGGAGGCGAACGCTCTATCCAACTGAGCTACAAGGACTTTTTTAGATAGTGTCGGTATTATATCAATATCATGAATTGATACAATACCGAAAACAAATTATTGAATGGTTACTAAATCATTAGCCTTAATGTTTAAGGTGTTTTGATGCATA
>JBGVED010000008.1:0-6741 GCA_045119835.1 Bacilli bacterium | reverse complement strand
TATAAGGGAATCGGAGAGAATGGTCAATAGGACAGAAAAAAACGTGCCGTAAAATACAGCACGCAAGTATAGATAATGTAAAGGAGTTGCCGAATTTAATCTGCGGTAAATCTGCCGTAGGTGGGAACTATAATTCGACGCATGACAATCTGTTTCGCCAGAAAAAGTTGAAAAGGCATTAAGGGCTGTACAATTATCTCAATTTATTGATATGAAAAATACTATTGGTGAAAATGGTGTATTATTATCAGGAGGCGAAAAACAAAGATTATCATTGGCAAGAGCGTTTACAAGTAATTGTCCGATAATACTAATGGATGAGGCTACTAGTCAACTTGACAATGAAAATATGGACAAAATTGAAAATCTAGTGTTGGATTCGGATAAAACAGTTATTTCCATTACGCATAGATTAGTCAAAAGAGTGCTACAAAAATATGATAAAATTTATATAATATCCCAAGGACATATAGTTGAACAAGGAACTTTTGATGAACTAATTTCTGAAAAGGGATTATTATATAGCTTATATTATATTTACGGCGATTAATGATATGTAAAGGATGAATAATAATGAAGTCAGATATAGTTTTTGAAGCTAAAGATTTATCAAAAAAATATAAAAATTGTATGGTTTTGAATCAGGTTTCTTTTTCAATTCATAGAGGAGATGTTTTTGGGCTTATAGGTGAAAATGGTGCTGGAAAAACTACGCTTATGAAGATTATAGCAGGTAGTATAAAGGCATCAGATGGGAAAATTTCTATTATGGGTGTATCTAATCGACATATACAAGATATACGCAAAGAGATGGGAGTTATTATTGAAACTCCTGCGTATTATGGAGATATGACAGGATATGAAAATATGGAATTTGTGCGATTGGCAAAAAATATTAAAGATAAATCAGCGGTTGAAGATATTTTAAAGATAGTCGGTTTGTATGATGTTAGATTTCGCAAAGTGAGTAAATATTCTTTAGGTATGCGGCAACGATTGGGAATAGGCATGGCGTTGATTGGAGAGCCTCAGTTTTTGATATTAGATGAGCCTACTAACGGTCTTGATCCAAATGGTATAGTGGATATGAGAAACTTGATTGGGCGGTTGAACAAAGAAAAAGGTATTACTATTTTAATTTCTAGCCATATACTAACAGAACTAAATCAAGTATCCACAAGATTAGGTATATTGCATAAAGGAAATTTGCTTGTGCAGCATACAGCACAAGAATTACAGGAAAAGTGCAAAAAGAAGGTTGTTATAGTTCATGAAGATAGAGAAAATGATATAATACATTTTTTAAAAAAATATAGTATAACAGCAAATTCTATTAATCAAAGTATAATTCAATTTGATTATATGAATAATTCAACGTACAATTATTTATCATTGTTGCATGAAGCGAATTTTAAAATTCTTGAATATTATATTAAACAAGAGACACTCGAAGACTATTTTTTTCGATTAACTAAGGAAGGAGCAGATGGATATTGTTAAAAGCTGAGATATATAAATTATTTCATTCTAAAAATCTGTTTATATTGCTTATGGTAATAATTCCTGTTGCACTCTATTTAGGTATAATGTTACCACAAATGGGAGTGGCTAGTATTGAAGAAGTATTAGTTATGGTTTTTGTGGGAGCATCTGCTGTAATAATGCTTTACTTTGCCGTTTTAGCAACTATGTTGATAAATCGCGATTATAGTAGTAATAGTTATCGTATATTGGTTGGAATGGGTATTAGTAGAATTAAAATTTTTTTATCAAAGTATTTTATTTTTTTATTAGTTGGAATAGTAGTAGTTGCTTTACATGGGGGAGTTGCAAGTATTTTCCCGTGCGTTATATTTGTGGATGATATAAAATGGAGTAATTTTTTTACAAGTTTTCTTTATATTGTTGTTTATGCTTCAATAATCTCATGCATGTTTTTGTTGGCGACTATTGGTCGAAGTGTAATTAAATCTATTGCATTTAATGTTGCGTTTATACTTTTGATGAGTATATTGTCCATGCTTCCATTGAGTTATGTGAAAATATTTCCTTTACAATTTTTACAGATGGTTGCAGATGGACAAAATGAACAATATGTTAAAATTGCTATAGCTAGTTTGGTTTATATAATAATATCTGGTATGGCATCATATTTGGTTTTTGAAAAGCAGGAGTTGTAGCTTGAAATATTAAAAAAGATATGTTAAAGTATTGTAGTTATTCCTATACAAGAAGAGAATGAAATCTAGTAGGAATTATTTTTTGACAGTGGAGATTTAGTGTTGTAAATTTTATAGATGCTATTTAGTTGTATAAACCAATATCATAATAATTATAAAAAGATTGGACATCAGTTCATTTATCTGAGTCTGGTCTTTTTTGTGTTTATTTGTTGTTTAGGTGGCATTTGTTAGTAAGAGATTCGATACTCTGAAATTTTTCCTTTTGAAATGAGATTATTAATATGAATGTTTTAGAAAATTTTCGATATTAGAATGAAGTAAATTTTTATGTATTTTGTTGTAACATAAAATTATAACATATTGCATAACATATATTTAATCAGAAAGTGAGCATAATATATGATTAAATGGACGTGCAATATGAGTAATGACAATTTAGTTATAAAACCGAAGAAGCCGAAAGGGGAAGATGGATACAAAGTATTTTCAATAAGAGTGAAAGAAGAACTTGTTGTTCAGATTGATGCTATATCTACGAAAACAGGCAGAAGTAGAAATGAGTTAATTGGAATGTTTTTAGAATATGCAATTGGACATTGTGTAATAGAAAAATAGGGAGTAGACTAAAGATAAAATGCAAATGGGGAATATACAACAATCTTTTGAAAGGGGAACAAAATGATAAAGATAGCAATCTGTGATGACGAAGAAATTATAACAAGTCAAATAGATAATATTATTCATGAAATCTGCGCTAAGGAAGATATTCCAGTTGATCTGGATGTCTTTTATAGTGGGCAACGCTTAGAAAAAGAAGTAAAAGATGGAACGAAATATGATTTAATTTATTTAGATATTCAGATGAATAATGGAGATGGAATAACAGCGGCTAAAAATATTAGAAAAATGGATGAAAATGTATTATTGATTTATGTTTCCAGCTATGACAAATATATGATGGAGCTATTCGGATTAGATGTTTTTGCGTTTATCAAGAAACCTATAGACTACTCCAACTTTGAAAAAATATTTTTAGATGCAAATCGTAAAATTTGCAATCAAAGATTTTATTTTTCGTTTCAATATAAGAATGCAGAATATAAAATTCCCTGTATTGATATAACATATTTTGAAAGCAGTGCTAGAAAAATTGTTGTACATACCAAAGATGGTGGTGAGGAGAACTTTAATGGAAAATTGTTGGAAGTGGAAGAAAAACTCAAAACTGGAAAAATACCTTTTCTTAGAATTCATCAGTCATATCTTGTAAATTATCACCATATACGTTCACGCTCAAAGACGATAGTAACATTGACAAATGGAACTAAATTACCTATAAGCGAAGACAGAAGAAAGAATTTTGGGAAGCAGTATGGAAAGTTGCTGGGAGGTGAAGTAGATGCATAATTTGGGAAATTACATATTAAACATTGCGATTACTATAGCAACAGTATGGATCGTGAAACGGTTTTGGGAAAGTTTTTTTGAAAAAAGTAAAAAGTCTATTTGGACTACTATAATGTGGATAATATTCTGTATTTTTCAGATGTTTTTCCAATATAATAGTGGAGATGTAAATATTGGCATAACGATTATAAATGTTATTTTAATTTTGGGAATTGCAATATGTGGATATAATTGCAGAGGGAAGCAAAAATATTTTTTAGTTGTTATATTTTGTGCCGTATGGTCATTATTAGAGTTTTTTGTTTTCTTTATGCTGAGTAATTTACAAATGCAACAAGAAAATCTCAACCTACTGGGGATAGTTATTTCTAAGATATTTATGATAATTTGTGTTTATGTTATGTCTGTGTGTTGGAGCAAAAGGCGTGGGGAATTTATTCCTAATAATTTTTATTTATATTTATTGCTCGTACCCGTTGGAAGTATTTATATAGCAATAAGTGAGTTTTATTCCAGAAGTGATAAAATATCGGCAATTCTTATTATAAGTATATTGCTTATATTTAATGTAGTGATTTTTGAATTGTATATAAAGATGAATGAGCTTTTTATGTATGAAAAAGAAAAAACAGTATATGCACAACAACTTGAAATTATTGCGGGAAATACTGTAGAGCAAAAGAAAATGATGGAGGAATTTCATGAAGAAAAGCATAATTTAATTAATGAGCTTATTGTTTTGAAAGAAGGAATTGAGAGGGATGATAAGACTTCTGTTATTGATCACTTGAATAAAATTATTAATACTTGTCATAATGTAGAAATTATTTGTAATAGTGGTAATAGTACAGTTGATGCAATTATTAATTTCAAATATGCTGTTGCAAGTGAGTATGGGATAGATTTTGGGTTAAAAATATTTATACCGGATAAGTTACCTATAGAACAGTGTGATATTGGGGTTGTTCTTGGAAATGCAATAGACAATGCAATTGAAGCTGTAAAAATATGTAAAAGAAAACAAAAAATAATTGAGATTTCCATGGGAGTGAAAAAAGAAGCATGGATTATGGTGATAAAGAATCCATATGAGCATGAAATAAAGAAAGATAGAGATGAAAGAATTATATCTACTAAACATGAAAAACATAGACATGGATATGGTTTGAAATCAATAATGAGAATTGCTGAAGAATATCAGGGAGAAGTCATTATAGATACTGAGAATGGTATATTTTCTTTAACAGTAATATTAAATTTCGGGGAATTTTGACAGGAAACTGCGTATTTTTGACAGTAAGGTAAAAATTGATTTTATGGGTGTATACTTACTTTAAAGATTAATAGAAGGAGGTATCACCGTGAAAAACAAAGAAAAAAAGATTGTGGCAAAGGCATTAACAGCAGTTACTAATAATATGCTTTCTGTAGCAGCAAATAGTAGATGTATGATTATTTATCATCAGCCTAAACAGCCGGAAACATTAAAAAAATTTCGTAAGTTCTAATTATGGAAAAGGCATCAAAATTTTTAACAGACTATGTTATTCATAAAGGTATGGTAAATGAAGAAGATAGGAGTATGTATGAATATGGATTTGTAATAACAATGGAAGTGGGTTTGTTTGCAATTTTTTGCTTGATAATGACATTACATTTACATATGTTTATTGAAGGAATATTATTTTTTGTTATTTTTGTACCACTACGGTCGTATACCGGAGGTTTACATTTAGAAAAATATTGTTCCTGTTTGATTTTATCATGCATCACATTCTCAGGAATACTGATAGTGGTAAAACATATTCAAATATCTATGTGGGTTTCATTTGTGATATTATTTGTTTTGACAATTTTTGTTTATATGTTGTATCCGGTTGAAAATATAAACAGAAAAGTGGATAGGGAAGAAAACCAATATTTTAAAACAAAATTGAAACGATTTCTTTTTATGGATATGCTGATAGCAGTGCTGTGTATTATTTTGAAGAGTGATAGTGAACTTTTCTTGATGGCAACAGTCTTTACAGTGGTAGTCATAACCATGCTGATTGGAAAATATAAGAATAAAAATATATATTTGACAAGTGAATAAGATGTATATTGTGTTTTATATAATAGAACATTAGGAAATATAAATGTCGAACTCGAATAATTATCGAGTTCGGCATTTTTTGGTGCGCCTGGCGTAAGCGGTAAACCAGTCAGCTCTACCGCTTACGCTTTTTTTATGTCATAATATAGTTAGTCAAATATTTTATTTCTTGGGCTTGCGGATATTACTTGGCAGTGATTCAGACCATGGCAGGAATTCATCAAAAATAGTAAGGCTCTTTTCATCCTGATATTTAGGAATCTCTGTCAAAAGATATTTGAAGTATTCATATGGTTTCAAGTTGTTTGCCTTGGCTGTCTCAGCTATGCTGTAGACAATGGCACTTGCTTCTGCACCGGCAATGGTATCAATCATTAACCAGTTCTTGCGACCAATACAGAATGGTCTTATGCTCCGTTCGGAGGATGAATTATCTATTGGTACATTACCATTTGTTAGGAAAATTTTGAGATATTTTTCCTGATTTAGGCAATAACTCAGACCTTTACCGGTTTCGGATTGTGCAGGTACTTGGTCCTGTTTTACACGTACCCACTCAAAAAAAGCCTCAACCAACGGTTTTACGCTGAGGTTTCTTTGTTCTAGTCGTTCTTCAGCAGAAAGCTCTTTTAAATCTGCTTCTATTTTGTAAATGGCTGCGATCTGCTTTAATGCTTGATAGGCAACGGTTTTCTTTATTTCGGAATCTGTCATGCTCCGTTTCCTTGCCTTTACTGCATTTGCAAAATGCCTTCTGGCATGGGCATAGCAACCGGCAACTGTCAAATCATCCTTTTCTTTTTCAAGGGTATGATAAGACTGATAACCATCAGAGACCAATATGCCGCTATACTCTCCAAGAAAATCTTTCAGATGCTCTGTGGCACGTGTCTTTCTGTAGTCATACAGGACTACGCGTTTTCCGGAAGAATCATATTCTCCTGTACTGTATACCCACATGTAACTTTTGCTTCCGGCCTTTCGACCGTCTTTGGTTACTTCTACTGTGGTTTCATCCGCCTGAATGACTGCCTGGTTTAGAAGAATCCGTTTCAT
>JBGVED010000007.1:0-2926 GCA_045119835.1 Bacilli bacterium | reverse complement strand
GGTAGACTGTATCAAAAGCTCTAAAAGCAAAACTGGCTATGTAAGCCAGAAAACGATTTACAGGTGCGAAGATTGTACTGGATGTGTATATAAAAGTGAGTGTATCAAAGGCAACAACTGCAAAACACCATTAGAAGAAAGAACAAAAGTACTTCAAGTCGCAAAGACATTCATAAAATATCGCCAAGAAGATTTAGAAAGAATACTGTCAGATGAAGGAATACTTTATAGAACCAACAGAAGTATACAGGCAGAAGGTTCATTTGGGGACTTAAAACAAGATATGCAGTTTAGAAGATATTTAAGTAAAGGAACCTCAAATGTACTTGCCGAAAGCATTCTTCTTGCTATGGCTAGAAATATAAATAAGCTACATAATAAAATACAGAAAAACAGAACAGGAACACATTTATTTCCATTAAAAAGCGCGTAAATTTTGATTTTTCTAAATGATTTATCAAGCTATAAAAAAATAGCTTATTTAAGTGCGCCGTTTTTACAGAACAACACAATTAATCCACAATTTTTCACAAATCAAATGGCAAAAACAGCAAAAAAGGAGCCGGCGCTTCAAAGAAAATTTTTCTTAAAAGCGACAGCCCCTTTTTATATGCTTACTTTATTTAATGCTTATATGTCTTGTTTATTTCTCTTTTTTCCACCCGTTATCCTATCAACACCGAATAACAAATATGCCACTATAACAAATGCTACTGTAAGTAAAATAATCCATTTAATAGCACCTGTAATCCCTTCAGTATCTAAATTAAGGAAAAAGTATGGATAAATAAAATGATTTTGTGTATCATACCCTAATATTGCAGCTCTTATGTATATAAATGCTATATATCCTAAAGGTGAAATGGTTGTAATTAAAGGATAAAACCATTTAAGTTGTTTTCTTTCATAAAACAAAAACCAATCTGCAACAAACATAATAGGTAATATAATATGTAAAATAACACTGTTAGGCTGAAAATTTTCAATTGGTTCATATGTTGGTGCCAACATAATATTATATACGAGTCCTGTAAGTAAAATACTCATTACACCTGTAAATTTAACTAACGGATTAATAGTAACATATGAATCTTCTTTTTTCTTCAACGTTTGAACAAGTGCTGCAAACATAACACCTATACAAAAATAATTACTTAAATTAGTAAAATAAATTATAAAATCCGAACCAAAATTATACTCAAAAAATCCTGTGCTCGCTATAATTCCAATAATGCCTATCGCACAATACATTGACTGAAAAACAATTTGTGCATCTCTATTCTTTATCACAGTACATATCTCCTTTAAAACTGCTTTTTATTATTACATATTTTAGAACTGCTTTAATTAGCAAGTTCTTCTGTTAATTTTGAAATTTCATTCTGCTCATCTACTATATCTGATATACTTTTATGTAATGATGCAATATTTCCTGAAATCTCTTGCAACAATGTGTTTGTTGCCTCTACGTTTGAACTAATCTCATTTACTTCAGAAAGAGTTGTATCAAACATAATCGACAATCTTTCAGAATTCTCATCAACTCCCTTAGACCTAGAAAGTACTTCTTCAGTATTTGAGCTAACATTTTCAAAGGACTCTTTAACAAGCTGTGCATCCTTTGTACAATTTTCTATAGATTTCTGCTGATTTAATATCTTATTCTTAAGTTCTAACATATGTGCATTTGTATTTACTACTATTTCATCAATTTGTGCAGTAAATGCTTGTGAACTATCCGCTAATGATCGTATTTCTGAAGCTACTACCGCAAATCCTTTTCCTTGTTCGCCAGCTCTTGCTGCTTCAATCGATGCATTAAGTGAAAGAAGATTTGTTTGTGAAGTTATTTCATCAAGTGTTTTTAAGAAACTGAAAATTCTCTCATTTTGTTTAGTTAATAATTCCATATCTGTAACAATGGTATTCATTGTATCAAGTACACTTCCCATTTCAGATGATAATGATGTAGCCATGTCTATACTTGTATCAACTACGTCCTTTGTTGACATTGAACTTTTAGCAACATATGAACTAGCTTCTTTTACGCTATTAACCTGTTCAACTCCATCTCCTACTAAATCACGAAGTTTTCTGATTGATTCAAATTCTGATTGAGCCTGTGTTGATGCCTGATTAGATGAAGTATTTATGTTATCTGATATTACACTAACATCTTTTAAGTTCTTGTTTATATCCTGTGTTGCTATTACCAAAGAATCTGCTGTTAATTGAATTTTATCCAATAACATTCTTGTATGCTCATTAGCTTTTTCTTTCTCTGCATTACTTTCTGCAAGCGCTTTGGCAGCTACCTTTGCCAAATATGTCTGATACCACAATGTAGCAAAAATATCAATAACATATACAATCATTATAACAGTACTATCCATTTCCCATGGTACTGAAAGATCTTCCTTATAATTTATGAAAAATACATACATCAATACTGCTGTGATACCACATGTTATCGCATTTGCGATGACATCTTCATACAGAGCTACAAAAATTATAGTAACCAGAAACATTAAATAATTAACCTTTGCTGGATACAAAATCATAATTCCTGTACAAAATGCCATCAAAGATACCATCATTAAATACTTGGTAACTTTTTGATTCTTAACAAACCTACATACCAGTGACAGTATAATAGTAACTACGGCTGCCACCACTATATAAGGGATTACGACGTCCATACCAACAAATATTCCGTTGATAAATCCTCTTGTAAGGACCAAAATAAAAAGCATTAAAATAACATAAATATTCTTTTTCTTTAATATTTTTTGTTCCACGCTAACCTCCATTTTTTACCAAACTTTAAGTTTGGCTTATTAAATAATTCGCTTATAAATTCTGCACATATACTATCATTAATTTTATCATAAATATATAACATTTGCAATAATAACAATGGCTCACA
>JBGVED010000006.1:0-1602 GCA_045119835.1 Bacilli bacterium | reverse complement strand
AACTTTTATAAACAAAAATTTATAAAAAAACAAATTTTAATTATATATAACATTTATTTGCAAAAAATACGAAATTGCTATAATAGTGCAAAAATACTTGAATAATTTTACAAATAAATAAAATAAAAAAACATTTATGATAAATCCTTGTTATAATTGAGTTCTCAAGCAACAATCAACAAGGAGGTATTCATAAATGTTTCAGAACTCAATTATATCAGAAGAATTATCAATATACAAATTTTTTAAACAATTAAATTTTGACTTATACTTAACTAAACCACAATTACAACACTTAGAAAGTGTTATGAAAGCTATGATTTCTACAGGCTATAATGGTAAAGTTTCCGACGTGGCACAGCTTGCTTCGCATACGCATAGAACAAGTGTCACAAGGTTTTTATCTAAAAGTACCTGGGATGAAACCTTGTTAAATAAATCATTGCAATCACTAGTAATTGATTTAATATGGAAAAGATCAAAGAATACTAATGAACCTATATATTTTATTATTGATGATACTATTTCTGAAAAAACTAAGCCCTCGTCAAAGGCTATAAATATCATTCAGAAATGTTCATTGCATAATTCACATTTGAAAGGAAAAATAGTATATGGACATCAAATATTAGTTTCTTTACTTTCGTGTAACGGTCTAGTTTTACCATACTCAATAAATATCTATGATAAAGATTCTATGAGTAAAATAGAATTAGCTTCAAACTTAATTAAATCATTACCAAAACCAATAAATAAAGGTTATGTATTATGTGATAGCTGGTATAGTTCTAAAACTATTTTTGATAGCTCTAAAAAATCATCTTTTAGCTATATTGGTGCTCTAAAAACAAATAGAGTGATTTTTCCTAAAGGTCATGAAAGATTAGGAATCAAACTTCACAAATTTGCCGAGAGCTTAGATATAAGCGATTTTAACCTTGTCACAGTTAAAGATAAGCAATATTATATCTATACTTATTATGGCAATTTAAAAGATAGAAAAAATGTTTCTATTATTCTTAGTTATCCTAAAGATTCATTTCATGATAAAGGAACTTTAAAAGCATTTATATCCTTAGATAAATCTTTAACACCTTTAGAAATTTTAAATCAATATAGTGATAGATGGGCTATTGAGCCATTTTTTAGAGACTGCAAATCATATTTAGGGCTTAATGGATATCAAGTGAGAAGTGAAAAAAGCATTACTAGATATCTTACAATAATGATAATAAATTATACTTACTGTAAACTTTGCTCTAAGGACTTAGATCACTTTAGCACTGGATATAAATTAGTTAAAAATGATTTACAAAAATCTAAAATTATATATATCTACGAGGCTGCCGCTAACGGAACATCGTTAGATGAAATTTTTTTACACTTTAAAATAGCTTAAAAATCTTATTTTTTATTCAACTGTAAAATTATTCAAGCAAAAATGCACTATTATAGTTATAGATTTTATTTGCAAATAAATTACATTTAATCAATTATTAAGATTTATAAGTTAATTAAATTATAATACTTGTCTAATAAACTTACAAATGTATATATATATAATTTATTAATTATATTAACGTGTGCAACTGTATTTTTCTA
>JBGVED010000005.1:0-16151 GCA_045119835.1 Bacilli bacterium | reverse complement strand
AAACAGTATTCGGTATATACCCATAATTAACAGGATATATAAAACCATGACTTGGATGTTTACACCCTAATGGTCTATCCATCTTCACCTTTACTATTTTATTTAAATATTTTTTACTCATAAAACTATCTCCCTATATTTGAAGATTCTTTTTTATGCTTACTTTCAAGTATTTCAAAACCATCCAGAATTTTAGAAAACTCCTCTAAACTAACATCATTTACTTTAAAGCCATTTTCCTCATAAGCATCAAGAATCACCTTTCCCTCTTCTAAAAAAGTTTCTATCATTTTAATTATTTGATCTATCTTATTTTTTGAAACATCATGACTTAGATAAACAGGCACTAAATCTTTTTTTCTATCAAAAGATATCATTTTAGTAAAAGGTCCATACAAAAAATTTTTTTTAACCCTAAAATTAATTCTATCCTTCATAGATACAGTTTTCTTTAAATTAGCTTTAATATCTTTTGTTGGAATATTCGATTCATTTGAATATATTCTACAATAAACATCTATTTTATCTAATTCAGGATCTTTAATTTGCTCTTTATCATACGCCTCCACAAAAACAAGCAATCCTTCATTATTATAAACAATCCATTTATTCCAATCTATTTGTAACATACAAATTCCTCCTATTTACATATTTATCTACAATTAATATTGTATATCAACATATATATACTGACAACAACTATTTTTTAAATTATATTTATCTAATTTTCTTTAATATATAAGGTCTATATGACAAGTATTCCTTACTCCCTTCTTTAATCCAAAAGCCAAATCTTCCAACGATTTTTATTGGCCTTTCAAATCTTTTAAACTCCAATTTTTTTGTATCGTTAGCTCTTGCACCTTCTTTTAAAGAAGCTGTTATATGAGGAACTTTAAGAATCCCACCATTTTTTTCATCATAATTTATATAATATTTTCTTAAATCCTCCGGAAGCATAATTTCAAAACCACTATTATTGCCATCATTACCATACCCAATAATATAAACCTCAAATTCCTTACCTACTAATTCATTAAATATTTCACTTCTACTAGGATGAAATTTAAAAGTACAATGAAGTTTATCATTAACTTTTTCTAATTGATTATCCTCTAAGGAATGTATAAATTCTGCTGTTTCTCCATCAAAAAAGATTCCCTCGTAACTTACCAATTTACCACCTCATTTAACGATTTTATTATATTACAGTAATAATTGAATGTAAAACAAAAAATTTAAACGACATAATAAAAAGACCCATTAGCGAAGTTAATCTCTAATGAGTCTTATCTCAAATCACCTATTTATCACCCTACAATAGGATAAGTAATTGTTATTCCTGTTATAAAAAATATTTTAAGCAGAAATTATTTGCCTTTAATTACTTCTTCAAAAAATGCAACACCAACAGCACCTGGCCCTATGTGTGTTCCAATAGTGCAGCCAAGCTTATGTTTACCTACCTTATTATTGTCCCACATACTATTACTATATTCAATATATTTTTCAATTTTTTCTTCATCATTACCCGAATATAAAACACCATAAGGCATACTAAAATCTATTCAACCTTTACTAGCTACATAACCATTTATAAACGCAAAAGCTTTCTTGCTTCCTCTAGACTTACCTATCATTTCTACTTTACCATCAACTAAGCATACAATTGGTTTAATATTTAATAATTCACCCGCAAATGCTGTTGTAGCAGATATTCTTCCACTTTTTTTAAATAAGTTAAAGTATCAATTACAGCAAGTATTCTTATTCTATCTTTTACACTCTCCAGTTCATTTGCTATTTCTTTTGCATTTTTTCCATCATTAATTAATTTTAAATATCCATTATTTTCTAAATATTCAAGTGATCTAGATATCGCCGCTTTATCTTCATCACATATATCGCATAATTCTTTAGCTGTTAATGTATTCTCAACATACAAATAATACAAGCAAGATACATGCGTACTTTTTAAATCAAACTCTGCCATTTCTTCAGTTTTAATCCTTCTAATACATCTGTTTATTTTAGAATTCAAAACGGTAAACATTTTAAACCTATTTTCCACTTTCTTCACCTCTTGTTGTTTTATCAACAAGAAGGGTGAAAAAACATTAAGTTCTGCTAAACCAAAGCAATTATTAAAATTTATTAACCAATCAATTATTACAATCTTAATAAAATTGTTAATCATCTCCCTCTAGGATAATTAACAAAAAAAGCCTACAAATGTAAGCTTTATAAATTATACGCTGTAATATTACTATTAAAAAAATAAAATTATTTACTTACTATCACTGACCATTTTCTTTTTAAAAACAATAATAGATAGCATCAATACACCTACAGTATATATTGAAAATACAATTATATTCCTTGCTGATATAATAGATAAATTATCATTTAGTATTCCTTTAATTATATTCAAACAGCTCTCAAATGGTAATACTTCACAAACTTTCGCAAACGCATTCCCAATCAAATCTTTTGAAAAATACATTCCACTTGTAAAACAAACTAATTGAACTATTACACTTCCAATTCCTCCAGTAGCTTTTTCGCTTACTAAACTTCCAATTAGTATGCCAAGAGCAATAAAAATAACAGAAACAATTAATGACATAAATATTGTGTATATTATATTTATGCTAAAACTTAATCCTAACATAATAGCAACTATGAAAAACAATATATCTTGAATAATAATTATTGGTATTAGCGATAGTATATACCCCAAAATATAATCACGTGATTTCATTGGTGATGTTCCTAGTCTTATAAGTAAAGCTGAACTTCTATCTTTAGAAACTAACGTTGCTGTAAATAGCGTTATAAATGAAAAGCCAAACAATATAATACCTGGTGTAAAATTCTCCAATTTGAATGAATCACTAGGAATATTTATTTGTTGAAATATAAATAATAAAAATATTGGTAATATTATTTCAAATATTAAACTTAATGGATCCCTTGTCAACTCTTTAAAGTTTCTTTTAGCAAAATTTAACATTCTCATTATAATTTACCTCCAGTTGCAATAGATACAAAAGCGTCTTCAAAACTTTTAGTTTTAGTTTTCTTAATTAACTCCTCAACTGTCCCAACATCAACTAGATTGCTATTTGCCATTATACCAACCCTATCAGCTAAACTTTCTGCTTCTTCCATGTAATGAGTTGTTAAAATAATTGTGATTTTACCTTTTAATTCATTAATTATTTTCCATAATTCTTTCCTAGCTATTACATCTAAACCTAATGTAGGTTCATCTAAAAACAATATTTTAGGTTCATTAATCAAACTAATAGCAATAGATACCTTTCTTTGCCATCCACCAGATAAAGTTTTAGCTTTTTTGTTCAATACTTCATCAAGTCTAAAGCGTTCTATAAGTTCTTTAATTTTAATATCTTTATTGTTAATTTGATACACACCTGCCATAAAATCTAAATTTTCTTTAATAGTTAAATTAGGGGCAATAGCAGTTTCTTGTGGTGACACATTTAAAATTTCTTTAATTCTAAAAATATCTTTTTTCATATCCATATTTTCTATTTTAATATTACCTGATGTTGGTAATATCAATCCAGACAACATCTTAATTGTTGTAGTTTTTCCTGCACCATTAGTTCCAAGAAGTGCAAACAATTCTCCCTGCTTAATTTGTAAATCCATTTTATTTACTGCAATTTTTTCTTTAAACTTTTTAGTTAGTTTATTTACCTCAATAGAATACATATTAATTAATTTCTGGCATCGCTTTATCTATAGTACTCTCTAACACTTCGGATTTAACAATTGCCATTCCTTTCTTTTTATCACACAATACTACAACACAATCACCAGGCACAATTTCAAACATATCTCTTGCTTCTTTAGGTATTACTATTTGCCCTTTTTCTCCAACCTTTGCAACCCCCACAAACTTATCTCTCATATAGGCCCTCCTCAAGTATAACAAATCACACTTTTCATACCCATTATATATTGCAACGCAAATTATTACAACAAAAAGCATTACAAAATTACCAACTACATTCATTACATAGTTGTTAGTAAAGTCATAAAAAATACAAAACTTTTTTGTATAAGAGTCTCCCTCAAATTTTGGATATAAAGACACTTTTTGATACAAACCATTTTTGGACCTTTTTTTTGTTTAATTATCATCTTTTCAAATTACTTTTTTTAGATTCTACCAAAATTCTATTATAAGAATCTGTATCTACCACTTTAAGATTTATTCCATATTTTCCCATTAACTGCTCTATTTTCATTAAAACATCATCTGCATATTCTTTACCCTTATTTAAAACTAAATATTTATAAGGGACCCCAATGGCCTTCACAAATTCAAAAGGAACAAAATCCTTAAGCATAAATTCTTCCAACATATAACTATATAAATTTTTAGTCTTCTTATCTTTTATTTTCTCCCAAGTGTTATAATCTATACATTTAGCCAAAATCGCATTACACTCAATAGAAATCAAAAAGCAAACATTTGTTTTAACAAAAACATCAAACCCAGAAATACGTTTCTCACTATATCTAGTCATAGAAACATACTCTCCTTTATTTGCGTTATCAGAATAGTTATAATATCCATCTATATGTTTGCCAGCTAAAATTTTCCTATCTTTTAATATTTTTTCTAATTTTCTTAAGTTTTCATCAAATCTTATTCCATGATACAAAAAAGCATAAGGATTGAATCGTTCTTCATCATAATCAGCCAAATAAAAAACATCTTTAGAAGTCTCAGTATTTTCTTTCTCCAGTTCACAAACTTCTCTTGGTAAATCACTTTTGATAATATCTGAATAATTAAAATATTTCATGGATTCACCCCTTTTTACTCACTACCTGTCTATATCAATTATAAACCATTACAACAGCACAAACAATTATTATTTTTACCGCTACCAAAATTAGACTTACACAATATTACTTAATAAATTAACGCTCTCCCATACCTTCCTCTTATAAATATTAGATAGTTGCTAGTCAATCATTATAAAATTATAAAAAAACTCCAAAACCTTTTTCTATCAGAGTAACACCTAATTTTGGATTTAAATACACTTTCAAAAAATAATTATAAGGTTTATAAACTATAAAACTACAAATGATTTACCTATTAAAATTAATCCTTATTATTAATTGACTTATTTTTTTCTATTGAACTTAGACCTGCTAAAAAATACAAACATGCTCCAACTACACAAATAATAACGCCAGCAATTGCCCACACTATTTCAGATCTCATATTACAAGCAAAATATATTAAATACCCAACAAATAAAAAACATTGCAAAAAATCAACAAATCTTTTTCTTTTGTAGTATCCTGGGCCTTTTTCTACACCTAACAGACTATTTCCTCCACTAACAAGACCTGTATTATACAATCTTCCACCAGCTAAAATTTCTAATTGATGATTTAATACCACACCTAATGCTACTATCATTAATGGCATCATTAAAACCGCTAAAATCAATGTTTGTAACCAAAAAGATAAATACATCAACGCCCCAAATACAGCTAAGAAAATTAAAATTATTATGAGGTTTAAAGCCTTCCAAGCTATATTCCCTAATTTATTTAATATATTTGTGTATTTCATAAAAATCCTCCTTATAAACTCATTCATATTATAAACAATAAATAATTTGAATTCTATAATTTAAAATCACTAAATTATACATATTTAAAAGAGGTACTTATATTGAAGTTTCATTAAACCACCAAAAACCATTTCTTTTCTAATACTAAATTAGATAAATAACTGTTGCGCGCTATCTAATCAATGTTATAAATTATTAAAAAAAGCTAAAACCTTTTGGCATCAGAGTAATTCATAAAATTATATAAGATACACTTTTTGAAAATCAATAAAATTTTGATCATTTTTATTTAGCACGCTTTGCTATAATAATCGTTATAATGTTTCACCTTTTCATTAAAATATAACCAAATAAATAAACACAAAGTTTACTAATTTCTATTTAAACATGACATAATAGGCATAGCCAGTAAGTTAATAACTTATTGGTTGCTAGAGGGTAAGGGGCTTAAAATACTAGTTGACTTTTAAGGTAAACCTTACTGGCTAGAAAGGGCTCAACCCTATGGTTGATGATTTTATTGAAATTATAAAATTACTATTGATGTATCAAATTCTAATTGTGATAGTAAATACGATAAAGAAAAAAGATAAGCAATAGCCTACCGCAGCCCCTTACTCATCTTTCTATTTATATTATACACAATTTATTTTATTTTATACAATTATTTTTGATTTTTTAGAAATTTTGGGTATAACCCATAGTCTATTTTTTATAATACTCTAATTCACATTAATTTTCATAATTGAGATAGTGGAATTACTATAATATGTTTTTCCCCTTTAAAATCGCCAATTATCCTTCCACCATTTCTTAACATAATTTTTATAGTGACTTCATTTGTTTTCAACGGAAATAGTTTTATTTCATTATATCCTAAAGTATTTTTACATTTATCTAATAACTTTTGAAACAAAAGATTGCCATACCCCTTTCCTCTATATTTTCTTGCTATTCCATAACCTAAATTTCCTGCCCCCACAACAGTTTCTAAATATTCCGATGAAGAATGCCTTATTCTTCCATATCCAACTGGGATATTATCAACATATAAAATATACGTTGTATACGGAATCCATCCTTCCGGCAATAACATCCCTCTAGAATGGTTGTCTACTTCAACAAGCCATTTTTTAAATCCCTCATAAGTTAATCCATATGCAGGATTTGTAAATCCATTTTCTATATTTAAAATATCTTGTAACATATCATACTCTAAATCTGCCATATTAACATCTAATTGTTTTAATTCTACTCTCATAATTTCATCTCCACAATTATTATACTATAAAAATAAAAACAACAAAAAAAGTTGAACACTTTTGTATCTGAAGACACTTATTAATTTCAAGTAATCGTTAATAGAATTAAATTAATCATTACTATGAACAACAACTTTTAACATTTATTTTTATCTTCTCTTATGAGTGCTTAAAGATTTAATTTCGTATTGACTAGCAGCATCGCTATAACCATTATAATCACTTAAATAACAATGTGTTGTAGATAGCGAAAAAGTTTTGCTTAATATTTCTTTTATGTCATTATACCCTTGACCTATAGTAACTTTTTTTACTTCTAATCCTCTTGAATTCATTTCTTCTATAAAACTTTTTTTAATCCTCAACAAACAATCTATAAAACTTTTTTGAATAGTTTCATTTTGATTTATTTTTTCTAAATATCTATGCGGAATTTCAATATTATCTAAACAAATAGTTTTACTTTCCTCATCATACCAAACCCACGATTGTCCAATAATCTTATCAGTATAATTAAAGGTCATAAAACCAGAATTAGGCATAGTCATCCCATATTTAACACAAGATTGTCCCAGTCCCCCAAGAACTTGACAACAATTTGTTATATTTCCTAATACAGCATTTAAAGGATCATCTCTTCTTAACAAGTTATAAGTTATTCCAGTTTTTTCATCATCTTTCGTGATAAACAATTCACTTTTCCTAATCATTTTTCCTTTATTATACCAATCTTGTAATGTTTCAAATTGTTCTTGAGTATAACCATACCTTCCTACAGTTAATGCAAACAATTCATTGTCCGAGTCTACATCAATATACTCTATAGTTCTACATGCATTCATTACATGCTCAGGCAATAATAAATCTGCTTCTCTATTGGTATGCAGTGTCTTATTTGGGTATATCTTTTTAACATTTTTAAAATTGTTGTAACTAGCTGCCATTAAATCTGTTTCTTCTTCGTCTCCCCATTCATCTTCATCAAAATCTATCATGAAATCTTTATCATTATAATACCTGATAAAGAATTCTGCATATTCTTCATTAAATCCATTACTTAAATCAAAACCATCAAATCTACTATGAATTTGAGTTCCATCTAATTTGTTTATTATTTTCTCATTCAAGAAATTTACTGCTCTATCTCTAACTTTTGTGCTTTCACTAAATATACCTAATACATAACACAATTTGAAAAAAGAAGTTTTATCCCCTGTTAAAGTTATACGAGAATCTTTAAGTAATTTGCTCCATATATGACCATTGTTATTTAAATAAAATTTATCTATATCATCTAGCGGCATATGCAATAAAACAAGAAATCCTGGAATGTATCTCTTATTACCCCAATAATATAATTTAATATAATCTTTTTCTCGTATAAATGCCAAAATATTTTCAAACTTTTTATTTTCTGTTATAAAAGAACCATTAAACTTCACGTAATTATTGTTGTGATAAAAACTGTACTCATTTTTATCATTATCACGAAGAAGTAACAGATTTTCTTCGTTATACAAAAAATCTTTATGTTTCTTATCAATTTTTTCAACCCCATTTGGTGTATTTAAATAGATAGTTTTTAAACTAATACAATTAGTGAATGGATACCCACAATTAATTTTTTGTAATGTGCTTGGTAAATATATTTCTTCTAAACTGTCACAATGATCAAAAGAATATTCACTTAATTCTTCTACCCCTTCTGGAATCTCAATTTTTTCTATCATATAGCATTGTTTAAATGTATGCTTAGGTATTATTTTTATGTTTTTAGGCAGATTAACATCCTTTAAATTTTTACAATTCTGAAAAACACATTCTCCCAACGCAGTTACACTGTCTGGTATTGCTATTTTTTCTAAGTCAACACAATCGCAAAATAAACCTGTACTAAGATATTTTATATTACTTGGAAGATATATATTTTTCAAATTTGTACACCCTCCAAATGCATATTCACCTATTTTTTCTATACCATCATTAATAATTATAGATTCTAAATTTCGACAACCGCTAAATGCATTATTATTCATTATTTTTAAACTATTAGGCAATTTAACGATTTTTAAATTACTTCTAGAAAATGCATTATTACCAATTTCCTGCAATCCTTCATTAAATTCAACATTAGTTAGCGAATGGCAATGTAAAAAAGCATTGTCACTTATTTTAATAACATCACTAGGAATATTAAATGTTTCTAATGACTCACAATCACAAAATGAATACGGCTTTATTTCTTTTATTTTTTTTGGAAATTTAATTGTTTTCAATTTAGAACAACGATGAAACACATGCTCTCCAAACGCCATTAAACTATCAGGCAAATATACATTTTCTAACAAAGTGCAGTGACAAAATACACTATCTCCTATTTTTACAACACCATTTTCAAGATTTAAATTTTCTAATGATGTACAATACTCAAAAGCATTTTTATCTATTACAATCTCATTAGTTGGATTCTTTGGAAATGATATTTCCTTTAAATTTCTACAGCAACCAAAAGCATAAGTTCCTATAAGTTTTAAACTATTGGGAAGAGTAACTTTGATAATATTATTTAAACCATCAAAATAATGATCTCCTATTATTTCAATTCCTTCACATATAACAATTTCATTAATAAACGGATTGTTTTGTAATAAATTCCTTATTACTGATATTGTTGTTTTACCATTAGGGCGAGGTTCAATTATAAGTTTGTTTTCTTCAATTTTGCATTTAAATTTATTACCCAATATCCTCATCCCCTAACTATTTATTATTTTAACACTGCAGTGATGTTTTGTATATTAAAATTTTAGCACCCTCCTCCTCTGTAATCGTTAATAGAGTAGCACCCTTTCTAAAATAATCGTTAATTTAGTAACACCCCTATTAAATTCCATTAGCACCCATGTCAAAATCAACATTGCACAATCGTTATAAAGTTGCTAACCTATCGTTATAACATTAATTACAAACACACATAAATTTACTAATTCATATAAAAAACAGACTAAAATAGTGAAAAAAGTGCCCATTTCATCGAAAAAAGACATAAAAAAACTCCGATACTAGTGTATCAGAGTAATTCGTTAGATATGGTTGTGCCTACACTTTTTGAAAACTTTCAATTTTTCTTAAAAAAATTTTAGCACCCCTAGTTAATTTTCAGAGATTTTTATTAGCACCCTTTATCTAAAAGCACAATTGTAATCGTTATAATTTTAAATTTTTTTCATATACAATTTTCTTAAAAATCCATTAGATAGTTTTGTTTCTCTCACAAAATTCAATCCTATTCTTTCTAATGTTTTACAACTTCCTATATTATCTGGATGAGCCATAGAAATAATATAATCAAAACCTAATTGTTTTGCTAATTCCATCTCCATAGTTTGTAATTTAGTGGTTATTCCTCTACCTCTATATTCTGGCAATACAAGATTACCTCCTAATTCACAAACTTTAAAGTCTTCTAGGCCAAATTCTTTTTTAAAATCACTAAGCATCTCTTGTGAAACATATAATTGTGCCATCCCTACAAGTTTATCACCATCATATGCACCATACAATGGAGCATAATTAACTCCATCATACATACTATCTAATTCCCATTGTTCATAAGGTATAAAGTATTCCGGATTTTCTAATCCTCCTAAAACAATATCTATTAATTTAAATAATTGTTCACTATCTTTTTTCTCTATTTTTTTATATATTAATTCCATTTAAATTATCCTTTCATTACACAATTATTATAACATATAATCTATATAAATCATTTATTAATTATATAAAAACTCTGACACTTATTTGTATCAGAGTAATGCTTAAGATTTGGTTCTAACTACACTTTTTGAAAATTTTCATTTTTCCTCCAGAAATTTTTAGCACCCCTAGTTAATTTTCTTAAATTTTCATTAGCACCCTTTATCAAAAAGCACAATATTACCCAAAAATCATTAGCACCCTTGCCCGTTGTAATCGTTAATAGAGTAGCACCCTTACAAAAGTAATCGTTAACACAGTAGTCTCCTTACCTTTTTAATAGTTAATAGAGTATTAACCATCCATTTACTATTATTTATAACTAATCTTAATATTTCCTGTAGAGGTTGTTATCTTGCAAACTCCTCCAGTTACAGTTTCAGGAACACTTACACTACCAGTTTTACTTTTAGCAATAAAAATCTTACTAGATTTAATTGTTCCTTTTACATTTCCTGTACCTACGCTAACTTCTATATTACTTGCATCAAACTCATCGAATCTAACATCTCCTGTTGATCCTTCCATTTTAAAGTCTGTAGTTACTAATGTATTAACTAATTCAGTATCTCCTGTACTTACTTTTATATCTAACTTGTTACAATTAGTATTACTTAATTCTATATCTCCTGTTTTAGTTTCAATATTTAAACTTCCACTAATATTACTATTTTCAATCTCTATATCACCAGTTGAATTACTTATGCTTAAGTTATTTTTAACATTAGAATTAAATTCTACATCCCCTGTTGAATTACTTATATCCACATTACTAAATGTAAATCCTTTATTAATCTCTATATCTCCTACTTGTCCTTTAATATTTAGTGAGTTAATTAACTCTTCAGTTAAATATAAATTTACTTCAAAATCACTAAAATTAAATAACATATCATAAAACTTACGATTATCATTTTGCTTAATAGTTAAAACACCATCTATTACTTTAGTTTCAATAGTTACTTTCTTATTTTCGGAATAAACAACTTTATTTCCATTATTAGATGAATAAATAATTACATCTAAATCCTTTCCCTCTATTTTTATATCAGTATAAGGCTCCTCAATATTATAAGTCTTAGTAACTTCAGTACTATTTAAATATATTGATCTACCTAATCCCGCTAGAATTAAAATAACTAAAACTCCTGTTAATGATAATAAAATAGGCTTATTCAAAGTCTTACTAATTTCGAATAAATTTAATATTCCTAATGCCAAAGGCAACACAAAAATCCCTCCTGTAATAAGTAATGCCATTCCTAAATTGTATGAAACATACAAGTAGACACTAACTAACAATAGATTAACTAGTATAAACACCCCTAACACATAACTGAGTAAAAAACATCTAGTTAACTTACAATTTAATTTATCTCTTATATTCCTAAAAAAAATAGGATAAATAACAATAAAATATCCAAGTAGTACCCCAAGTGTTGCTATCATAAACCAATAATTACCAGTATACACACTACAAGTCAAAAACAACAAGAATAAACTAATAAATGTCGAACCTATAAACACCAAATTTTTATATTTACTAAACAACCATGTAATTGTTGGGCAAAATGTATAAGCACATATAATAGAAGTTAAAACAATGAAAAACCAAGATAATGTATGACTAACAGCAAGATTAACAATAAAACAAACTAAGATATCTACTAAATAACTAATATTTAAAATCCAGAAAGTACTTTTTTTCATATTATTATATTTCTTAGCATCTTTTTTCATTTTTCCATATTCCGCATCATTACTAGATTCTATTAATTCATGTTCACTAATATCTAATACTCTACAAATATCAGGCACAAGAGTAATATCTGGATAGCTCACTCCTCTTTCCCATTTACTTATTGTACTAGCATCTACAAACAATAGATCTGCTAATTCTTGTTGGGTATAATTTTTCTTAATTCTAGATTCTTTAATATACAATCCAAACTTATTCCTATCCATAAAATCGCCCTTTCATTCAACCATAAACATAATAGCATTTTTTATAAACTTCAACAATAAATCTTATATGGCTAGTTCCGCCACAAATAATTTTAATAAAAAAACTCTGACACACAATTGTATCAGAGTAATTCTTTAGATATGGATGTAAAGACACTTTTTGAAAACTCATCAAAAAATGGTCATTTTTCTTTAGCACCCCTAGTTAATTTCCTGGGATTTTTTTATTTTGTAATCGTTAATTAAGTAGCACCCTCCACAAAGTAATCATTATAAGGCTAAAGTATTATCTTCATATTAAAAAAGCAGCCAATTGGCGATAGTTGACTATCACTGGTCTGCTTGTAATAAAGTGTATATGATTTTGTTATTTATGTCAATGGCACAAAAAAAAGGTCACCTATTTATAGATAACCTTTGTATTTAATTTTAAATATTAATTATTAGCAATTCCTACTACTTCATAAGAACCAAAAGTATCAGTCCATTTCATTGTTTTACCTACATAACTTCCCTCGTATGTAGTAGATGTAGTTCCATTCTCTAATACTACTGCTACATTTTCGCATCTTGCATAAACAAAACTTCCATCAGTATATGTTGCTAAATAAGCTAACCTTTCAATTTTCTTTGTATCTGTTCCAGCAGTTGTTTCTACAACATTGAATACTTTAACATTATCAAGTTTTTTAGAAATTGATCCCATTCCTTCAATTGTTACAGCATTATATACTACTTCTCTCAAATAACCATTATCAGTATATTTGATTTTAGCTTGTCCATAAGCCAATGTTTCATATTCTTCCTCAAGTTCTTTAGCTTGTTTTAATAGACCAGAAATTCTTTCATCACCTTGTTCGATAGCAAGTAATAAGTATTTTGCATTACGCTCACCTTTTTGTGCTAATTCAATAAAGTTCTCTGTATAATAAACCACATTTTCTTTATCCTCTGTTGATCCTGTTGGAACATAAGAATTTCCAATTTTTGTTTCAATTTGATATTTATTTACCTCGAAATTGCCTGCATCACTCATTAAGAATGATTTTAACTCATTAGCATCAAAAGTTAATGCACTTTCGTATCTTTGAACCACTTTACTAATAGGACTGTTTGGACCTACACTTAATACCATGATCACCGCAAACACTGCTGTAAAAATTAAATATTTACTTGATTTTTTTCCTGCTTTCTTCACAGCTTTTTTTGCTAGTGATTCCTTACGTTCTTCTTTTGCTTTCTTTCCTTCTTCTTCCCAGTTAGATAATAAATCTGGATTTGCTTTTTCATATGATAATGTTGAAGTCATAGAAACTATAAAAGCAACTAAATAAACAACGGATAGGATAATAGCAAGAATTGGATAAACTCCCACTTTAATGATTCCTACTCCACCATCAGCAGCATTTATTTTTCCAATTATAGAACAAGCAAATATTAAATGTGCTAATACAAATGCAACTGCGATAACTTCCATCAATCTATATAATGGTTTACCTAACACTTTACGATACTTAAGCACAGTTAACTTATTGATTAAAAGTGCTACTGCATAAAGAACTGTAACTAAACCAACAATGATTAAAGTTAGTGATAAACTATTTAATCCTACAATTTCATCAAATCTAGTTCCTGATAAAATTGTTCCAAAGTTTTCTTTTAATCCCAAAGCATTGATTCCTGCTACTGGTAATGCACACATGAAAACTACCATTAAAACCGCAAAAGCTGCGAATGCAACTGAAGGGATAAGGTTTAAAATTTTGTATGCTTTATTTGATTTTTCCATAATACACGCCTCTTTCCTCTAAATCGCATTATATATATATATATATATTGTCAATGAAATCGGCTAAAATTCGCCCTTTTAGAGCACAAAAAAAGCCCACTAGAGTGAGCCCAATAAATTGGAATTTGTTATTCCTTTTGATATTCCAAAATATCCCCTGCATTACATTCGAGCACCTCGCAGATTGCTGCGAGTGTGGAAAAACGAATAGCTGTTACTTTGTTGTTTTTAATTTTAGAAAGATTGACATTGGAAATGCCCACTCTCTCGGCAAGTTCATTTAAGGAGATTTTACGCTCCACCATCACCCTATCTAAGCGAAGAACTATTTTACCCATGGCATTCTCCTCACAGCAATCCGTCTACATCTTTTTCAAGCTCTGCTCCGTGAATGAAAAACCGAGTAAGACACAGAACAATAATTCCCATGAAGATACCAGTTGTATCAATATTGACTTCTGCTGTTTCAACGCCTGTTACCAAACGAACGAAAACGCTCATAATAAGTCCAATTACAGGAACTGCAATAGAAAAATAACCGATTTCACGCATCATGCGAATGTTATCTTTTTGGAATGGAGTAGTATTTTCTGACTTCTTGAAAATAAGATGTAAATTACGAAATACCATTGCCATCACTACAAGGATGATAACTGCGCCGATGCCAAATATCAAGAAAGATGTCATATCGACATTTCCGTTTATAACTGGAGCATTTACTTCAAAACCATATACTTCAAGATTTGCACCACAGCACTCCTTTGCATCAAAGCCAACAAAATAATTTACCCAGTTTGGAGCCACAACTGAACAGACTGTTGCTGCTATCATAAGCATTACTCCAACCCAGTGGAATACCTCTAAAATTTTCGCAATGATTTTCCCGAGTTTGTTTATAGTTTTCATCTTACATACCTCCAAAGATTTTGATAATGAAAGTATATCAGAAATCTTAATGTTTGTCAAGTGTTTTTTAATGATTTACATTAAATTATATATCTTTATCATTAAAACAACACTTAATCTATAGCTACCATATTTAATTCGCCAAATTGGAATTTGTCTTGCTTTGCTTAATTAGGTGTGCCCAAAACAAAGAAATACAATATCATTGAAATAATATCAATGGTCAAAACCACTGCCAAAATAATGCCGATGATTTTTAATATTTTCTTTGCTTTTCCTTTGTTTTTTTCCGTCATTACCTTTCGGCTGATTTCTTCAACTTTTTCGGTAAAGCCGGATGCCTGCGCACCGTTCTTCTCGATCACATCTTCTTTTAACAGATAATCCATTGAACAGTCAAACAGTTTACCAAGTTCGATGAGCTTATCGGTTTCGGGGTAGGCAATGTCTGACTCCCATTTACTGATAGATTGACGGGATACGCCAAGAATATCAGCAAGCTGTTCCTGCGTGTAGTTGTATTCTTTTCTTAATTTTGATAACTTTTCGCCAAGTGTCATAATTATTTCTCCTTATGTTTTCTAACGCTGCGTTGCATTTATTATAGAATACTCAGCGAAAACATACCACCAATCCGGCGTTTCTAAATGTAAACTTCAGGTTGCATTTGATATTTTGGTGGTGTTGTTACATAGTAAAACTGAAATTTTCACCTTACTGTGGAAAACCATACAAACTAACATAAACAATCATAGAAATAACATCAATCAAAACAATAACTCCAAAAATAATTGCAGCAATCTTCAATCCTTTTTTTGCCTTCTTCTTGTTTTCATCAGT
>JBGVED010000004.1:0-2760 GCA_045119835.1 Bacilli bacterium | reverse complement strand
AAGAAAAATGTTTGCATCTCAATTAAAAAAGAATCCACCTATTAACGAAAAGATGATTCGTGCTATGTTTATGCAAATGGGTAGAAAACCATCTGAATCACAAATTAAACAAGTAATGAACTCAATGAATAGATATAAATAAAATAATCAATTTGTGTTCTAATAAGCTCTTGTAGGTTTCTACAAGAGTTTTTTTGACTAAAAAATTTTTTTGCAATGATATGTAATCTGTTTTATAATATTAAGTAGTTAAGAGGTGATGTGTGATATGGATAATAAAATAATTGACCTTTTACATATCTATCGCACTACAGGAAATAAGGAAGTTTATGAACAATTATATATAGAAAACATTAAATTTATCAGAGGTGTTATTTGTAAGACTATTAAAATGTCTGGTAAATCAAAAAATGAAATAGCTGATGAATATTTTGGAGTGGCTTGTTTAGGGTTTAATAACGCTATTGAAGGATTTGATATTAATAAAGAAAATAGTAATTTTTTTGCTTTTGCTTCAATTTGTATAAGGAATTGTTTACTTATGGAAATAAATAGGGAAAATAGACATAATTCAAGAACTATTTCGATTAACGATGTTGTTAAGGGAACAGATGATATAACGATTGAAGAGACGTTAGCAGATGAAGATAATGGTATATGCGATTTTATAGAAGAGGATCATTATTTATATAAGAAAAGAAAGGTATTAGATGCTATAAACAAATTGAACAATAAAGAAAAGGAAATTATAATGGCTTATTATGGATTTAATGGTAAGCCTTTGACAAAGGAAGAAACGGCGGATATGTTTAATGTTTCTATTTCTGTGATTAATAAAATAATAAATGCTTTAAACTTATATTTAGTTAATGAACTTAAAGAATTTAAAGATGAATATACAAGAAAACAAAATTTAGACTTGCCAAACAGTTCATATGTTGTTAGATTTAATAAAGAAATTGGTAATAAGTACGATACATCTGTACGAGGGCATCATAAAGAAAAGGAAAAAATGAAACGATATCAAACTTTAGTGCAAATTTATGGAGAGAAGAATGTTAAAGAGGCTATTAATTTGTTAAATGAAAGAAATAAAAGAATATTATTTTTATATTATGGGATAGAAGTAAATGAGGTTAAGACACAAGAAGAATTAGGTAAACTTTTTAATTTGATAAATATAGATTATGTTATAAGTAGTTCAATGAAAAGAGTAGAGATTTTTTTAAAAGAAAATAATCCAGATATTTATGTTACAAGTAATAAGGGGAAAAAATTGGACGAGTTAATAGAAAAATATGGTGAAGAAAAAATAAAACAAGAATTGTTAAAACTTGATGAAACGGATAGAAACTTAATTGAGGAATATTATGCTTTTGGTGCGAGAAGGAAAAAAGATAGGACTAAATATGAATTATCCAAAAAGTATGATATAAGCAATGTTCCTTCAAGGGTATATAATATATTAAATATGATTGGAAGAAATTTATTATTAAGTGATAAAGTTGCTTCTAAAGGTGGAAATTGTGCTTCTAGGGGACAAGAGGAAAAAATGAAAAAATATAATATTTTGGTTCAAACATATGGTGAAAAAGAGGTTTTAGATGCGATAAGTAAATTAGGCCAAAGAAATAGTAAAATAATGATTTTATATTATGGATTAAGTGGAGATAGTCCTCGGAGTCAACTTCAATTAGGGGAAATGTTTAATTTAAAGAAAAGTGCAATTAGTGGAGTTATAATGACTAGTTATGATAAATTGCTAAAAATATTGAATGGTAAAGACAATGGTATGGAGCATATGTCATCTTCAGAAAAAAAGGAACAAAAATTTCAACGTTTGGTTTCTTTGTATGGAAAAGAAAATGTAGTAAAGGCCATTTTTAAATTAAGCGAAAGAGATCGTCAAATAATGATTTTATATTTTGGAATAAATGAAAGTGGTCCAAAAACCCAAAAAGAATTAAGTGAAAAGTTTAATTTAAAAAGAAGCACAATTAATATGATTGTGATAAATAGTTATACTAGAATAGAAAAAGAACTGGAAAAAAGTTCTTTAGGGAAAGAAATATCAAGAAGATAATAAAAAGGTCATATAAGAGTTGTTGACTCAAATATGACTTTTTATAATATTATTTCATCCAAGTTATTTTGTTTTCTGTTCCTTGCTTTAGTCTTGTAATATTTGAACGATGCCTATATACTACAAAGCAAGATATTAAAAATAGTGTTAAGCAGTAAAACATATCTAAGTTAATATTTAATAACGGAGAGTGTCTAAATAGTGGTATTAACGATATTAGTGTTGCTATAAAGAATATTATGATAGAACTTAAAGAAACCAGTTTGCATAGCTTTAATAGTATTACATATAGAACTAAGCAAATTAAAAATATGTAAATATTTGTTATTAATAAAATTCCAAATGTGCTTGCTACAGCTTTACCGCCTTTAAAGTTAGCAAAACAAGTATAGCAGTGTCCTAATAATACGCTTACACTTGATAAGTAAATACTTAAATTTAATAGCTCTGGATTTGTGCTATTTATGATTAATTTTGTTAGTGTTATAGCAATAACGGCTTTTAATAAATCAAGTATCATAACAAGTAATCCTACTTTTTTTCCTAGTACTCTACCAGTGTTGCTTCCTCCTAGATTTCCACTTCCGTATTGTCTAATATCTTTTTTGAAAAACAGTTTTCCAATAACTAAAGCAAAAGGAATTGAACCAATAATATAACTCATTAAAATAGTCAAA
>JBGVED010000003.1:0-31579 GCA_045119835.1 Bacilli bacterium | reverse complement strand
GGGTACAGACCCTAGAATAGGTTTCTATATAGATTCTGAAATGGCAGTAGCAAAAACTGATACCAATGAACTACAAACTTATTTTACAGACAGAACTGATATGAGAGTTACATTCGTTGTTAACAGAACATCTACTTATTTTGAAGAATATATAATAGACCCTGAAACAGGACATAGTATTAAAAATCCTAATCCAACTTATAAACCAAATCCAATGATTCAAACTTATATAGATGGTATATTTACTGATGTTGCTATGTTATCAGATAGCGGTTCAGGAAATAATAAAATCTATGAATCATTTATGAATACAGAAAAAATTCTTATCAATACAGATAAACTAAAACAAGTATTCGGTAACAACGAAATTAAATCCATAAGAATCTATAATAGACCATTGGAACATGAAGATGTTCTTCAAAACTATATGGCAGACTATGATGACCTTATGGAACAAAAAGCTATATATGATAAAAACTACGTAACAGTAGATTCAGATTTACCTACTCTTTATTTCTATGATTCAGAAATAGGTAAATGCGACGATATGACTAAAGACAATAAACAATGGATAAATATAGTTTATACATCTCCTAATAAAGATATATATGGAGAATCATTTGATTTAATGGGACAATGTTCTTGGCAAGGTACTTCTTCATTAGCATATCCAGTTAAAAACTACAAATTTAAATTATATGATTGGGCAAGAGATGAAGAAGGAAATATAATTGAAGCTCTAAGAAATGATAAAAATAGTTACGTTAAAAAGAAAATAGATATGTATCCAAGTTCAGGAAATGGACATAAAGAAAATACATTCTGTATAAAAGTTGACTATATGGACTCATCTCACTGTAGAAATACAGGTACTGCTAAATTAGTTAATGACTTCTTATTTGATGGAGCTCCTAACCCTGCTAAACAAATAGACCCTAAAACAAGAGATTCTATCAATGGACATGTTTGTCAATTATACATCAATGGTAAATGGATAGGATTATGTAACTTCAACCATGATAAATCTTGTACTAAAACTCTTGGTTTAGAAACTTGTCCAGATACAGTACGTTGGGAAATAAAAGCAAACTCTGACTCATCTGCAGGTGCATTTATAAAAACTTGGGGAACAGATGTTGAAGCTTGTTATAAAGCTATAAACACTGACTTTGAAATAGTTTTTGATGAAGATGCTTTCGAAGATAAAACTGGTATTTACGATGTAACTAAATATTATGATGAATTAGGATTTGCTCATGAAGGTGAAGTTATAGGAACTTACTATGATTATGCTATATTATCATTAGCTAGATTTATAAACTTCGTATCAGAGACTAACGATCCTGAAGAATATAGAAGAAGAGCTCCAGAGTACTTTAGCATAACTCAAGCTTGTAGATACTATCTAAATGTTATGACATTAGGTATGATAGATAACTTCGCTAAAAACTGTATTATCAATATGTATGGAGACGATGTATGGTGGTTCTCATTCTACGATATGGACTCTAGTTTAGGACTAGACAATACTGGTTATAAAAAATTCGAATGTAATATTGAACCAAGTCAACCAGGTATATATAACTGTTCAACATCTAGAATGTGGGTTAAATTAAATGAATACTTACAAGATGATTTATTTAACGAATTCAAAACTATACGTGAAAATAAATATACTTACGAAAATATATGTAAGTATTTAATAGAACAACAAATAGATGTTATACCTCCAATACTATACAATAAAGATATGTACACTAAGTACATAAGCCAAGGTAGACAATATTTACATATGCTTCATGGTAACAATAAAGACCATTTAAAACGTTGGTTATATAATAGATTCCAATATGTAGATAGTTTATTCTTACAACACAACTCTCCATATACAAAACAAAATATAACTATACGTTCTTGTGCTCCAGAAGATGCAATACCAAAAAAAGACGAATTAGGAAACGTTATATCTCCATATACAGCTAGATTCGAAATACAAACTTATTCACCACAATATGTAACAGTATGTTGGAGAAAAAATACATTTGAAACTAAACGTGTAGACTTTGGAGAAACAGTTGTATTTGAATGTGATATGGTTAATAGTCAAGATAATGAATTAATAATCTATTGTGCATCTAACTTAAAATCTCTTGGAGATTGTAGTGGATTAAATCCAACATCTGTAGATATCGGAGCAGCAAATAGATTAATAGAATTCAAATGCGAAAACGGAACAAAACTTGTTAAAGCAGATATCTCTAAAAATACATTCTTAAATAAAGTATCATTTAAAGGATGTTCTGTATTAGGTACAGCTACTGGTGGTGCTAACGTATTAGATATATCAAATTCTACTAATCTAAGAGAAGTAGATATTCGTGGAACTAAGATAACTGCAGTACTTACTAATCCTAAAGGTGGTAACTTACAACAAATTTTATATCCAGAAGCAATACAAACTATTAACTTAGATAACCAAGTTAATATGGAAGTTGTTGGTTTACCTTTTGAAGGTGGAGTAGCTGGTGCTAAAAATTTAGCTACAGTTAATATTTCTAACTGTAACAATTTAAAACATTTATGTTATCCATATAATGAAGAAGACGGATTACATTTTGATGCATTAAAATATGTTCAATATTTAACTATAAATAATGCATTAGATGATATGCCAGAAATTAGTTTCAATAACTTTGATAAATTAAGAGAAGTTGAAATTAATAATATGCCTTATCTTCAAAATATAGATTTCATAGATCTACTACCTAAAAATGCAGTAAGTACATTTGAAAAAATATCTTTAGCTAATATACCTCAAGTAAAAGATATGTCATTCAACGTAAGCTCTAATGACTACAAAATAGAATTTGTTGAAGGCGCAGAAATAAATTTAGGAGCACTTAATTTAAACTCTATAGAATCTAATACAGGTATTAAAGGTGCTAATAAATTAATTTTACCAGTTGGATTAAAAGAACTTAAATTTACTACTGAATTTGGTGGAGAAGGAGACATTAAAAACATCTGGAGTTATAATGCTGTTCATGTTAATGATGGATTCGAAGGTATGGATTTAAAAGATATGAACTTAACTCATATAGACATGTCTGGTCTTCCTCAAATAACAAGAGCTATAAACTTCAATATTACTCCTGCTAATCAAAACCCTAATTTAAATGCTATAAGAGATGGAAAAACAAAACCATTCTTTAGACCAGAAGGTACTATTAATTTAAATAATTACACTGGATCTATGGTAAATGTATTTAAAGGTATAGATTTAGGAAAATTAAATATAGTTTTAGCTAATCCAAAAGTTCAAAATAATTTAACATCTTTATTTGAAGGCGCTATAATACCTAAAGATAAATTAACAGTTGTAAATAATGTATTATCTAAATTTGAATATGTTAACACATTAGATAATATGTTTAAAGGTGCTGACTTAAATGGAATACTTCCAGAAGAAATAAACTTACCATTACAAAACAAATTATCATTAAAAGGTATGTTTGAAGAATCTAATGTAACTAAAGATTTAGATTTACCAACTGTTAATGTAATGGCTGTAGATAGAATGTTTAAAGATTGTATGGGATTAACAGAATTAACTCCTAACTGGAATAAAACATACGAACCAGGATTTACATTTGAAGATTGTTATCTAGGATGTACTAACTCTGATCTAGATGATGTGCCAGCTCCTTGGGGAGGATACGGATTTAATACTCAATCTACAGGTATTTATGTATTTAATATTCCAGAAGATAATTATGTTTTACATATAACTAATAGTCCTGATTTAATATTCAGTAAAGGATATGTAAACTGGGGAGATGGATCAATAACTAGATTAACATCAGAAGATTTAACTCATACTTATGCTAAAGCTGGTTTATACGAAGTTAAAGCTCAATGTATTCCTGGAGGAAATGGTAATCCGCTATTATGCGTTGACTCTTTAATAGAAGTAAAACAATTACCAACAGATGCAAACAACTTCAATAGATGTTTTGAAGGAGCAGTTAACTTACAAAAATTCGCTGCATATGGAATGACATTTAGTAATATGGGTATGCACAATATGTTCTTAGATTGTAAAAACTTAATGTCTATAGTAGGTATGGAAACATGGAATACTAGCTCTGTTTCAGATATGGGTAGCTTATTCTCTGGATGCTCATCTTTAACATCGTTAAATCTAAGCAGTTTTGATACAGGAAATTGTAGTAGTTTCTTCAATATGTTCTATGACTGTTCTGGATTAGTTGAACTTGATGTAGCTCATTTCGATACTAAAAATGGTATTAATATGCAAACAATATTCAATGGATGTACATTATTACAAAGATTAGATTTATCTAATTGGACTACTCCTAAAGCTATAGTTATGAATGGTATGTTTGGTAACTGCCCATCATTAACTGAAATAATAGGATTAGAAAACTTTACTACAGATAATGTTGAATTATTAAACAGTATGTTTAGTAAATGTGCTAGACTAGAAGAATTAGATTTAAGTAGTTTTAATGCTATTATAGCTACTAACTTAGATTATATATTCCAAGGATGTACAGACTTAAAAGTTATAAAACCTATGAAGAATATAAAAGCAAACTTATCTGTTAAAGATTGTAATTACTTAACTGTAGATTCGTTAATTTCTATTATAAATAATTTAGCTGAAGTATCAGAAGTTAGAACACTTACATTAGGTGAACATAACTTTGGTAAATTAGAAGACGAGCACTTCTTAATTGCAGCTGAAAAAGGATGGAGTGTGGTTATGTAATGAAAGTAATAGAGAATAAAAATGGATTATTTATAATTTCACCAGAATCACCTGAGTTTATCATATATAGCAAATTAAATAACACATATCATAAAACAGTGATTTTAGGAAAAAATGATTCACCAGATAATTATAAAGAAATGAAATTAGATACATTAGAACAAGCAAATGAAAATAAAAAAGTTCAAGAACTTCTTGATAGAATAGAAAGACAAGATGCTCTTATCTCTAAATTAGCAGAACAGCTTGCTGAACTTTCTGATTTAGTTAATAAAAAATAAAAACTACAGAGGGCTTTCGAGCCCTCTTATTTTATTGTTATAAACTATTTATAGTAATATAGTATAGAAATATTTATTAAAGGAGGGCAATAGATGAACGAAATCAATGGTCATAAATACACCGACTTGGGTTATACTCATGAAGAGCTAAAAGCCTTATTGAAGAAAATCAAAGACGGTGCCGTATTAACTTCAGACGAACGTAAAATACTTATTGAAGATATAGGACTAAAAAATATATCTACATTCAATGGAAATTATAACAATCTATATAACCTACCTGATATTAGACAAAAGGTTTTAGATGTTATTGCAGAACTTAATCTTGCAACTAATCCAGACATGGCAAGAGTAATAGAAGAAGTAATACAAGAAACTAATAAAAATATAAGTAAATTAAACGAACAAAAAGCAGATAAAATTCATACTCATAATGATCTTTATTACAACAAAAACGAAATCGATGTTATGATTAGCAATGCTAGCGGCAATGTTGATTTAACAAGTTATGTTAGAGATGAAGAATTAGCTGATAAATTATTAGCTTATGCAACTATAGAATATATAATTGCCGAATTAACTAAATATGCAAATAAAGAACATATACATGAATTAACTGATATAAAATCAATTCAAAGCGAACTTGATAAAAAAGCAAATCTAGAAAACGTATATGATAAAACCCAAATCGATAAAATGTTAGAGAATGTTGATACTGAAGGTGGAGAACACACACATGATGAATTCTTAAAAAAAGAAGACGCAAATGAATTATATTCTACAAAAGAAGATTCAGAAGCTATATTTGAATTAATTGATTTATTAGAAAATTCTATAGAAGAACATATATCTGATGCAAATAATTCTATTGCTAATGTTCAAACCAATTTAGAAAACAAAATAAATTCTAATAAACAAGATTTAGAAGCACAAATATATAATGCAAAATCTGATATAGAATCTAACTTAAATCTTAAAGCAGATAAAATACATAATCATGATAATTATTATTCTAAATCAGAAATAGATGATAAGCTTGTTAATTTAGGTTCTGGTGGGTCTATAAATTTAGAAGGATATTTGAAGCAAGAAGATTTACAACCTATACAACAAGACTTACTTGTACTACAAGAAGAATTAAAAAATCATAAACATGATTACACTATAGCAGATATAAATGGTTTACAAGAAGCATTAGACGAAATAATTAATTCTGATAAGCCAATTGAGATACCTGAAAATATTATGGAAATTATCAATAACAAAGCTGATGCAAATCATAGTCATGAGTTATCGGTAAATGATATTGATGGTTTACAATCTGCTCTAGACAATAAAGCAAATAAAGAAGATATACTTACAGAAGAAGAAGTTATAGGTATCATAGAAAGAAATGTAGATGTTTCGTTTGATCCTGATCATACCCACGATGAATATGCATTAAAAGAACACGAGCATGATGATAAATATTCTGAACTTAATCACGTTCATGAAGAATACGCTTTACAAGACCATGAACATGACTATGCAGAAAAAGACCATACTCATAATTACGCTGAGGTAGATCACGCTCACAATGATTACGCAAATAAAAATCACGAACACAACATTGAAGATATATCAAATTTACAATCTGTTTTAAATAACAAAGTTGAATCAAATATGGTTTATACAAAAGAACAAATAGATAAAAAATTAGTTGATATAAGTACTGGTGGTTCAATAGATTTAGAAGGCTTCATTAAACAAAGTGATTTAGCCGCAGGTCTTGCTACAAAATCTGATGTAGGACATGGTCATTCTATATCTGATATAGAGGGACTACAAGAAGCTCTTGATGACAAGGCTGGCATTGCTAATTTAGCAACTAAGCAAGAATTAGAACAAGGTTTAGCTAACAAATCAGACACAGGACATACTCATGATCAATACGCTTTACAAGAACATGTACACGAAGAAAATTATACAAAAGAGGAAACTGAAGAATTTGTTAATAGTTTGTTTGAAGAAAAAACTGCAGAAATATTGGCTCAAACTAATGCACATACAGATGTTATTATATCAGGATTAACTCAAGGAGCTCCTGAAGATATGAATACATTTGCTGAAGTAGCAGACGCTATAGAGAATCAAAATAAACAAATTAATTCGGAATTAGAAACATTTAATAGTTCTTTAGCAGCAAAAGCAGATGTTGAACATATACATACTGAATATGCGACTATAGAAGGAGAAGAAGCTAGAGAAGTATTTGAAACAACTCAACTTACTGTTTCTGCTTTAGGAGGAATACAAGCAGGCGCTGATTTAAATGGATTAACAGTAAAAGAAATATTAAGCAAATTATTATATCCATATGTTTCTCCAACTATATCTATCCAAGGAACTCCTAATGGAGGTATTTTTGAAAAAGGTAATAATCAAACAATTACGAGTGTAAAAGTCGTTGTTACTAAAAAATCAGAAAAGATAACAAAAATAGAAGTATTACAAGGTAGCAATGTCTTAGTATCTCAAGAAGATTCAACTATTGCAAATGGAGGTACTTTTAACTTCCCTATCAATGTACCAGTTAACTCTTCTAATGTTCAATTGACAGGTAAAGTAACAGATGCTACTGGAACAGTTAAATCATCAACTACTGCTTCATTCAATTTCGTATATCCATATTATGTTGGAGTTTGCGGTGAAAATGACGTGATAAATGAAAATTTAATAAAAGGTCTAACTAAGCATATAGAAGCTAAAGGAACAAAAAATATTTCATATACAACTGAACAACAAAAAATGATTATAGCTTATCCTAAATCATATGGAGCAATAAAGAAAATATTAGACCCTAATAGTTTCGATGTTACTAATACATTTACTAGAACAGAAATAAAAATAACAGGATTAGATGGAACTAGTCAATCTTATTACGTATATGCAAACAACGCATCTACTGTAAGTGGATTTACTATGACATTTAGTTATTAAGGTGGTGAATACAGTTGGCTAATAATTTTGGAAAAGGTATTAAAGTTACATCAGGTTTTGACCTTTCTGCAAAAGGACCTTTAGATAATAGAACTGTTGTTGATACAATAGCTCAAAGAGATGCACATGTTTCTGCAGGTAGAGCATATGAAGGACTAAAAGTATTTGTAACTGCAACTCAAAAAGAATATGTATATACAAGTACAGGTTGGGTTGAATCTGGAGGAATAACAGATGACCAACTTGCTCAATTAACAATAGCATATACACATAGTACTACAGAACATGTTTCTAAAGAAATGGTCGATAATTTAAATGAGCAAATACAAAGTCTGCCTTCATTATCGGATATTAATGAGATGGTTAAAGCAAAAGCAGATGCTGGACATAATCATGATGATATGTATTATACTCAACAAGAAGTCGATGAAAAAATAGTCGATGCTGTTACAAATGGACAAGTAGACCTATCTAATTATGCTACAATAAATGACTTAGCAAGAAAATCAGATTTAGGACATAATCACACTATAACAGATATAACAGAGTTATCTGGTTTATTAGATAATAAAGCGAATAAAGATGAAGTCGCAACTCTAGATGCTATTGCGGGTAAAGCAGATATAAGTCATAGTCATGATGTTTCATCTATTGGAAATTTACAAAGTATTTTAGATTCAAAAGCAAATATGACTAGTGTTTATAATAGAACAGAACTTAATATTAAATTCTCTGAAATAAATGAATCTTTAAGTTCTAAGGCAGATACTGGACATAATCATAACGACGTATATTATACTCAAAAACAAGTAGATAATGCAATAGCTAAAGCTATGACCGATGGTAAAGTAGACTTATCTAATTATGCAACTATTGCAGATTTAAACACTAAAGCTAATATAGGTCATAATCATAATGATGTTTATGCAACTATAGAACATCAACATAATGAATTTTATAGTAAATCTGACATAGATAGCTTCTTAGCTAATAAAGCAGATGGTGGACACAATCATAACGATGTTTATTATACACAAGAAGAAATGGATCGAAAACTATCTGACGTAGTAACAAATGGACAATTAAACCTAGAAGGATATGCTACAAAGAATGATTTAACAAACGGATTAGCAACAAAGGCAAATATATCACACATTCATACTCCTTCAGAAATAGAAGGTATAGAAGACATACTTCCTGATACATATGATAAACAAGAAATAGATGCAGCAATAACTACTGCAAAAACAGAAGCAATGAGTCATTCTACCAATCTTGTAAATGGATTATTAGATGGCGTATCAGACGAATTCAATACATTAAATAAAATCGAAGATAAATTTTTAGAAAATAAAACAAACGTAGAAAAAAGTATAGACGATATAGAGAAATCTCTTTCTGGTAAATCAGATGCTGGACACAATCATGATGATAATTATTATGATAAAGCTACTGTAGAAAGTATGATAGAAACAGGTATCTCCGGAGCAAATTTAGAACAATATGCAACTAAAACATTTGTTAGTGAAGAGTTAACTAAAAAAGCGAATCTTGCTCATCAACATACATTTGGTGATATAGAAAATTTAAATGATACATTAGATTCTAAAATGAATGTTTCAGAAGGAGCTACTAAAACAGAATTACAAGAAGGTTTAGCAACTAAAGCTGCAGTTGGACATAAACATGATGATTTAGCTACATCTGAACATGGTCATAGTATAAAAGATTTAACAGATTTATTTGACAACGTATATACAGAAAAAGAAGTTGACGATTTCTTAGCAACTAAAGCTGACGGTGGACATAATCATAATGATATCTATTATACTCAAGAACAAGTAGATAGTAGAATACAATCAGGAATAGATGGAGTAGACTTATCAAATTTAGCGACTAAGTCTGAACTATCTCAAGGATTAGCAGCAAAAGCGAATGCAGTTCATGACCATGATATTTCAGAAATCAAAGAATTGCAAGCGGCTTTAGATGCAAAAGCAGATTTAAATGATTTCAATACTTCTAGCACACAAATGAAAGATTATGTGGATAAACAAATTATTCAAGCAAAAACAGAAGCTGGTGTATATACAGATAATGCTATAACAGCATTAGTTGATTCTGCGCCAGAAGCTATGGACACACTTAACGAATTGGCAACAGCTATTAAAAATAATAAAGATATTTACGATGCATACGTAGAAACAGTTTCTCAACAACTAGAATCAAAAGCCGATATTAAACATGATCACGATGGCGTATATGCAAATGCAGATCATGTTCATGAATTAGATGAACTTACAGGTCTATTTGATAATGTATATAACAAAAAAGAAGTGGACGACTTTTTAGCTGGAAAATCAAATGCTGGACATGCTCATAATGACATCTACTATACTCAAGAAGAAGTTGATGAAAGAATTCAATCAGGAGTAGATTCAGTTGATTTATCAGGATTGGCTACCAAAACAGAATTATCTCAAGGATTAGCTACAAAAGCAGAGTTAAGTCATGGTCATGAAATATCTAATATTAATGGATTACAAGATGAATTAGATAGTAAAATCAATGCAAATATAGCAGCTACTAAAGAAGAGCTGACTCAAGGGTTAAATAACAAATCAGACATGAATCATAAACATGATGACGACTATGCAGCTAAAGTTCATGAACATAATGATTTATATTATACAAAACAAGAAATAGATACTAATCTTGGATCTTCTTCAGAAGAAGCTGTTCTTGAGGCAGTAACTAAAGCCAATGCTTATACAGATGGAGAAATATTAAAAGTTATTGGTGGAGAAAATGAAAAAGAAATAACTACAATAACAGGAACAGTAAATGCTTTATTAGAACATGAGCAAAACTTTAATAAATACAAAGAAGAAGTAAATACTTCATTAGCAGGAAAGGCTCCAGCTGTTCATAATCATGATATTTCACAAGTCAGTGGATTACAAGATACTATAAATTCTATTAACACTGAAATAAACAAAAAAGCAAATGCTGATAATGTATACACAAAAACAGAAATTGATACAGCTCTAAATGGAAAAGCCGAAGCAGGACATAACCATGACGATGAATATTCTAAATTAGAGCATACACATGTAGCAAACGAAGTGACTGATTTGTATGATAATATCTATAAAAAAGCAGAAGTTGATACAGCTTTAAATGGTAAGTCAGATGCAGGACATAGTCATGATGATAAATATCCAGCTATAGAACATAATCATACAACAGAAAATATAACAGATCTTTTCAATAAAGTTTACAATAAAAACGAAATAGATGCAGCACTTCAAAGCAAAGCTGAAGCAGGACATCATCATGATGATAAATATTCTGCTTTAGAGCATACACATGTTGCAAATGAAATAACAGATTTATACAATAACATTTATAATAAATCAGAGATAAATTCTGCTTTACAAGAAAAAGCTGAAGCAAATCATGGTCATGATATTTCTGAAATAACTGATTTACAAAACACTTTAGATGCCAAGGCCGAGAAGCTAGAAGTTGGCACTCAAATGAACAATCTGAAATTATATCTAGACAATGAGTTAATAACTGCAAAAGCTGAATCTAATAGATATACTGACGGTGAAATATTAAAATTAATAGATAGCGCTCCAAGTAATGCCAATACATTAAATAAGTTACTTGGAATAATCAATATTAATAAAAATGCATGTGATGCTCATATTGATGCTGCTGAACAAGAATTAGAAACAAAAGCAGATATAAATCATAAACACGACGGAGTATATGCTTATTTTAGTCATACTCATGAATTAACTGATTTAAATGGTTTAGAAACTAGACTAGAAAAAGTACAAAGCGATGCTGTAACACAAGCAGTAACAGACGCTAATAAAAATACTGAAAATAAGATAAAAGAAATTCTTGGTGGAGACAATGCAGGAGCAAATACAATAACAGGATTGGCATCTAGTATATCTGAACACATAGCCGAATTTGAAGAATACAAAACAGAAGTTTCAACTGCTTTAGGACAAAAAGCACCTAATGTTCATTCACATGATATTTCTGGAGTCACTGGATTACAAGCAGCTTTAGATGAAAAAGCTAATAAATCAGAGCTAGATACTGTAGGTACTAATATACAAAAAGCTATAGATGATTCAAGAATATTGGCAGAAACTAATGCTCAAAATTATACAAATACAGAGATAGCTAAGTTGGTTGATTCTGCTCCAGATGCTATGAACACGCTTAACGAGTTAGCTACTGCAATAAAAAACAATAAAGATGTTTACGATGCTTATGTAAATACAGTTTCTAATGCATTAGCAGGTAAAGCAGATATTGTTCATAGCCATGATAAATATGTAACAAAAGAACAATTAGAAGAAGAAATAGGAGATATAGATTTCTCAGATTATGCATTAAAAACTGATTTAGATAATTATGCTCCTGTAGAACATAATCATGACGATACATATTCTAAATTAAATCATAAACATGATGCATCTGAAATAAATAATCTAGGAACTAACTTCTATAACAAATCTGAAATAGATACTTTGCTTGGCAATAAATCAGATAATACTCATAAACATGATGAAACTTATTCTAAATTAGAACACGATCATGTATGTGCTGATATAACAGATTTAACAGATAATTATTATACTGAAACTGAAATAGATGGATTACTTTCTGGCAAAGCAGATGTAACTCATAACCACGATACTATTTATTATAGAAAATATTTAGTAGACGCAAAAATAAATGCTTTAAGTATAGACAGTTACGCTAAATTAGAAGATTTAACAACTTGGGCTAATCTATTCGCATTAAAAAATCATACACATGATGATATGTCAAATATGACTCTTATAACAGAGCCTGAATTAGAAGAAGTATTATTATCTGTTTTTGGTACAGTTTCAGAAGCTTAAAATACAAGGAGTGCTTTATAGCACTCCTTATAAAGAAGGTGAAAATATATGTCAGTAAAATCTTTCGCAGAAGGTGTTTATAAATTTGTTAGAAACTCTGTTGATGATTTTCAAAAAAGAGGAATAGCTGGAAAAGCAGGACGTGGTCTTTATAATAAAATAATCAAACCTGTAGGTCATATGGCAGAAGACACCGTTTTAAAAGTCGGATCCAATACATTAGAAGGAACAGCTAAAACAGTTGATCATTTTAGACGTAATGGAGATAAATATAAAAAAGTTGGAAAAGGATTATTAGGTTTTGCAGAAGATACTGCATTTGAAGCAGCCAGAGGCGTTGGTATAATGGGACAAGCTGGTTTGAATGTTTTAAGTGGAATTGAAAAAATGGGATTAGTAGAAAGAGCACCTTTAAGCACTTCATTGATAGGATGGAAAGCTACTCGTAGAGGTAAGCTCGCACTTGCCGCAGGAGCGTTAGCTATAGGTGCAGGTACAGCAACAAAAGACTATACAGAATCAAGAGTCGGTCGTAATGATGGACAATTATATAGACCTACTCCAACAATGACTAGTCCGTATGAATTAGCAAATCAAATGGCATATAGTCAAGGAGGACAATCATTTGCTAATAATGCAGGGGCGACAGGAGATTTAGTATTTGCATTAGACAATCTTAATAAGTAAAGAGGTGAGATAAATGTTTGATGATATATTTAAAAGGTTTGTAAAGAATTTCGATGGTTCTATGGATGATATTGTAAAAGACTTTGATAAGTATTTTGATGAAGCTATAAAAGCATCAGGATGGCAACCTAGTAATATACAGGATTCACAAAAACTAAATCAAGCTAGAGAAAGAATTTTAAAAAATGCAAAGAACGGTAAATACAAAACAAAAGCAGATAAAAAACAATGGAATGATTGGAAGAAAGAAGAAGCTGAAGAAATTATAGAAGAGAAAAAACAAAATAAACAAGACAGAAAAGAAGCAAAAGAAAGAAAAAAAGAAAAGCAAGAAAAACTAAGAAACAAAGAAAAAACAAAAACAGAAGCCGATACGGAGCCTTTGTTTGAAAATAAAACTATATTTGATAAGCCAGAATTAGATCCTGAAGAGAAATTAAAAAAACAATATGAAGAAGCATTGGAACAATGGAAAAATGGTAATAACCCCAATATTAACAATGCCGATTATAATCCACCACGAAATAACTTTGATGCAGGAGATTTAAATAATGCAGGATATACTATTAACAACATAGATGGAATAGATAGTAATGGAAATATAATCAAAGGAGAAACAAGGACCGTTAAAGGTTCTAATCAAACAATACGTAATATGGATGATGTGGCAGATGTTGCTAGAGAAGGAGGAAGCGTATTTAATTTACTGGACGAATTAAAAGATATGAGTCTTCTTGATAAAATAGGTACCGTTACAAATATAGGTTTTGCAGTTAGCGATTATAAAGACGCTAGAAGACAAGGTCACGGAGTCGTTTCATCTGTTGCAAGAGCCGGCACTCAATTCGTTATGGGTGAATTATTAGGAATATATTATCCTTTGGTTTTAGGTGCAAAAGCATTACCTGGTGCGATAGTGAAAGGTTCTGAATTGCTATATAAAGAAAATAGAAAAATGAATAGTATGGCTAATCAACAAGTATTTGGAGGAGCTCAATTTCAAGACACTCAACAATTAGCAACAATGAGACAGTCTGGAATGGAAATGGCAAAAATGTCACAATATAATTTACAACAAACATTGATGGGTCAAGAAGCCACTCATTTACACAGATAGATATAATAACTAATGAGGTGATAAATATGGCAGAATTTACTCCAAGTCAAAAAGCTAAACTATCCGAAATAGTTAACGATCCAGTTAAATGGGCTCAAGCTTTTTTAATTACTTGGAATGGGGATAAAAAATGTTATTCGCCATGGACTGCTAGATGGTATCAAGCAGAAATGCTAAGAGATAAATCTAAAAAGAAAGTTTACCGATGTGGAAGACGTACAGGAAAAACGGAAACAATGGTTGTGGAGTCATTATATCAAACATATAAAAATCCAAATTTCAGGGTTCTAATAATAACTCCATATCAGAACCAAGTTGATTTAGCATTTAAACGTATAAATGAATTAGTCGATGCTTCACCAGCTTTAAAAGCTCGTGTTACTAGAAATACAAAGAATCCATATCAAATGGAATTTAGTAATCATAGTTCTATATTAGGATTCACTACAGGTGCATCTTCAGGAAGTGGAGGGGCATCAATCAGGGGACAAAGAGCCGATTTGCTTATACTGGACGAGGTTGACTACATGAACGATGCTGACTTCGACTCAGTTATGATAATCGCTGGAGAACGTAATGATATTCGTACTATAATGAGTTCTACTCCTACAGGACGTCGTGCTAAATTTTATGAAGCATGCGTAAATAAGGATTTAGGATTTGTAGAGCACTTTCATCCGTCTATGCACAATCCTAACTGGTGTGATCAAATGGAGGCAGAATTCAGAGCTTCGCTTACTGCTTCTGGTTATGTACATGAAGTTGAAGCCGAATTCGGTGTTCAAGACACTGGGGTTTTTGATAAGACTCAATTAGACAGAGCTAGAACTTTTTACAACTATGCCTACAATGAATTAGACTATTATCAAGAACAAGAAATAAAACGTGGAATAAAAGAGCAACCTGTTATGATGATGTACGACGTGTACAACACTGCACCATTTAATAGATTTAGAACTATGGGAATAGACTGGGATAAATATAGTTCCAGTTCTTCTATAGTCATATTAGAATACAATGTAAAGTTTCAACAGTTTATGATTTTAAAAAGATTTGAAATGCCTAGAGCAGAATACTCATATGACAATGCTGTCAATACAGTTATAGAACTTAATAAGATATATAATCCTGCATGGATATATGCAGATAGAGGAGCAGGAGAATATCAAATAGAACGTTTACATATTTATGGAGATGAACATCCTGAGTCAGGATTAAAGAATAAATTAAAAGGTTGGCAATTCTCAACTAAGGTTGATGTATATGATCCTATTACAGGAGAAAAAGAAGCTAAGCCAATGAAACCATTTATGGTCAACCAATTACAGTTAGCGTTTGAAAGAGGTAATATGATTTTATCTCCGTGGGATGATACTATATATAATCAATTAATTAATTATGAGGTTGAAAAAATAACAGCAAGTGGAGTACCTACATTTACATCAAAAGATGAACATTTTATAGACGCATTAGGATTATCTTATTTAGCAATGGTTCTAGAATTCAAAAAATTAACAGGAGTAATGCAAGATTTTGAAACAGCTACAAAAACAGAAATAATGCCTAATACACACTTAATAAATCCTGCTGCTTTTCAAACACAAGATTTAAGAAATGATGTTTTACCAGAAGTAAGAGAGTTCTATAAAAATACAGATTTTAGAGAAAGACGTGGCGAGCGTCAATCATGGGTCAAATTAGATAGTCATCAAGGTGCAATGAAACCTACTAATAAATTTGGCGGAGGAAAATCAAATTGGGGAAGCAGAAGCCCTGGTGGTGGAGGATTTTCAAGAGGCGGATGGTAAAAAGGAGGTGAATTAAATGGATGATAAAAACAAAAAAGAATTAGGATATTCTGCCGATATACAATACAAAGAAGATTATTATTCGGAGCATGAATATTCTGAACGAACTGGTCAATCAGGGACAATATCAGATTATGATGACTTGATGGATGATGATTTCATGGATATTATTCAAAATAATATAAATGACTTAATATACCTTGTTCCCAATTTACCTGTCAAATTACAAACTGCAATAAACCAAGTTTTAAAACCTGTTATAAGAGATTGGAAAAAAATAAAAGATAACGATTATCCAAAGAGAATTCCTGGTGGAGGAGATCCTATTATAACACCGCCGCCAATTTGGGAACCACCTATTCCTCCTGATCCACCTGAAAGAATTCCTGATCCTACTCCTTTTGAACCAAACCCGTTTGACCCTATACCGCCTGTTAATTATGAACCAAATATAATAACTCCTATAATTATAAATCCAACTCCTGTACATAGAGTAGAGCCTATAATTGAAGATCCAGATATTAAAACACCTTTTATAGATGATGATGATTTATTTGCTCCTGCTACAAAAATAAAAATAATAAATGAAGAGCTTGAAGAAACAGAAAGAATGGAATTAGAATATACTAAAAACTTGGCAGATGTAATACATCATTATACATCTAAATTAAAAGATTTAGTTTGTGGTTTTTATATGTATAGGCTAAGTGCTATAACTTCTATAAAAGATGATTTTGATGCTTCGTTTTTAATTAACGAAATAACCTCAGATAATTGTTCAACAAAAAATGAACTAAGACACTTGATGGATTCGGCTCTTAGAAACGAAGTAGTAGGCTCCAACAAATTACACTTTAGTCTTAATACCTTTACACTTGAAGGTACTTTATATCATTTAAAAAACTTTAGTGCCATTCATGAAATGCGTATGAGATATGCTAACATAGAAAAAGCAGAAAATAATACAATGGCAGATTCTCTTTCTAATAAGATATTAAATGGAAATAGAGAAGCATACGATAAAAAATACGATTTGGCATATATTAATTTGTATAAATACCTAAATGGTTCTCTTAATATTCTAGAAGATTGTATGAGAACTATGGAAACAAATATGAAATCGAAAGAAACATTACTTAGAAAGGATGGTTTGAATAAATGATATTAGAGCCTATAGGAGATAACATAGTAGTTGAATTACCACAAGAAGAAGAGAAAGAAAATAAAACATTGTCAGGAATAGTTTTACCTAAGAAAACAGAGAGTGAAGCTAGAAAAGATATAGCTAAAGTGGTTGCTGTAGGAACAGGAAGAATACTAAATGATGGTTCTTCATTAAAACCTGTAGTTAAACCTGGAGATATGGTACTTTATAATAAGTATGCAGGAACAATGATAGTACTAGATAATAAAAAATACTTATTATTAAAAGAATGTGATTTACTAGCAATATTACATGAAGAAGAATAGAGGTGATAGTAATGGCTTTTAAATGGCCATGGAGTAAATCTCCATCTAATCCACCGTTGTCTTTAGATTTATCAGAAGAGTCTTTTGAATTAAATAAGTCATCTAAGCCGTTTAATTTATTTAGTAAAAACGGCTTAGGTAATTTCAAAGTAAAAGCAGTTGGATTTATATCTGCTTATGCACAAAGACGTGAATGGTTTCATAGACCAGAATATAATTTACAAGAAATAAGAGATGCTGTAGAAGCAGATTCATATGTAAAAATATCATTATCTAAAACATCTTATCTTATATACAAAGCAGGTTGGAAATTTAAAAGTGAAAATCAACAAGCTATAGATTATTTAGAACAACGATTTAAAGTTATGTCTTATTGTACTGGAGTGCCTATGGATATTTTAATGCAAGGTGTAGCTGATGATTTAGTTGTTTATTCTAATGCCTTTCTACTTAAATCAAGAGTAGAAAGATTACCAGGTATAAAAGCTAAACCTATAAGAGAAGATGAAATGGTTATAGGTGGATACACAAGAATAGATCCTTGTAGTATTAGAATTAAAAGAGATAAACACGGAAATGTTTTAAAATACGAACAAGGTTTTGGTGCTAATAAAAAGCAATTTAAACCAGAAGATGTAGTACATTTATATTTAGACAAGAGTGCGAACAATGCATTCGGTACTCCTAGAATAATAGCAGCATTGGAAGATGTTAAACTACTAAGAAAAATAGAAGGTAACGTAACTGCTCTTATATATAGATTTGCTATGCCATTATATCAATGGAAAATAGGTATACCAGAAGTAGGCTTCCAAGGTACTGACGAAGAAATATCAAAAGCTAAATACGAAATAGAATCTGGTAGTTTAGACGGAGTATTTATAACTAATGAAAAAACAGAAATAAAAGCAATAGGGGCTGAAGGAAATGCAATGAATATGCAACCTTATCTTGCTTATTTTGAGAATAGGGTATTCTCTGCATTAGGAGTATCAGCTGCTCAAATGGGTAGAGGTGGAGCCAAACAAGATGCTGATTCTATGGAACAACAAGTACATGATACAGTTAAATACATACAACGTATGATGGCAGATTTTATAGAAAACAAAATACTTATAGAGCTTTTATTAGAAGGTGGTTTTAATCCATTTGACGAAAACAATTATGTAGATTATGTGTTCGAAGAAATATCTCTTGAAACTAAAATCAAAAAAGAGAACCATGAAATTAATAAATATCAATCTAATGTTACTACATATCCTGAAGCGCGTAGACGTATGGGATTAAAAGATGAATCAGATGACGATGAACAATTATTCAATAGAAAAATCACTGATGAGTCTACGTTAAGACAAATAGATAGAACAGCAGAACATCAACTTGAATTAGCAAGAGTTAATAACGCTGCTAAAGCTGCTACTGGTTCATCAAGTGGAGGAACAAAGAAAGCGAGTAGTGCAGGAACAAAAAAGACTAGAGTAACTAAAGATAAAGGACCAAGTGGGAGAGTTGATAGTATAGATAGACCAAAAAATCAATATGGAACTCATTCGGTCAAAATGAAAGAATCATTCGAAAATAAAACAATTTTAGAGAATTCATTAGCATATAAAAATATATTAAGTATATATAATGATTTAAAAGAAGACATAAAGAGCGGACAAATCAAAACAAAAATTCATTATGAATATACTTTAGACCTTTTAGAAAAGAAAATGATACAACTTATAGATAAACAGTCTATGAATGGAATAACAGATGCTGTTTATGAAATAAATAAAATGCAGAATGCAGACAATAAGATTCCTACAGAGAAAATTGATTTAACAGATTTTTATAAAGAAATAAGAAAATCTTTAAGTAATATATTAGTTGATATCGATAAAACTCTTGGAAACAAAAACATAGATGATATTTTTGATGATAACGAATATAGATTGTTGTATTTATTAGACTATATGCAAAGAAAGGTATATTGGTACAGTTATATTAAAGCTGGCGCTTTAATGGGAATTTCTAATGCTTACATAACTTTTAATAGTAAAAGTGATAAAGAAAACCATAAAGTTAAAATAGAAACCAATGATTTTTCTCTAGATGATGTACCTTCATATCATTCTTTTTGTGATTGTAGAATAACATATAACAAGCACAACAAAGGTGGTGAATAAAGAGATATGTCTTTAGAAATCAAAGAAGAGATAAGCGCTATTATCTTTTATAAAGACGTAGGTTCATTGGATGCCAAAGAAAGCGTAGCAATAGCTCCAGCTTTTCAAGCAGTATCATCTGCTGTATCTCCTGATTCTATTAACGTAGATATAGAAGGTATACATTCAATAGTAACTCGTAACTTTACATATTATAGTGCAGAGTGTTTAAAAAATTCAGTGCCTTATTGGACAAGCCCATATGAAAAACCTGTTATAATGCATCATAAAGATAAAGATGGTGTTCAAATAGGAAGAATCAAAAGCGTTGAATTTTCAGAACAAACTAAGCCTGGATTACCTGGACTTATATTCACTTGCAATATAGGAGATGATGCAGGTATAAAAGGTGTTAAGAATGGAACGCTTTCTACAGTGTCTATCGGTGCAATAATCCATAAGGCTACATGTTCAATATGTGGTCAGAATATTGCTTCAGAAGGTGAATGTGAACATAAACGAGGAAAGTATTATGATAATAAATTATGTTATTGGATAATGGATGAAATGGAACCAAAAGAACTTTCTTATGTTATAGTTCCTTCTGATAAATATGCAAACACTATAAAAATATATAAACCACAAAAAAAATCAATGCAAGAATCTTATAATGAAGGAGACGAGGATAAAACTATGGATATGTTTAAAGACTTAGATTTATCAATGGCTCAACCGGAACCTAAAGTAGAACCTGAAGTGGAAGCTACAGAATCTACTGAAGTTGCAGAAGCAGAAGCACCTGTTGTAGAAAAAGAACCGGAAGCACCAGTTGTTGATAAACAGCCTGAAGCAGAAGAACCTGCAGAGCCAGTAAAAGAACCTGAGCAACCTAAAGAACCTGAACAAGAGCTTAAAAAAGATGAAGAAGAAAAAAGCAAAGAAGAATTAATAGACCTTGTAAAAAAACAAGAAAAATTAATAGCTGAATTAAGAGACGATATAAAATATCTTAAATCTAAATTAGACAAAGAAAGAGAAATAAAGGAATCTTTAGAAATAGAAGTTCTTCAATTTAAACAAGCTAATAAAATGCATTTAGCTGAACAAGTTTGTACTCTAAGAAAAGAATTAGGGTTAAGAGAAGAAAGTATGGACGATTTAATGATGATGTCAGAAGAATCATTAAATTCTTCTATCAAAACATTTAACGAATTTAAAGAAAGTAATACTTTCAATGTAAATAAACTTCCTAAAATAGATTCTAATGCTTTAATAAGCGAAGAACAAGATAATACTTCAAAAGAAGTTCAAGAATTTGCAAATAACAAAAAATCAAGTAATATAGACTATGAAGAAAGTAGCATAGATGATTGGTTCAAAAAAATGACCAATAGAAAATATTTTAATTAGATAGGAGTGAAAATATCACATGGCACTTTTCCCTTATGATTTTAAATCTCAAGACGTGCTACAACCTGGAGCTCGCGGAGGAATGTTCGTAAATAGTGGTATACCAGGTTATAGATCTGAAGAAGAAAGAATAAATAGAACAAATAATCATTTAGAAATGAATGACCATGACGTATTAAATATCAAATACGGAGTTGACCCAAGACTTCCAGTTCTATTCAGATATGGATGGGCTTATGGTTATAATCAATTAATAATGCCTAAAGGTAGAATAGTTGCTGCAGATCCACACTTAATGGTTCTTGATACAGACACTATGCATTTCCATAATGCTCTAACATTAGCAAACGGTGGTGTTGATGTTGAATTAGTTAGAAATCCTAGAGTAGGAGATGTTCCTGCTGCTAACTTCTGGCAAGAAACTGCTGACGCTATAGAAGTAGATCCTGAAACAGGAAATATGATAGGACAAGAAGGTAAAGTTTATAGACCTGCTAATAAACCATTAGGTATATTAGAAAGAAATGAATATACAAGAGATTCAGATGCATTCAATGGTATAATGCCTGGACCAATCAGAACTGATGCTTTAGTAGAATTACCTTGGTTCTTAGAACAAGAAAAAGCTGAAGGAAATCCATGGGGAGCTGTATATGGACCAATGAAACCTGGTATGTTAGTTAAAGCTGACTGCAATGGTAGAGTATGTATGTCTCCATTATCAGATCCAGATGCTGTAGCTGGAATGGATATTGCTACTTATGAAAAAGAAAGACAACAAGTACTAGGAGAAGTTTACTCAACTGATCAAAGCTTATTACCAGAAGGTGCTGCTAGATATGCTCAATGGGCATTAGAAGATAGATTAAACTTCCATGATTTTAATCCACATGTATGGCCAAATAGTAATAGAGCTGGAGAAGATTTCGTTAAAAATCCTCCAACTATGTATCAATCAGATTTCACTTATCCAGGATATCCATATGATAAAAATATGATATCTCATGATTTACATATGTTAGCTTCTACAAGAGTTGGAAACTATGATCCAAGATTTGATGAAAAACATAGATTAGATAGAGGTATACCAGGATTAACAGATGGTGGAAACGTAGTTAAAAAAGCTTATGGATCTGACTTAGGACCACAAGATTTAGAAATGGCTGGTAATCCAACATTAGTTATATCTCATATAAGACAATTAGATGACATAGCTAATGCTCAAGAAGTTATGTTAAGATTAACAGATGTTAATGTAATGGATGCTAAAGTTGCTATAGGACAAGAAGCTCCTGTAAGTATAGCTGCTGGTGCTCAAATAGGTAACTTTGAAATACAATATGTTGATTTACATAAAGGTTTATTCAGCGTTAAACAAGTAGCTGCTGCTGATGCTATAGAAGAACTACCTGTTAAAATAATGTTTATAAAAGCTGGAGAAGCTGGGGTTCCAACTAACTTAGACTGGGACGGATGTGTAGGAGTAGTTAGAATATTATTACAAAAATAGATGATAAATTAATATATAAATAAGGAGCATTAGTTTATCATCTGCTCCTTGAAAAGATCTAATATAAAGGAGGAAAATCTTATGGGATTCGCATTCCAAGAAATGCTTGAAGAAATAAACGGCAATAACGGTCTTAGAGCTAAATCAGCTAAAGCTAAAGAAGAAGGAAGACCATATGTGCCTGAAAAATCTATAGACGCAATAGAAAGTATGATAAGAAGTTCTTATGGAGACTATTCAATGGGTAGAATGAATATAGCAGAGGCTATGACTTCTACTGACGCAGTTAAATTAATACCTAAAGTTATAGAAGGAAAATTAAGAGAAGCTGCTGAACCAGAATATTTAGGAACTAAATTCTTTAATACCGTACATATAAATGATGGTGGCGCAAGCGCTGTATATGTGTTCCCAATAGTTGGGGAATTAATCGCATATGAAGTAGCTGAAGGTGCTAGATATAAAGAATCAAATCTAGACTTCAATACTGGCGAAAACGCTACTTTAGAAGTTAGATGCAAAAAATTTGGTGTTAGAGTATCTATAACTGAAGAAGCTTTAAATGATTCTACTTGGGATTTATTCAATATAAATGTTAGAAAAATGGGTCAAGCTATGGCTCGTATAAAAGAAGAACAAGTATTTAATAACTTTACTAAACATGGACATGTAATATTTGATAATGCTTTAAGACAACAAATGCCTTCTGCTGGTACTACTGGTTTAGGTAAAGATGGAAACTACAATGATACTTTATCTGTAGAAGACTTCTTAGATATGTCTTTAGCTTTAATGGGTCAAGGATATACTCCAACTGACTGTATAATGCATCCATTAGTTTGGGTTGTATTTGCTAGAAATAGTATGATAGGAAATGGATTAACTTTTGGTGCTCTAGGTGGTAACTGGGTACATCCTAATGGAGCTATCCAAGGAACTCCTGCTGCATTTGGTATGGCTAATAACGGAAGTGGTCAAAAATTAATAATGAGACCTGAAGACGTTCAAAACAGATTACCAATGCCTATGGCTATAAACTTCTCACCATGGGTTAACTTTGATAGATTAAATAAAACATTTGATATGTATATATTAGATAGATCTGATGTTGGTGTTATAGCTCAAAAAGAAGGTTTATCTCATGATAACTGGACAGATCCAGAAAGAGACATTAGATTATTAAAATGTAAAGAAAGATATGGAATAGGTATATATAATAACGGTAAAGCAATTACTGTTTGTAGAAATATAGCTGTTGCTCCATCTTATCCAGCTCAACCTACAATAAATATAACTCCTACTCATGAATAATCTATAACAATAAAATGGATTAGCAGATTATGCTAGTCCATTTTTTATATTGAGGTGATCCAATGAAAGAACCAATAGGTAAAATAATTCTTTCAAAAAAGATGATAGGTTGGACAGATAATCTTAATGGTATTATTTTGACTATCCGAAAACCTGAAGCATTCATATACGAAGGACAAAATCTTACTCTAATAAATCAAGCATGTAGAGAAGGTAAGATTGAATTAATAAAATTTAAATAATAAGTAGGTGATATATTGGGAACTTATAATGAATTTAGTATTCAAGATGTTTTGCCTGATTTATCAAAGAAACAAATAGTTATTACAACAAATTTTCAAATTGATCCTACAACAGTAGATTTAACCACTGTTAAATTTTTTGATTATGACAATGCTAAAATAGAATCATACACCCTTAAAGTAGACGGTAAAAATATTATAATCACTTTAGATCATTATCCTAGCAATTCAAAGAGATATTATCTTAAAGTAGAAAATGTAAAAGATGCATTAAAAAGAAAATTGTCTTGTGATTATAATGACTATATAAAATTCTTTAGCGAAGTCGTAACTAAAATAGAAATACTATCTCCTATATCTAGAGAAACTTTCAAAGATAGAAACTTTGATATAAAATTAAAAGCGACTGAAATTGTTGATAATTTATATTATAAAATAGAACTAGGAATGGATAATGCATTTTTTTCTACTGTAGCAACAATAAAATGCAATAGTGAATCATTTGAATCTGGAGAAAACGTAGATATAACCAATTACAATATTGAAGAAAATATAATTAGTTTTACTACTAGATTAGATAGAGAAGGTCAAATTTATATAAGAGCTAGAGCAGAATTAAATGATGAGGTAGTAGGTGATTGGTCAGAAACAATTTGTTTTAATATATATACAATTAATATGAATTCTTTAGAAACTACATTTCTTGAAGATTATTTAACTACAGATGAATTATTTGAAGAGGAAACTTTATTAGAAACAGAGATTATTGATAGATCAGAAATAGCTACTAATGATGGTTTATTTTATATAGAGTTTAATAAAAATATTAAATTACCTAACGAATATGAATTAGATGATAATGGCTATATAAACTTAGGTACTATTATAGGCTCCAGAAAGGAGTTGAAATAATGGCATTAAAAAGCAAAATGAAATTCAATTTACTGGTAGATCCAGATGACCCTATGGTTCTTATACTTCAACCTGTAGGGGAAGAATTAGAAAATGGAAATAAATACACAATAAATATAAAAGATTTAAAATTCGAAGATGGTTCAGTATATTCTAATAAAGAAAATTTTATAACCACTCCTAAAGATTATTATTATGTGTCTGTAGCAGATATCCAAGATTTAGTACATGGATTAAATTTAGACGAAGAAAACATTATGCATCATATTGCTGATGCTAGTAGAGTTGCAGTATATTGGGCTAAACGTAAGATGGAAGATACAAAACAAATGCCTGACTTTAATAGTCCTACTTTCGCAGATGATTATTATCCATTCTATCAATTTATTAAATTCCATGCAACAGTAGAAGCTTTAAAAGAATTTCTAATTCAGTTAATTGCACAACCTCAAAAATGGAGAGATGTGTTGAGTGACTTAGAAAGATCTGAAGAGTGGGATTTAGATGCTATAAGAAAATTAATAGCAGACTTTGAAAAAGAAGCAGAAGAATGGTTAGAGTTAATAGTTACTATTACTGCCGATCCTAAATGGGCTTTACGAGGCAAATATTGTTACTCTGTTTATCATACATATTCTAATCCATATCATAGAATAAAATGGGGATATCCACCAGATAATTCTAGTTACAATAGGGGGTACTAATTATGAAATTAAATCATGACACAGTCAATACTCTTATAAATAGATATGGATATTATCAGTACATAGTAAAACTAAATAAATCTTTAATTTGTGAATGTGTAAATCCCTCAACAAAAGAGCCAAATATATATTGTAAAAAATGTTTAGGAACTGGTTATCATATTAAAATAATTAAAGTCTTTGGAGCTTCTAGAGAAGGTAAAGAATATGAATCAGATAGAACTCAAGCATTTGCTGTAACTCCTAAGATATTTTATTTTAAAGGTTTTTTAAATATAGGCAAAGATGATATATTAATAGATTCAGAAAATGTATATATCATATATAGTTATCAACATCATAGGGGTGTCAAAGGACATCAAGCTTTTACTAGATGTATTTGTCCAGATCTAAAATTGAACAAAATGATTTTTTTAAAAATGTTCAAGGAGGTTCTAAATGATAAATTACACAACAACAGCAAGGGATAAATCTAGTAGAATAAATAGAGAAAAAAGAAATATTTTATTGATTGGACATGGAACCAAAAATGAAAAAGCTAAAGTTATAATCAATCCTATAAACATAGAAAATGCAAAAAAAATATATGGTAATAGTGAATTGTACAGTGCGTACAAATATGCAAGAGAAATAACTAATGATGATAATATATATACTGTTAACTGTCCATTACATACTGATTTTATAGAAATAATAGATAGTTTGGTTCATTATAATTTTGATTTTATAGTTCCACTAAATATTTATTTACAAGATACTTTTGTTAATCCAATAACAAATAAAGTTGTAAGTTTTTGTTCTTATTATCTTGAAAGACTTGGTAAGACAGATAATCAGACTACGTTAGTTATGACTGATCGTCCTAGTTATTTGTATGACGATATAGATATGTACATCAATGATATGAATAAGATCGTTGAAAATTTCAAGAATAAAAATTCTGAACTATTAAATGTTTATGGAAACAATTTAATTTTTATATTAAATAATCTAATAGACAATGAATACTCTAATGTTATACTAGCTGCTAGTTTATCTGTATGCGATTTCTCTGAATATCCAGAAAATATTTCTTATAAAACATATTTCGATATAGACTATTCTGATATTGATAATAGAGCTATATGTTTCTATAAGTACCATCCAATATCAAACTATTCATCTATTGAGCAACTTTTAAATTTCAGACCTTTAGATGATATATATAAAAAAGTATTAATAGATATACTTGTTAAGTATGTAGTTAAACAATTGGATCTAAGCGAATTTAATGGTACATTATATAATCCATATGTCAAAGTACGAATAGATACAAAAGTTAGTAAGATTATGTCAGGAATGAAAAATAAAGTATTTCAAGATTTTAAAATAAAAAGTATAGCATTTGAAAAAGTAGACATAGGTGTTGGAAATATCATAATAGATGTTTCTATAACACCATTTAGTTTATTAGAAAAAATAAATATATTATTGGAGGTTTAAACATGCCTAATGGTAGAACAAATGATTTAGAAGAATTATTATCTTTGCATGAGTATTTTGATAAACTTCCAGAACCCGAAGATAGAACTTATACAAAAGCATCTAGCTTATTAAGAGCAAATGGAAATGCTTCTTTATTGGATTTTATTGATATGGTTTCATTGATAATAACGAATACAATGGATGATTTACATGTTGATTGTATGCCTGATGAAAAAGCTTATGTAATTAAAGATGATCCAGTTGAAGCTATTAATCATCCTATAGTTACATTTAAAATAAATGATAGAAGACATAAAGACGGTTTCAATTATAAACCAAAATTAATAGAAACTGTTACAGAGAATGAAACAGGAAAAACTGCTTTTATATATTCTGAAAGATATATCAGTAAAGTTCAATTTAATATAATGGCTGCTGAATATAGACTAGCCTGGACAGTCATGGAAAGAATAGAAGACGCATTAATATCATATGCGGAAACAATTAAAGGTAATGGAATAGTTGAATATTATTTCAATCAGCAGTACTCAGATAAATATTATGATACATTTAGAAATACCTTAACAGTGCTTAACCTTGAGTACTGTGTAGAAACTGAAAAATTACGAGTAATATTTAAAGAGAACATCAAAGATATCATTACAAAAGAAGAGGATATTGATAAAGAATAAAAAAATAATTCTTATAATAAGGAGGGCAAAATTCATATGGCTTACAAAAGTATGTTCGATGATGAATTAATACTACCTGGTGTCATTACTGAAATAGTTAATGATTATATTAATGGTTATGATACAAGTGAATTCGGAACAACAGATGCTGTAACAATAATAGGTACAGCTTTTAATGGACCTGTTGGAATTCCTGTTCCTGTTTTCTCACCTGAATACGCAAAATATATGTTCGGTGAAGCTTATGATACTAAAAATAGACAAGAGGCTACTTTAGTACCTGAAATCTATGATGCTTGGGAAAGAGGATGTAGAACAATATATGCAGTTAGAGTTTCTGGTAAAGAAATGTTCAAAGACTTTGAATTAGCTGTAGAAACTAAATTAAGATTGAGAGTATCAGGACAATTCCCTTGCAATGAAAACAAAGAATGTTTCATGCTTTATAAAGCAACTCAAGGAAGTTCAAGTGCTGGTAAAATAAGAATATATAAACCTGCTAATAGAACTACTGTTCAAGAAAAACTTCAAGGTGTTGTTAATAATATAAATTCTATTCTTATGTTAGAAATAGATTTAACAGCAAATGGATTATCTAAATCTACAAAACTAGTAGATTTAATAAATTTATTTAATGGATATGAAAATAATAATGTTTTAAAAATGTCTATAGTAAACGAAAAAGGAATAGTATTAACAGAAGCAGATAAAGAAGTTCAAATGTTAAATGTTGGAGATATATTCCCTGGAATATATACTTTATGTAGAGATAAAGTTGGAGAAGATATAAATCCAAAAACTCATATAGATATAGTAAGAAGTGCTGATGCTAAACCTTACAATGCTCTAAAAGAATCTTTCTGGAAAAAATTAATAATCAATACAGATGTTAAACAACCATATCCTTTATTTGCAGATGACTTCCAAAACTTTAAAACTAGTTTACACGGAATAGCTGCTGATTCTGATTATGAATTCCTAAAAAAAGTTGGAATAATAGATAGAATGGCTGTTAAAGATGTTAATGATTATGAAGAAGTAGAAGTAGATCCTTTTGATTTATATTGTAAATTAGGTAAAGGATTTGTTAAAAATGCTAAAATAGAAATGAAAGAAAAAAACGGAAGAATAAGCTATAAAGTTGTTGTTCCTGAAGAAGACGATCCACATAGAGTGGTTGGAATAAATGAAGGTATTTATTCTATATTAGAAAACCATAGATCTGATTATTTAGTATTAGCTGGTATATCTGCTGAAACAGTTATATCTGGTCCACTTCCTAAGAAAGATGAATTCCAAATAATTAATCCAGGATCAGTTTCATTATTAGATGCTGAAGGCGGAGAAGTAGTTTTAAGAGCTAATTGTAAAATAGCTCCTAGAAACTTTGATATGATAGTTGACTATAATATAGGAATCAAAAACACTGAAGCATTCCCTGAATTAAATGTTTTATTAGATGAACAATTAATATTAGAAGACTTATCTGATATAAAATTTATAAGAATGCCTGTTATAGCTGAAAACGAATTAGTAAATAAATTCGAAGGAATAAAAGGAGATTTACTAGCTTTAGCTATAAATACAGAAGATCCTAACTTAGGAACTAAACAAGGTCAATTAGTAAGATTTAATGAAAACAAAAAAATGTTTGACGTAATAGACTTTGATTTATTAGGAATAGGTGTTAAAGGTGAACCTGAATACGTTGCTCCTAAATTATTAGTTCAAATAGGAGATAGCTTAAAAGCTTATAAACCAGGAAATAAAGATGGTGTGTATGTTCTAGATGAAGAACCTACAGCATTTATAGATGAAGACGGAAATCAAAAAGCAAATCATTTCATGATAGCTATAAATGAAGCAGTTGCAAATATTTATTATGTTCCATTAGGAGAAGGCGACGAATTAATGCAAGCAGTTAGCTTCCTAAGAGATGCTGATGAAAATGTATTAACAGATGATGATAACGATAATGATATTTACGATGAAGGTATAGACCATATACTTGCTTGTAAATTAGATACTAATTCTATAGTTCCATTATTATCATTAAAAGACTTAGCTGATAGAAAAATGGAAGAAGATGATTTCACTATAGTTTGTATGGAAAATGATATGCCAAAACTTCCAGCAGAAGGAATATCAGAAAATGAAACTTTCATATCTATATTCTCTAATGAAATTTCATTCTGTTCTCAAGAAGAAATGGTTAATACATTTAATAAAATAGATGCATTAAATAATAAATTCTCATTTGAAATAACTGATAGTGCTAATGCATTAGAAGAATTACCTGATGAATTAAATGGATCAGCTTTAAATAGAGATAAAGAATTAATCTATGATACAAATATGTATATACCATATACTACTACAGATAACTTTGCAAGACATCTTGCTCAACATTGTTTATATACTCAATTAAAAACTTATCCAACTCATGGTGTAATAGGATGTAGTAAATTAGTTGGTATAAACTTATCTACAATAGCTCAAAGAGTTGATGAAATATGCAATTTTGAATTCGACTTATTTGCTAGAAAAGATAATGGAAATTATATGCTAGATTCTGATAACAATCCATATCCTTTAGGAAGATGTTTATCAATAACATTCTTACAATATAAAACAGGTACTGGTTCTGAATACGCATATGTTTCTAATGGTGCTGCTGGATATGCTGGTATGGTATCTGCATTACCAATAGAAAGATCTTCAACTAATCAACCATTTGATATAGATGATATGTCATTTGAATTATCTAACTACCAATTAGGAAGATTAAATATGAAAGGTATAGTATGTGCTAAAAACACTACTAACAATGGAATAGTTATAGTAGATGGTATAACTCAAGCTCCAAAATCTTCAGCTTATAGAAGATTAAGTACATCTAAAACAATTAATACTGTAGATAAAGTATTAAGAAATACTATAGAACCTTATATAGGATTAGTAGATTCTTTAAGTACAAGAAACTCTTTAAATACTGCAATAAAATCTACTTTAGATACATTGAAAAATGTTATAATTAATGATTACAAATTTAAAATTTATGCAGATGAATCTGGTGGAAATTTAGGTGTTATAAGAGTAGATTATGTTATAGTACC
>JBGVED010000002.1:0-92421 GCA_045119835.1 Bacilli bacterium | reverse complement strand
ATAATTCAACTACAGTATGGCTACCAATGTAACCTGCTCCTCCAGCAACTAATATTGACATAAAATCCCTCCCAATTCTTTTCCACTATATTGTTGCACATTAATATAATATTGTTAACGAATTGTGTTTAAAACTTTTTTTATCATACTTATCTTTAACCACTTCTTTAAATAGTTTATCTATAAAGTGCATTCCTCTAATATAATGCAAAACAATTCCTTTTTCAGACATGTAATTACCCCTTGCCTTTCTAAAAAGTATAACATTAATATTTAACCCATTCAAATCAAAACATTTATCAATTATCTAAATTAAAAAAAATGTTAAAATATTTTCATTGGAAATAATATAAAATTATGTTTAAATATTATAGCGTTATTTTACAAGGGAGTGTTAATAGTGGAAAGATTACAAAAAGTTATCGCTAAAGCTGGAATCTGTTCAAGAAGAAAAGCGGAAGTATTAATTAGCGAAGGCAAAGTTAAAGTAAATGGTCAAGTAGTTACTACTCTAGGAACCACAGTAAGTGAAGACGATAAAATATATGTTGAAGGTAAACTATTAAAAAGCGAAAGTAAAGCTTATTATGTTCTAAACAAGGCTAGAAATACAATTTCTTCTGTTAGCGATGAAAAAGGAAGAAAAACTGTACTAGATGGCTTTGATGTAAAAAAAAGAATCTACCCTGTAGGTAGACTTGATTTTGATACTACTGGCGTTCTAATTTTAACAAACGATGGTGAATTGGCTAATGCTTTGCTTCATCCTTCAAATGAAATAAATAAGGTTTATATTGCCACGATTGAAGGAAGCATATCAGATGAAGAATTAACTAAATTAGAAACTGGAGTTAAGGTAGAGGACAAATTAACTAGCCCTTGCAAAGCAGAAAGAATTAAAGTTAATAAAGAAAAAAATAAAACTATAGTAAAGCTTACAATACACGAAGGAAGAAATCATCAAGTAAAGAAAATGTTTGAAGCAATAAACAAAAATGTTATTAAACTTCACAGAGATGAATTCGCCGGCATTTCTTCTAAAGGTTTATATGAAGGTCAACACAGAAAACTTACTTTTGAAGAAGTAAGAAGTTTAAAAAAATTAGCCTTCAAAAAGGAAGACTAATTATACTTATCAAATTCAATTTGGGATTTAACGATATCAGTTAAATCCTTTTTATATTCAAAATTAATTAGAGATTTTAACAATTCATTACTATAAGAAATAACTGCAATTTCCCCTTCTCTCTTCGGATTAAAATCATACTCTATTTTCTTATTAAAAGCACGTTCAAATTCTTTTAATACTTCCAGTACGGTATACCCCTCTTTTCTTACTATGTTACACGTGACACTTTTATTTATAGAAGTATATAAAGTTGCCACAATACTAACTAAATCACTAACATGAATGTAATCCCTTATAGGGGTTCCATCTCTAGTAGGATGATCATTACCATTAAATATTAGCTTTTCTCCTTTTTTTATTTTGTCTGAGATATAAGGAATTAGATTCTTTTTATTACTTTTAGGATCATCTCCTAGGCGATGAATAATATTTGCTCCCGCTGGATTTGAGAATCTACAAACTATTGCTACATTATCTTTTTTGCCCCACTCATTTATTAAATCCTCACAAACTTTTTTACTAACAGCATACGGAGATAAAGGATTTAAAGAATGAGACTCATTCGCTAAAGCAGCTTGCAAATTACCATATACCACCACGCTACTTGCAAACAATATTTTTTTTACATTATATTTTTCCATACACTTCAACAACACTTTTGTGGATTCTATATTGTTTGTTAAATATTCACTTGAATATTTAATTGAATCATCAACATATTTTTTACTTGCAAGATGAATAACTCCATCAAACTTATACATTTTAAAGACATTATCCAAGCTTTGCTCATCGCATACATCCACTTTATAAAAAACTATTTTATCCTCATATTTTTCTTTTAAACTCTCAATATACTTTTCTTTAGCATTAACAAAATCATCCACAACCACTATTTTATCAGTCATGTTTATTAGCTCTAAAATCAAATTCGTTCCTATGTACCCTGCGCCACCCGTAACAAGTATCATACAATCACACCCTCACTAAAATTATACAACCAACCTGTGCATAATTGGTTTAATTTCCACAATTAGTTTTGTTTTTTAATTTTTATTTTCACAAAGTTGCACGTGAAACTTTTTTTGTTTTTTTCCACAACATAACCAAAATGTGTTAGTTTTCCACAATTCACGCCGCAAATATAGGCTTTTTTTCAAGAAAAAGTTCACATTTCATAAACGTTTCACACATCCAAATTCACAAACCAAGCATTTTTTTCCACAACAAATTCCACATCAAAACCCTAGATCAAGCGCTTTTTTTCACCCAAAAGCAAAAAAACTGGGCAAAAAAACTATTTTTCCCCAGTTTTTTTATTTTTTTTCTCACATTTCAACACATTTTTTTAAAGTCTCATTTCTTCTATTTTTTTTCAACGCGCCAACAATTAGTTTCACGTGCAACTTTTTTTCCACAACGCAATAAATTTATGATAGTTTTCCACATCAGCAACTAACATCTGCTTTTATCACTTTTTCCAGCACCCAGCGCGTCTTCTCACGCTCATAGACACTTGCCTCCTCCATTACGCGCAACCGCCACGCTTTTTTTCTCATAAAATTCCTTTCTTTTTCCACAAAACGCAACATTTTGCCAGAGTAAAATCGCGCATAATCCTCCTCTCATTCAGTAAAAAAAATTTTCTCATCCTCACATTTTTTCAAAATTATCCACAAAATTCCCTACTACTCAAACACCTCTTATTCCTCTATCCACCTAAAATCACAAAAAAAACCTTTCATTTATCACATATTACAAATTATTTCTCATATTGTTTCATGTGTAACTTTTGCTTTTTTTCCACAATTAGCTAAAAGTGTGGTGGTTTTCCACAATATCCGATTTTCTTTTTTTATTTCAAAAGCACAAAAAAAAGGTAAATGTATTTGATTCAACACACTTACCTTTTTATCTATTTCTCATTGTCTTTTAATATTCCTTTAATGCCATTTTTAGTTTTCTTTATAATGTTAATTTCATATCTACCTTTATTATAGGTATCGAACCCCAATTTTCCAACATACATCGCTACAACTTCAACCGAAAAGGGATCTATACCTAAAACAATAATAGAAAATTCTTTTAATGACATTGTTTTTTTATTTCTTAATTTTGGTTTGAACTTAACATTGCCTTTTTTATAATTTATAACAAAAGCAGTTGTTTGTTTGCTATCCTTACATTTCATTTTGCTCTAAGATTTCCATAATCTTCTTTAATGTAATTTCATCTTTAAAGTATATTTTCATTTCTCCATCTCGAATACGAACTTTAGTTTTAAATTTTTTATTTAATACCGTTGAAACATAATCATAGTAAGGGTTAGTAGCCCTTTCTTTCTTTTTAAGTTTTTTTCTACCTTGAGCAAGGTTTGCTAGATTTTCCACTTGTCGTGATGTATAACCATATTCAATAGCATCATTTGCAATTTTAAGAGCCACACTTTCCTCTAAGTTTATTAATGGCTTAACTTGCCCCATCGTCAATACTCCGCTTATTACATATTCTTGAATAACTTCAGGTAAATTTAACAAACGCATGATGTTTGCAATATACGATCTTGATTTTCCAACTTTTTGTCCGATTTGCTCATGTGTTAGCCCTATTGTATTAGCTAAGTTATCATACGCTCTTGCTTCTTCAATTACGTTTAATTCTTCTCTTTGAACGTTTTCTATAATTGACATTTCCATCATTTGTTGATCGCTAAATTCTGCAACTAATGCCGGAACTTTTTTCATTCCCGCCATAACGCTAGCTCTAAATCTTCTTTCTCCAGCAAGAATTTGGTATCTGCCTTCATCTGTCACTCTTACAAGTAAAGGAGAGATAACCCCATAAGTTTTTATAGACTCACTTAACTCCTGTAACTTTACTTCATCAAAAATTGTTCTTGGTTGAAATGGGTTTGCATCTATTAATTCCACTCTTATATCTTCTCTTGTACTTCTGTCTGCAAACGAATTAAACTTTTCAACTTCTCTTAATTCCTCGCCTATATCAAAAACATTTATTTTATTATAATTATTTCCCATCATTAATCACTTCCTTTGCTAAATCTATATATGCTTGTGCTACCGCACATGATGGAGCATATTCTATTATTGTTTTGCCCTCTTTTTGAGCTTCTAATATTTTATTACTTCTTGGTATGTGAGTAGAGTATACTCTACTGTTTTTAAATGTTTCACGTATCTCGTTTTCGATATCTATATTAATTTTATATTTAGGATCATAGAAACTCAAAACTATACCACTTACTGTCAAATTCTTGTTAAAAGAGTTTTTTATTCTTCTAACTGAAGCATACGCTTCCAATAAACTTTCCTTTGAAAAATAATGACATAAAGAAGGAATCATTACTTTGTCACTAGCATTTAACACATTTACATTTAATCCTATTCCTGGAGGACAATCGATTATTATGTAATCATATTTTCTTCTAATTTCATTCACTTCTTCTTTTAATCTAAAATATCTACCTTTATCTTTGTGTAATGTAGCCATTTCAACATCTGCTCCCGCTAGCAAAGGATTAGATGGCAAGAAATGAAAATTACGCAGTTTCATAGTTCTAATTGCTTCTGTTGCATGAATTTTATCCACCAAAACATCGTACAAAGTATTATCTAAATCATATCTATCAAATCCTAGCCCTATAGTAGCGCAACCTTGAGGATCCGAATCAATAAGCAAAGTTTTCTTACCTATATATGCAAGAGAGGCAGCTAAATTTGTTGCAACAGTTGTTTTTCCTACTCCGCCTTTTTGATTTACAATAGCGATTACTTCTGCCATATACATCATCTCCTCTTATAATGGCTTTTTCTTCATCTTGTTATAATCACGTGGATACTTTTCTGGTGTATAGTCTAATTTTTGATAAATAAGATTATATCTTTTTCCAAAACTCATAGGCAAAATAACTTTTTGTTTGTCTATTAAGTCTAATTTTAATTCTTTACATGCCTTATCACATTCCATTGCTTCTTCTTTAGCCATAGGGCCCTTCATAGCAATAAACTTTCCACCTACTTTTACAAGAGGAGTAGAAAGTTCCATTAGCACATTAAGGCGAGATACAGCTCTTGCTGTAACATAGTCATATTTTTCTCTATTTTTTCTTCCATAATCTTCTGCTCTAGCTACCACTATATCGATATCTGTTAAACCTAGCTCATCTATAACCATTTTTACGAAATCCATTCTTTTATTCATAGAATCCAAGCAAGTAACTTTTAGATTAGGAAAAGCTATTTTTAATGGAATTGATGGAAAACCTGCTCCAGCTCCTACATCACATAATGTTTTGTTTTCAAAATCATTTACAAAACCTAAAGTCAAGCAATCATAAAAATGTTTCTCATAAACATCTTCTTTTTGAGTAATTGAAGTCAAATTCAACTTTTCATTCCATGTTTGTAATAACTCAAAATATCTTCTAAATTGTTGTTCTTGTTTCTCTGTTAATAAAATATTGTGTTGCTCTAATAAATCTCTAAATTGTTCTTCATTCATCTTTAATTACTTCCTTTCATTTTTAAATATAATAATAGTATTGATATATCACTAGGATTAACGCCTGAAATTCTTGAAGCTTGTCCTATATTAAGTGGTTTGATTTGATTTAATTTTTGTCTTGCTTCTAACGCTAAGTTTTCAATCAAATTATAATCAGTTTCTTTATCTAATTTGAGATGTTCCATCTTTTTAAAACCTTGCGCTTCTTTTAGTTGTTTGACGATGTACCCCGCATACTTAATTTGTATTTCACTTTCTTCTAAAACTTCCTTTTCATAATCAAGCTCTTCTTTGAATCCTTCTTTAATATCGTATATAGTAATGTCTTGTCTTTTTAAAAGTTCGTTTCCAAGAATGCTCGTTTCAATGTGAATACCTTTTTCTTCTTTGAGTTTTATCGCAAACTCATCATCCCTTTTGATTTTTATTCCTTCTAAAGCCAAATTACATTTTTCAATATTTTCTTTTTTCTTTAAAAAGTTTACATATCTATCTTCTTTTACTAATCCACATCTGTATCCATATTCTGTTAACCTTAAATCAGCATTATCGTGTCTAAGCAATAACCTATACTCTGCTCTAGATGTTAGTAGTCTATAAGGTTCTTTTGTTCCTTTGGTTACAAGATCATCAATCATTACCCCAATATAAGCTTCATCTCTTCCCAGTATGAGCGGCTCTTTTTCTCTAATTTTTAAAGAGGCATTAAGTCCTGCTAATAGTCCTTGAGCTGCAGCTTCTTCATATCCTGAAGTTCCATTTATTTGTCCTGCTGTGTATAAATTAGAAATAACTTTATTTTCTAATGTAGGCCACATTTGAAGTGAATTTATAGCATCATACTCTATTGCGTATGCATATTTCTTTACTTTTGCATTTTCAAAACCAGGTAGAGAATGAATCATTTTAAGTTGCACATCTTCTGGCATTGATGTTGAAAAACCTTGCAAGTATATTGTATCAAGCGATAATGATTCTGGTTCTACAAACAATTGATGCCTTTGCTTTTCGTTAAACTTAACAATTTTATCTTCAATGGACGGACAATATCTAGGCCCTACACCTTCAACCATTCCTCCATACATAGCAGACTTCGTTAAGTTTTCTTCAATAATTTTTTTAGTTTCATCTGTTGTATGTATAAGATAGCATAATTCTTGATCTTCAAGCGGCTTAAATTCTTGAGTTTGATATGAGAAGGCTAAATCACCTTCAGTCCCTGGTTGAACTTCCATTTTTGAAAAATCTATGCTATCGCGATATATTCTAGGCGGAGTTCCCGTTTTTAATCTTATGATGTCTAATCCTAATTCTTTTAAATGTGGCGATAAACCATAAGCTCCACTTTGTCCATCAGGCCCTTCCTTCTTGCTTGTATGCCCTACAAGTATTTTTGCCTCCATATAAGTACCTGTTGTAAGAATAGTGGCTTTTGACAAATACTTTTGATCATTTACCACTACTCCTAAGCAAACATTATTTTCAACAATCAAATTATCCACACAGCCCTCAAGTATTTCTACATTAGGCTCTATCTTTAGTAAATCTCTCATATAATTTTTATAATCAAGTTTGTCACTTTGTGCTCTAAGGCACCAAACACCCGGTCCTTTAGCCGTATTAAGCATTTTCATTTGTAAATAGGTTTTATCTGCTGTTATACCCATTTGTCCACCTAAAGCATCTATTTCTCTTACTACTACCCCTTTTGCAGGACCTCCAATTGAAGGATTACATGGCATGCATGCAATGTTATTGATATCTAATGTAACTAAAAGAGTTTTTAGCCCAGTTCTTGCACTAGCTAAAGTCGCCTCTACTCCGGCATGTCCTCCTCCTACAACAATTACATCATACATTGTATGCTCACCTCTTCAGTTTGATTATATACTCTTGGTAAAAATGTGTCAATTAATCAGAAGTTTCACATGAAACTTTTTTTGCTTTTTTCCAAGAAAATTAAAAGAGGCATCCTCTTATGCCTCTAAAAATCATCTTTCAGTTAACATTTTATCATTCTTTTTAAAATTATAATCCATCTTTTTTCTTAACTCTTTAATAAGCTCACCATCTTCTATATCATCGCAATATACAGTATCCCACCTGCCATATTCTTCATAGATTTCATCAAGCTTCTTTGAAAACACATTCCATTCTTTTCCAAATCGTTTTTCCAAAAGATCAATTTTTCCTTCTATAGCACAGTTTGAAATGAAGGCTTCATATACATCAAATATACCATAAACTAAAGGAAACATGTTCTCATATAAACACCCCTCTGGCCTTATAGGAATATCTAAAGAATCAGAAAAAATCACAACCCCAGATTTTCTTAATTTTTTAGCTATATTTTTAGCAATCATTTGAGTTCTTATTTCGTTTGCCATTCTATTATTTTCTTCACTATCCATTATCCCAACATCTACTACTGTTTCTATATTGTGCACAAGTTCATGAATAAAAGCCTGATCAGCATACACTTTACTATCAAGTCTCATATCTAAAAGAGGAGCTTTAATAATACACCCAGACTCCCTTATTCCTAGTTGTTCACTACTATAAGAAAAGGCGCTTAGATTAGAATTATAAAAATATTCTCTTATATAGAAATCTTCAACTTCACCATCAATTTCTTCTTCAAAAAACTTTTTCATATTTTTTCCATAATTAGATTTAACAGCAAGTTCTGTTAGATATAAATTTCTAATATTTTCTCTAAACTCTATAAACCTATCAACTTTTTTAGGATCAACAAATTCTTTATCAACTTTAAATGCGCTCAAAAACTTTTCTTGATCTCTTATTATACTTTGCTTAATCATTTTACTTTTAGTTTCATCATTAAGAGTATTTAAAGATTGACTGCTAAAAGCATCTATGCATGATACTGAAAAGCCATCTGCTAACATATCAAAATTTTCTTTTATAACTTCTTTATTTGGAATAACCTCTTTAACAACCTTATATACCTCATCTATTACTTTATTTTCAAACGACTCAGTAACCTCTTTTCTTAGCTTTTTATATTTTGCATACTCATCATTTATAAATAAGCGCTCAACCAAACTATATCTAGATGGGCACCTCTCTAAGTTACTTTTAGCGACCATAGGATTCGTATCAAAAAAGAACTTAACACTATCAATTTTTTCTTGTATTCTATTTCTATATTCTTCCCCATAATATTCTACAAAAAACTCAACTAATACTGGCTTTACTTTGTTTATTCTGTCTAACTGTTTTTTATATTTCACAACTACCACACTCACTCAACGCATTATTTCATTCTTTTATAATTAACTTAAAAACTATTTTCTTATCCAATTTAGTATATCATAAAAATCATCTAACTCATCAAATGAATTTCCTTTAACAAGGTAATCAAATTTATTTTCTTTTTCAACAATTCTTATTCTTAACATATATCCTTTGTCTGTATATGGTTCTATTCGTTCAGGGGTAGAAATCCTTTTTCTTAAAACTCTAAAAAATTTATCAAGGAAATCTACTAAAGCTTCTTTAGTTTCCGCTCTACTTTTTTTATCGTAAGAGACAACCTTTTTCTCATTATCAATAACTATTTTCTTTTCTTCATTGCATTCTGTTAATAGCATATTAATTTTTAACAACTCTTCGTACATCTTTACCCCTCTTTTCATAATAATCTTCCATGTCTTTTATTAACATTTGACATCTTTTTTCAAATCTAGCAATCACTTTTTCTTCACTCACATCTAAAAGTTTATCATAATTATAATAGATGTGATCTATTAAAGAGGAAAACTCATTCCAACAAGGGCCAAAAACGTTTTCTAACTCTTTACCTTTGTTATTTTGAGCTATATTTGACAAGATATTTTCATACTTTTCACAAAACTCTCCAAACAAAGGAAATAGCTTTATGTAAAAGGATCTATCTATTATTTCTTTATTAGAAGGATCATCAGCCAAGAAAATACCTCTTTCCCTCATTTTTTCAACTATTTTAACTGCTATTTTTTGTGTTCTTATTTCGTTAACTATTATGTTTTTCCCATTATCGCTTAAACCAATTTCTCCTCCACTAGTTTCCATCCTATGGATGAGTTCGTGAATAATAGATAAATCACAACATTCTATATTGTGATTTATCATAGTAGCTAGGGGTACTTTGATAACATGTGATAAAATTTCGCCATTTGCTGCAATATTTAAAAACTCAGGTTGTTCATTAAAAATAAAATGACTCAATACCGTTTCTGGGAAATCAACCCTATATTGTTTTTTTATACTTTTGTGCACCCTTTTTCCATAATCACTATATTTTGTAATGAATCCTCTAAATGTATTGTTTTTTAATTCCTCCCTAGCAAATATAAAATCGTCAACACGTTTTCCACCATCTTTAGTAAAAACAGTTAAAGGAATTTTAAGTTCAGATAACATGGTTTGGCTTTTCATCCTATCTCTAAAATACGATTCTAAAACTGACGTTGGAAGGCCCGGAGTTGTAATTGACTTTGAATACATTTCACTATAAATATCTATGATTCCACTATTGAAATTTTCATCAGTAAATAAACTGACGAACTTATCATAATCAGGCGATTGTTGACTTGGAGCATCTATACCAAAGCATCTCTTTATTTCTTCACATAATCTCAACCTAACAACACCCTCAAAAGCTTCAGACACATACTTTTTATAGTTGAGAAAATTTTGTTCTATTTTTCTTTTTTCCATTATATTAAATTGGTCAGGGTATTTTTTTAAGTAAGCATATTCTTCGGTTGGGAGACTAGAGAAATCAAAATAGGTGTTTTCTAATTTATTTTTCAAATCTTTTTGATACTCTTCTCTATATAACTGACAAAAAATATCTATTATTGCACTTTCATTATATTTTAAGGACTTATACACCTTTTTTAAATTACTCATTTCAATCACCTACTTTTTAATTTTAACATAACAAAACAAAATCGGCACTAAATATTTTTATTTACAAAAAGAAAAAGTGTAGGTTTTTTCCTACACTTATTTTTATTGATCATCTTCTGTTATGTTTGTTTCTTCTTGAGCTTGATTTTCTTCTGCTATTTCTTCTTTTGCTACAACAGCAATAGAAGATACTACAGAGTTATCAGCAATTTTTATAATTCTAACCCCTTGAGTATTTCTACTAGAAACTTTTACTTGTTCTAATGAAACTCTAATGATTACACCTTTATCTGTTACTACTAGTAAATCTTCATCACCTTTTACAGCCTTTAAACATACTAAGTCACCATTTTTCTCAGTTACGTTTACAGTTTTAACACCTTTACCTCCACGGTTACTCATTACACGATATTCATCGATATGAGACATTTTTCCATATCCTTTAGATGTTAATACAAGTATGTATTCTCCTTGGCTAGATGTAGATACTCCTACTACTTCGCCATCTCCTACATTAATTGATTTAACTCCAGTAGCAGTTCTTCCCATTGATCTAATATTTTCTTCTGAGAACCTTACAGCTTTACCATTGCTTGCTGCGATAACTACATCTTCGTTACCATTTGTTTTTCTAACCGCAAATAGTTCATCGCCTTCTTTTAAGTTAACTGCTATTTTACCATTTTGTCTTATGTTTTTAAATTCTTCTATACTTACACGTTTACTGATACCATTTTTACTTACAAATAATAATTGTTCGTTACCTGTAATATCGTTACTATCAATAGATATCATCGCTTGTACTTTTTCTTTTTTATCCATATTTAGTAAGTTAATTATTGGAAGACCCTTTGATTGTCTTGAGAACTCTGGAATCTTGTATCCTCTTATACGGTAAACTCTACCAGTATTTGTAAAGAACAAGATATCGGTATGAGTATTTGTTATTAAAAGTTGATCTACGATATCATCTTCGTGAGTAGTCATTCCAGTTACTCCTCTTCCTCCTCTATTTTGAGTTCTGTAAGTATCTGTTGTGACTCTCTTTATATATCCATTTATTGTTAATGAAATAACTATGTCTTCTTGAGGAATTAAATCTTCATCATCAATATTACTATAATCATTAGTTATTTCTGTTCTTCTAGGATCTGCAAATCTACTTCTCATTTCCAATAGTTCATTTCTAATTATTTCTAATAGTTTATTTTTATCTTCTAAGATACTTCTAAGTTCTGCTATTTCTCTTTCTAGTTGTTCAATGTTAGCAACTATTTCAGCACGTGCTAATCCTGTTAATCTTTTTAAAGACATATCTAGAATTGCTTTACATTGTTTTTCAGATAATTCAAATCTTGTCATCAACTTATTTGTAGCATCTTCTGTATTGTCACTATTTCTTATAATATGGATAACTTCATCTATATTATCACTCGCAATTCTTAAGCCTTGTAAAATGTGAATTTTATCATTTGCTTTTGCAAGTCTAAATTTAGTTCTTCTTGTTAAAACATCCTCTTGATGTAATAAATATTGATTAAGGATTTCTTTTATTCCTAAAACTCTTGGTTCACCATCTACTATCGCTAGCATGTTGGCACCAAAAGTAGTTTGAAGTTGCGTTAGTTTGTATAGTTGATTTAGAACTACTTCAGGAACAACACCCTTCTTTAATTCTATTACAATACGCATTCCTTCTCTGCTTGATTCATCTCTTAAATCAGAAATACCTTCAACAATTTTATTTTTTACTAAATCAACAATCTTTTCTATTAAAACACTTTTATTTACTTGGTATGGAATTTCAGTTACGATAATTCTTTTTCTATCTCCATGATCCATATCTTCAAAGTGACATTTAGATCTAACAATAATAGAGCCGTTTCCTTCTTCATAAGCTTTTTTAATACCATTTCTTCCTAGTATTATTCCTCCTGTTGGAAAATCTGGCCCTGGAATATAATTATTCATTAAGTCTGTAACACTAATTCCTGGATCGCTACTTATTGCAAGTACTGCATCAATAACTTCTCCTAAATTGTGAGTTGGAACATTAGTTGCCATACCAACAGCAATACCAACAGTTCCATTTACTAATAAATTTGGGAATCTACAAGGAAGAACTACAGGCTCTTTCTCTGTTCCATCATAGTTATCCATAAAATCTACTGTATCTTCATCTATATCACGAACCATTTCCATAGCAATTTTTGCCATTCTAGCTTCAGTATAACGCATCGCAGCAGCTTCATCACCATCGATAGAACCAAAGTTACCATGTCCATCAACAAGCGGATAACGGCAAGAAAAATCTTGTGCTAATCTTACTAATGAATCGTAAATTGCTGTATCACCATGTGGGTGATATTTACCCATTGTATCTCCGACGATTCTGGCAGATTTTTTAAATGGTTTTCCTGCTTGAACGCCAAGTTCATTCATTGTGTGAATAATTCTTCTATGTACTGGTTTTAATCCATCTCTAACATCAGGAAGAGCACGTGAAACAATTACTGACATCGCATAATCAAGGAAAGCTTTTTTTACTTCCTTAGTCATGTTGATTGGTTTTACACTTCTATCATGAATTGTTTCTGCATTAATTTGTTTATTTTGTTGTTCTAATTCATTATTTTCGTTTTCCATTATTTCGCACCTCCCTATATATCTAAATTCTCAACGAATTTTGCATTTTCAAGAATAAAGTTCTTTCTTGGTTCTACTTTATCTCCCATAAGCATTCCAAATATCATATCTGCTTCTATTGCATCATCTAAAGTTACTTGAAGCAATGTTCTTGTTTCTGGGTTCATTGTTGTTTCCCACAATTGTTCTGCATCCATTTCTCCAAGACCTTTATATCTTTGAATAACATATTTTGAATTGTTACCAAGTTCTGCTTTTAAATTTTCTAATTCTTGATCGCTATATAAGTAATATACTTGTTTTCCACATGCTAATTGGTAAAGTGGAGGGCAAGCTATATAAATATTTCCATTTTCTACAAGAGGTTTCATAAATCTATAAAATAACGTTAAAAGTAATATTCTAATGTGTGATCCATCAACATCGGCATCGGTCATGATTACAACTTTATGATATCTTAGTTTTTCAATGTCAAACTCTTGATGAATTCCAGTTCCAAGAGAAGTAATAATATCTTTTATTTCTTGATTAGCAAAAATCCTATCTTGTCTTGCTTTTTCAACGTTTAAGATTTTTCCACGAAGCGGAAGTATTGCTTGGAAATTTCTATCTCTACCATTTTTAGCACTACCTCCAGCTGAGTTACCCTCAACTATATATATTTCGTTTTTAGAAGCATCTCTACTTGAACAATCAGCAAGTTTTGCTGGATTTCCAGTTATTTCTAAAAGACCTTTTTTACGTGTCATCTCTCTTGCTCTTTTAGCAGCCATTCTAGCATGTGATGCAAGTATTGCTTTTTCAACAATAATTTTAGCTACATCTGGATTTTCAGCCATATATCTTTCTAATTGAGCACTAAAAATATTATTAACAACTTTTCTAACTTCTGAGTTACCTAATTTTGTTTTTGTTTGTCCTTCGTATTGAGGATTTGGGTGTCTTACTGAAACTATTGCCGTAATACCTTCTCTAACATCATCATTAGTTAAACTTTCATCATTATCTTTAAGCATCTTATTGCTTTTAGCATAATTATTTATAAGCCTAGTTAAAGTATATCTAAATCCTTCTTCATGTGTTCCACCTTCATGTGTATTAATGTTGTTACAGTATGAATATACACTTGATACGTAACCTTCATTGTATTGGAAGGCTATCTCAACTGCTATTCCATCTTCTTCTCCTTCAACATAAACGATATCTTCATGAATTGCTTCTCTTGATTGATTTATGAATTTAACATAATCTTTTAAACCATCATCGTATTTATATTCTTCGTATTGTCTTTCTCCTCTTAAATCTTCAAGAGTTATTTTTACTCCTTTATTTAAGAAGGCCATTTGTCTAAATCTCTCTTTTAAGATAGCATAGTTAAACACTGTTGTTTCAGTAAAGATTTCTGGGTCTGGTTTAAATAATACTGTTGTTCCTCTTCTATCTGTTGGTCCTATTATAGTTAAATGTTGTTCTGTTTTTCCACCATTTCTAAATTTAACTAAATATTCAGTTCCTTCTTTGTAAACTCTAACTTCAACATATTCACTTAATGCATTAACAACAGAAGCTCCAACACCGTGAAGTCCTCCAGAAACTTTATATCCTCCACCTTCTCCAAACTTACCTCCTGCATGAAGAACTGTGTATACTGTTTCTACTGCACTTATTCCAGTTTTAGGATGTAATCCAACAGGTATTCCTCTTCCATTATCTTTTACAATTATTTCATTTTTTTCTGTTACAGTAATGTTTACCTCATTACAATAACCTGCTAAAGCTTCATCAATTGCATTATCAACAATTTCCCAGACAAGATGATGTAAACCTCTCTCTGATGTTGTACCAATATACATACCTGGACGTTTTCTAACAGCTTCCAGTCCTTCTAGAACCTGAATATTATCCGCTGTATATTGCTCGTTTGCTCTAGTATCACTCATTATTTATTTCCTCCTTTATTTTTTGAATTTTACTTTCTTTTATTTCATATCGAGTTATGTTTTTGTTATCCCCTATACATTCATTAACACATCCCGTTATAAATACTTGATCGAAATCTTTTATAATTTCATACACTTCTTTTTTTCTAAATTCATCTAACTCTGAAAAGACATCATCTAAAACTAATATTGGACAGTCGTTTTTCTTTTGTTTTATCAAGTTTATTAACGCCAGTTTTACAAGTAAGACGATAAATCTTTGTTCTCCTTGAGACCCAAAAGATGAAGCGTCATTTTCATTTATATAGATTTTAAAATCATCTTTGTGTATTCCATAACTTGTTATCATTTTTTCTTTATCTTTAGTTAGACTACTTTGATATTTTTTCAATATCTCTTCCTTCGTTATTTTTTCAAAACAACATTCATACTTTATTTCAAATTTATATACATTATTAAGAGAAGTTTTAAAATTGTTTATTGTTTTTTCAACACTATCTAGAAATTCTTTTCTTTTTTCTATAATTGATACTTGTAACTCACTTATTTTCTCATCAATAACAGATAAAAGCGCATCTTTGTATGCATCACTACTTTTTAATAACTCATTTCTTTGTTTTAATAGTTTGTTATAGATAAGAATATCATTTAAGTATTTTTTATCAATTTTAGAAATTTCTTTATCTAAGAATTTTCTTCTGTCTTTTGGAAAATCTTTTAATAAATAAACTTCTTCTGGTATAAATTCAATAACATTTACATTACCCAAATATTCCCTGTACTTTTTATAAACAATTCCATCTATGCTAAGCAGCTTTGAGTCTTTATTAATAAGCAAACTATAATCTCTATCATTTACAACCCCATCTATAAAAAACTCACCTTTACCATCCTTTAACAAGTTTTTATCTTCGTTTGTTCTAAACGATTCTAAGTTGCTTATGTAATAAATAGCTTCAATTAAATTTGTTTTTCCTACACCATTTAAACCACACAAATAATTTATTCCTTTTTCAAAAACCATTTCTAGCAAATCATAGTTTCTAAAGTTTCTAATTTTTATTTTTTTAAGATACAAGTTTTTCTACCTCATACATTTTATTTAAAACTTTAACTATGTCACCAGGATATATTTTTCTTCCACGTCTTTGATCTTGTTCATTATTTATTAAAACATTATTTTCTAATAAGAACTGTTTTGCATAACTACCACAGTCAATTATGCCTACAAATTTTAAAAATTGACCAAGCGTAATGTACTCACTATTAATATTGACTTTTTCCATTTATTTCAGCCTCCTTTTAACCCCTTTATGAAAGAATATAAATATACATTTATATTCTATCATATACCTGTCAAAAAAGCAAAAGAAAAAGGTAATTTAAAGGCTTTTAGACATTCAAATTACCACATCAATTACATTTTAATATTTATCTGATTGATTTACTTTAAATTTATTACATTTTGTTCATTTTTTTGTTTTATTATCATTGTTTTATTGTCTATATAAATTAAAAAAACTTACCTTTTTATTTATTTATGGTAAGTTTCATTATTATTTATTTTAAAAACCCTGTAAATTTGCTCCATAACAAGCAATCTCATCATTTGATGAGTAAATGTAAGCTTTGAAAAAGAAAGAAGAAAATCCGCTTTATTTTTAAGATTTTCACTAACTCCTAACGAGCCTCCAATTATAAAGCAATAACTTCCTGTCCCTTGACTAACTAAAGAATCCATTTTTAAAGCAAACTCTTCGCTGCTTAATTGTTTTCCTCTTAAATCTAATAAAACAACATAATCTCTATCATTTATTTTTTCAATTATTCTATTAGATTCTATTTCTTTTATCTTTTCATCACTAGTGTTTGGTGCTATTTTTTCATCTTTTACTTCTACTATTTCAAAAGAACAATATCCACTTAATCTTTTTAAGTATTCACTTATTGCTTCGTTTAAATATTTTTCTTTAATTTTACCCACACATATTAACTTGATTTTTATCATTAACGTAACGTAACGCTAACTTGTCTATTATTTAAACCATCTTTATTCATTATGGTTAAAGTTATCGTATCTCCTTTACTATGTTTTAAAAGTTCCACTTGTAATTGTGCATTTGAATTAACTTTATTTCCATTTACTTCATTTATTATACTTTGGTTTGGAATATTACTTTCTAATGAGTTTTGAACATATATTCCAGTTGTGATACTAGAAGATATTCCATAATTTTCTCTTAAAACTCCCATTTCATTAACTGATAATAATGTTAAATTTAATGTTGGTCTTACATAAGCGTTGTTAGTAAATAAATATCTTGCCACTTTCATAAAATAGTTGATCGGTAAGGCACCATATACTCCATCTAATTCATCATATTTAAGAGTTGTTATTCCTATTAATTCTCCATTTTTATTGAATAAAGCCCCTCCACTATTTCCTTTATTAATTGGAGCATCAAATAAAATAGCATACACAGGTGTTGTTGTTCCTGAATTTATCATATCTATCTCTATCTTTACATCATAATTTGATATTGTACCAGATGTTGTGTGATTAAACTTTTGATATGGCGAACCGATTGTATAAACGAAATCTCCTTTGCTTATTTTGCTAGAATCTCCTAGTGTTGCAATTTTATATTTATTACTCTTATTTATTCTAAGAACTGCTACATCTTCTTTATAATCTTTTCCTTTTACAAGTGCAATTTCACTTTTACCAGATTGGAACCCTTCTTTATCTGAGAAGAATACTTCTACTTCAAAATCACTAGTAATATCTTTTAAGACGTGCGCATTTGTTAAGATATAAGCATATTCACCTTCTTCAAAAACAACTACACCACTTCCTGTTGCTTTTATTTCTCCATTACTTTTTCTTTGAACCCTAACCATTACAACACTCTCTGTTGTTTGAGCATATAAGTCTTTATACCCATTGTTTATGGTTGTGTATGTTTCTTCAGTTGTGTTTTTGTCATCACCTGGACATTTTACTTCATCGTTTGAACAACTACATCCTCCGATTGCTAAAATCATCAAAACCATCATTAAGAATTTGTTTATTTTTTTCATTGTCTTTTCCCCCTTTTAGACTTCAACATAATAAAATGCTTCTTTTCCATTTTTTTTAATGACTTTTAAGCAAACATTGTCATTTTTTTCATATCTTTCAAGTTGTTTATCTAACTCATATTTATTTTTTATTTCTATACCATTAACTGCTACTATAGTCATTCCTTGATTTAATCCATCAAATAAGTAATCTAATGGTTTAAATGTTGTTACGACGACTCCACTATCAACCTTTTTACTAACTCCATAACTTTCCTTTAGAAACGAACTTAATGAACTGTAATCTTCTAGATTATATTTTATATAATTTACATTATATTTTCCAGTTTTCACTATAGAATCCACAATTTTAATCAATTTATTGCTCTCTGTTATAAAACTTCCATCTTTAAAATTATCATCGTAGCCACTTACAATTCCTATAAGCCTGTTTAATTCATCGAATATCGCCGTTCCTTTTAGTTGTTTATTACTTGAAATATCTACAATACTTTTATAAATGTGTATATATCCTTCTTTTTTATATAAATCTCCAACTTGGCTTAGAGTATTTTTTATATAAAAACTATTTCCTATATCATAATAGCCATATGCATAGTTTTGTTGTCCTTTATACAAATAATTACTATCTGCAATACATACTGGTTGGGCACTATTTTCTTTATCTGTTTTTAAGATACTAATATCATTATAATTATCTTTTCCAACAAATGTCGCATTTTTTTGAATGCCATTTTCAAACAAAACTTTATACTTAGTGTTCTTATTTGTATCTATACTTGTAACTATGTAGCTATAATTTTCATCCATTTTATAAACAATGCCATTACTTTTAAAAATATCAAATTCATCTAAGATTCTGACTACCGATTTATTAGGGTCTATACATTCTTTTTTTAAAGAACCTTCATTTGTTGCTTTTAAGTGCACAAAAATACCGGTGGTTGCTATAAAAGAAAATATTAAACTAAATACTAATAATTTCCTCTTCATGATATGTTCCACCTTTTAATTCTATATTTTGATCTGCAGCATTTATAAATATATTTTTTAAATCGATATCTCTTTCTTTCGCTTTACTATAAAGTGTGTTTATTGCCATTTCTTTAGTATTTGCTTCTTGTGATAAATGCGCTAAATATATTTGTTTTGTTTTATCGCCTATAATATCACATAATGTATCACTAGCAACTTCATTACTTAAGTGACCTTCATCTCCTAATATTCTGCTTTTTATGAAAAATGGTCTTTTTGTTTCCATAAGAAGAGGTATGTTGTGATTACTTTCAAAAATATAATAATCAGCATTTGTTATGTACTGTATGTTTTTATAATTTACATAGCCTGTATCTGTTATATAAACCAATTTTTCTTTTTCATCACTAACAACATAGCCACAACATTTAACATCATGAGATAAAGGTATAGCTACAACATTAAATCCGTTTATTATATTGTCTTTGAATTTTTCTAAACTAGTATTAGCTGCATTTATATCATTTAAAGAATATATTTTTGCATTAGAAAAACTATTGATAGATTTGATATGATCGTCGTGTTCATGTGTTATTAAAACATGTTTTACATCATTAACATCATAACCATATCTAGCTATTTTTTCTTTTATTTCTTTATAGGAAATACCTGCATCAATTAAAAGAAGCTCTTGATTATTGCTTATAATCAATGTTGAATTTCCTTTTGATCCACTTGCTAAAATTATGAATTTCATCTTGGCTCATCTACTTTCGAATAATTTGAGAATAATCCAAATTCTTTTAAGAATACTAGTTTTACTACTCCTGTAGCACCATTTCTATGTTTAGAAATAGAAACTTCCGCTATACCACTATTACTATTATCTTTTTTATCTTCTTCTTTATTTTCTTTTTTATTTTTTTGATTATCAAAATAATCTTCTCTATATATAAACATTACTAAGTCTGCGTCTTGCTCTATAGAACCTGAACCTCTTAAATCAGATAGCATAGGTCTTTTGTTATCTCTTTTTTCATTATCACGAGATAATTGTGATAGCGCTATTATTGGAATGTCTAGTTCCCTTGCTAATGCTTTTAATCCTTGAGATATTTCTTGAACTTCTTTCTGCGTTCCTTCTTTGCTTGCTCTTTCTGAAGCTTTAACTATTTGAAGATAATCTACTACTATTAAAGATAAGTCTGGGTGTGCATTTTTTAATTTTCTTGCTTTAATAGATAAATCACCAAGTTTTATTGCCGATGTATCATCAACAAATATTTTTGCTTCGCTTAATTGACTAGCTGCCATATCTATTTTGGTCCAGTCTTTATCGTTTAAATCTAGTCCTCTTATTTTATCTCCATTGACTCCAGATTGTGCGCTTAACATTCTTTGCATCAATGCTTCAGCCGGCATTTCTACTGAGAACATTGCTGTTGTTACTTTTTGTTTTAAAGCTGCATTTACCAAGAAATTTAAAGCTAAAGCTGTTTTTCCCATTGAAGGTCTAGCAGCTAGTATGATTAAATCTCCTCTTTGAAATCCATGTGTGTAATTATCTATATCTGTAAAACCACTGGTTACTCCAGTTAGATTTCCATTTTGACGTGTATTATTAAATAATTTTTCCCTTAAAACAGCTATTATTTCTTCCGTATTTTTAAATTCTCCTACATTTCTTTCTCTAGTTACTTTTAATACTTCTTGTTCTACATCAGAAACATAATCGCTTATTTCTCCTATTTCTTCTTTTTGCCACTTTGTTGCTACATCATTTGCTAAAACAACAAGTTTTCTTAAAGTTGTTTTATCTTGTAGTATTCTTATATAATCTTCTATATTTGACGCCGAAACAACATTAATTATTAAATCGTATATTGTTTGTTCTTTTTCACTTAATTGGTCAATCATGTTGTTGGAAATAAAATGGTCTACCACAGTTACTGCATCTACGCCATCACCTTTATCATAAATTGTTTTTATTGCATCGAAAATAAGTTTGTGATCTTCAATATAAAAATCATCAATACTTAACCTAACTATATTTGGCAAAGCATCTTTTGATATTAGCATTGCACCTAAAATAGCTCTTTCTGCTTCCATTGAATGTGGCAAATTTGTCATTTTATTCTCCCCCTAAATAATGTTTATTTTTCACTAACGTGTACTGTAATTGTACCTATTACCTCTTTATATAACTCTATTTGTATTTTAGTATATCCAAGTGATGTAATTGGATTGAAATCTATGAATTTTCTTTTATCTAATTCTATATTAAATTGTTTCTTATACTCTTCTACTATTTCTTTAGATGAAATAGCTCCAAATAATTTTCCTTCTTTTCCTGTTCCCGCTTTTATTTCAACCACTAAATCTTTGATTTTTTCTTTTAATGCAATCGCATTTTCTTTTCTTATTTCATCTTCTTTTGCTTTATTATCATCTTCTGCTTTTTTTATTTCTAAACTTGTTTTAGTTGCTAAAACAGCTAATTTTTTTGGTATAAGAAAGTTTGCACCATAACCATCACTAACATTTACAATACTCCCTTTCTTACCAACTTTTTTTACATCTTCTAATAGAATTACTCTCATTTTTTTACCCCCTTATTCTATTCTTGTATCTCCAACAAAACTTTCTAATTTAGAATACAACATTTTTTTTGCATCTTCAATGTTAACTTCTTCTAATTGAGTTGCTGCACTACTGAAGTGCCCTCCCCCATTCATGCTTTCCATTATTTTTTGAACATTAACTGTTCCATCGCTTCTAGCACTTATTCCTATGGTTGTATCACTTATTCTTCCCACAACAAAACAAGCTTTTATTTCCTTAACATTTAATACTTCTTGTCCTACCATTGCAAGCATTGTTCTCTCTATAATATCATCTTCGTCAGCATTACATACTACCACTCCATAATAAGGTGTTTCAGAGTTCGCCATAATTTTTGTTTTAAGCTGATACTCTTCATATTCCTCTTTTAAGAATTCTGTAGATAAATTATTATCTGCTCCATATTCTTTTAAAATCATTGAAGCTTCATATGTTCTTGATCCTGTTCTATTTTTATAGTTATTTGTATCTAATAATATTCCTGTTAACATATATGTAGCAACTTCTGGAGTTAATCTTATTTTATTTTCTGAATAACGTATAATTTCACTTATCATTTCACATGTTGATGAAGCAGCACTTTCTTGATAAGAGAATATTTGCGATTGCATTTTTTCTCCTGGTCTATGATGGTCTATAACAGCTATTCTTTCGGCTACTTCTATAACTTTTGCACTCATTGTTATTTCTGGATTTGAAACATCTACTAATATTAATAAACTGTTATTATCCATTTCTTCTATAGCTTTATTAGGTTTTATTATCATCTCATCTATTTCTTCTTTTTCAAATGATTCTCTAAATGCTCTTCTTGCTTTTAATTCTACTAATTTATCATCGTAAATTATTTTTACTTTTTTATTCATTTGTTTTGTTATTGAATACATTCCAAGACATGCTCCTATAGCATCAAAATCCGCATTTATATGTCCCATTATATAAATACTATTTGCTGATTGTATTAAAGCAGATAAAGATTTTGCAACAACTTTTACTTTTACTTTATGTCGTTTACTTTTTGATTCACTTCCTCCGCCATAAAATTCCATATTTTTTCCATATGTATTAACAACGCATTGATCTCCACCTCGTGAAAGTGCTACATCTATAGCACTAACAGATAACTCAGATAATTTTATAAAGTCATTAATTCCTCTACCGATACCCATTGAAATTGTAAAATTATTATCTTCTTCTACTACTTTTTTTATTTCGTCAATTAAAGAAAATTTTTGTTTTAAAATTGATTGATATGTACTTTCTTGCATGATAGCAATATAAGCATCATTTCTAATCTTTTTTAAGACTATTCTATTGTTTATAGACCATTCGTTTATTATCATTCTCATTCTAGCTTCTAATTCACTTGTTTTTGTTTCATCTAAAATAGATAATACATCACTATAATTGTCTATATTTATGTTCAATATTACTGGAGCTTCATTTGTATATGCATTATATAAATTTTCATATTGGCTAATATCTTTCATAATTATCATTTTTAATTCTTTTAAACATCTACATTCATAAACTCTATTATCTATATTAATTTTAACTGTTTCATTCTTATCTTCGACAATTAAACAAAAATCATTGTGGAATTTTACTATATTTTTACCTACTAAATTCATTCTTCTACTATCTAAAAAATCATTTATCCAAATTACTTCTAGAAATTCGTTATAAAATACTATACCAACTTCTCCAAATTTTTCTACTTCTTTGAGATTGTTTAATATAACAGAATTAACTTTAATATTGTTTATAGAATTTTTCTTATCTATCTTGTTATAAAAAGAAAGGAAGTAAATAATATTTGAAAAAATAACAACTACTATTAGTCCAGTGTAAAGTATTTCTTTTTCAATATTTATTATTGGTTGTTCAAACGAATAGTTTAATAGTGCCAAAATACTTATTAAAAATTGCAGTATTATCATTAAAATTATTTTATTTTTTTCTCTATTAAAAATATTTTTCATATTGTTCCTCCTTGCTTATAATTCATTATACATTTTTTTTATATATTTTTAAACAATATCTACAGTTTAAAAAAAGAATACTTTGTATTCATTTTTTTATTTTTAAATAAATGTGTTATGTATGGTTTAATATAATTAAAAAATATATCTTAATAATTATCCACATATAGCCATTTTTAATAGTATACAATTTAAAAGAAAATAATTAAAGGGCAATTACGTCATTTTTTTCAAAAAAAAACCTCATAGAAGAAATTCTACAAGGTTTGTAAATTTTAAATATTTTTATATATTACTCAGCAACGAATGGTAATAAAGCCATTTCTCTTGCTCTTTTAATAGCAACTGCTAACATTCTTTGATATTTAGCACTTGTTCCTGTAACACGGCGAGGAATTATTTTTCCATTAGCGCTTACAAATCTTTTTAATAATTCAACATCTTTATAGTCGATGTATGTAATTTTATTTTTAGTAAAGAAACAGACTTTTTTTCTTGTTTTTTGTTTTTTAAATGCCATAATTATTTTCTCCTTTCTTAAAATGGTAAATCATCTTCAGAAATATTGAAATCTACATCACTATCTGGTGTAGAGTTAATACTTTCTTCATCACTGCTATCTTTTTGATATCCCATATCTGTTGGTTCATAATCTTCAAGATAACTAGTACTACTGTTAGAATTTCTAGTATCTAACATTCTCATATTTTCACAAACAACTTCAGTAACATATACTTTGTTGCCATCTTTATTTTCATAGTTTCTTGTTTGAATTCTTCCTTCAACTGCAATCATAGCACCTTTTTTTACGTACTTATCCATTGTTTCTGCTGTTTTGTTCCAAGCAACACAATTTATAAAGTCAGTTGTAGGTTTTCCGTCTTTTAGTACAAATCTGTTATCTAATGCTAATGTGAAGGTTGCAACAGGTGTACCACTTGCTGTTCTACGAAAATCAACATCTCTTGTTGTTCTTCCAATTAAGATTACTTTATTTAACATAAAATTTCCTCAATTAGTCTAAATTTACGATCATATGACGTAAAACATTTGTATTGATTTTTGATAAACGGTCAAATTCGCTTACTGCTTTAGCATCACTACTTGTTAAAGTTGTAACAACATAGTATCCTCTAGTTTGTTTTTTGATTTCATAAGCTAATTCACGATTACCCCACTCATTAACATCACTAATTTTTGCACCATTGTCTGTTAAAATTTTGTTTAAACTTTCGATAACGCTTTTTCTATTAGTTTCGTCTAAATTTGAGTTTAAAATATACATGATTTCATATTTTCTCATTCTTTTACCCCCCTTTGGTCATATTCAGCTAATTTTTCCAATTAGCAGAGAAGATGTATGCCTTCACACATACTTTGTAATTATACAGCACAAAAAGATAAATGTAAACTAAAAAAATACTTATTTTTATAAAATAAAAAGAGTTAATTGTAACCCTTTTTTATTTTACTATTATTGGAATATTTAAATTCAAATCTTTACTTTTATTTACAGTATCCGTATTCAATAAATTTTGAATTTTTATTTTTAACACAATTGCGCTATCTGGATTTATTTGGTAATAATATCTATTATTCATAAACACCATATTGCTTGGTTGTGTAATTTCAAGTTTTGAATAACTTTTTTCTTTAATTATACCATTTGTTATAGTTTGGAAATCTAGTGCCTCAATGTAAATTGTTGTTGATTCTTTATTTGTTATAGTGAATGAGTATATTAAACTATATTTTTTTTCAGAAGGAACTACTTGTTTTTCAGAATTATAAGATTTGATATTTTCCTTTGTTGATAAAACTCTATGATTACTCAATTCTACTTTTTCAACAGCTTCAAACGTTGCTCTTTCAAAATATTTGCCATCTTTTGTATAACATTCAGATATTCCAGTTGGTTTTTCTAATAATTTGTAATATGTTTTTTCTACTTTTTCATAACACTTAATTGAACCTTCAATACATTTAGATATTTCCGCTGTTGTTATAACTACATATCCACTATCAGCTTTTTTATAACAATCGCTACCATAACATTGATATTTTTCTTGTGTGTTGATTAATTCAACAAATGCAGGTTTATTTTTTCCTGCTTTCATTTTTCTGTAACAAGGAGTATCTGCAGGTTCCCTAAATTTTTTTTCTACAGTTGCTACAACAGCAATTAATGATTTTAATTCTGTATTTTTATCTCCTTGTCCTGATGAAACCGTATATGTTATGTTCATTGGTTTTGAACATGAACATCCTACATTCATTACAAGAGTAAATACACAAATACAACTTAATAATATATTTTTCAAAATGCGTTTCATTGGTACCACCTCATTAATATAATTATTTCATTTTTACGTCAAAAAGTAAATATTTATTTTTCTATTGGTATGTTCTAACTGGTAAAACTAATTGAAGTATTGAATCATCTTCTTTGTTTTTTATAACAAATGGTTTCATTTCTCCATTTAAACAAATCTCAACATCATTGCTTCCTATAGACTTAATTGCATCTGTAATATATTGTGCACTAAATGAAATATCTAGCTTTCCGCCTTCGTAATTATAGTTAGCAATTTTTTCCACAACAGATCCGATTTCTTGACTTCTTGAAGTTATTTCAACTTTGTCTTGGTTTAAACTTAATTTAACAATATTATTTCTATCGCTAGATAATAAACTTGCTCTATCTATAGCAGATAAAAATTCTGTTGATAATGTAGATAATACATTTTCAAAAGATACAGGGATTAATTTTGTTGTATCTGGATAAACCCCACTAATTACTCTTGTTGATATTATAGTGTTATTAACTTTAAACATTACCTTTTTATCAAAGAAGTTTACTATTACATCTTCTCCACCATCTATTATTTTATATATTTCATCTAAATTTCTTGCTGGTATTGTTACATTGAAATATGCTGTATCTCCAATTATTATTTTCTTTTTAGCTAAACGATATGTATCAGTAGCAACAGCTTCTAAAACATTTCCATCAACTTTAAAATTAACACCTGTTAATATAGGTCTAGTTTCTTTTTGACTTGTAGCAAATTTTGTTTGAGATATAACTTGTTTTAAAGCATCGCCTTTTAACTTAATAATATTATTATCAAAATTAAAATCTATGAATGGAAATTCATTTACATTTATACTATTTAAACTAAAGTTTGATTTTTGATCTACTATTTTTACCAAATTTCCATCAACTAATTCTATTTCAACTCTATCTCCTTCTATTTTTCTGATTATTTCTGTTACATATTTTGCATTTAACACACAACTTCCTGTTTCAAATATAGTTATGTTTTTGTCATTTGGATCATCTGCTTTAATAAATGTTGAGATAGATAAATCTGTATCACTACCTATTAAAGTTAATCCTTTTTCTGTCAAATCAAATTTGATTCCTGTCAAAACAGCTATTGGTGTTTTGTTTGTAACTGCTTTTGATGCAATATTTAAAGCATTCATTAAATTGTTTCTTGAAATAATAAATCTCATTTTTAAATTCCTCCTTTATTCTTTTTCTTTTTTTATTATTTAAAGATTATATATATTTATATTAATAATATATGTGGATTGTGTGGAAAACTCTTGTTTTCAAATATCAATCACATCTTTATTATATTAAATTTATTTCTCTTTTTCAAGTTTTTTATTATATTATTTTAATAATATAATAAATCGGTATTACTTTAGCAAGATTTTTATGTCATCTATAGCCTGTTTGAAATTAGGGTCAGTTTTCAACAATTTCTCAACTTTTTCACACGCATTGATAACAGTTGAATGATCTCTACCACCAAATTCTTCACCAATTTTGATGAATGGGACATCTAATAATGTCCTTGAAAGGTACATTGCGATGTGTCTTGCATTAGAAATGTTACTAACTCTAATACTTGCTGACAATTGTGATGTGGAAATCTTATAATAATCAGCAACAGCCATTTTGATTTTATCCACAGTTAAGGCATTGGAATTTACTGGTTGACTTATTACTAAGCCCTTTAGGGCTTCTTGAGCCAAATCTAGATCTATAATCTTAGATTGTTTCTTGAAAGACTCTGCATAAAACACTAGTCTATTAAGAGCTCCTTCAAGTTGTCGAATATCTTTTGAATATTTTAAAGCTATGTAGCTAAGAACATCTTCTTTTATTACTTTAGTACTTATTGTTTGTTTTTCAACCTTTTTCTTTAGAATCTCTAAGGAAGTTTCAAATTCAGGATTTTGTATACTAACACTTAAACCACTAGCAAATCTACTAACTAAACGTTCTTCAAGACCTTTTAATTCATTAGGTGGTCTATCACTAGTTATTACGATTTGTTTGCGATTGTTGATAAGATGATTGAAAATGTGGAAAAACATTTCGTTAGTTTTATCTTTTCCTGAAAGAAACTGTATGTCATCTATAAGTAAAACATCCATTTGTTTAAAACTTTCTTTTAATTCATTTATTGTATTGTCACGTATTGCATTTACGTAATCATCTAGGAAATCAGCACTAGAAATATAATAAACTTTTGGTTCCGGACCTGATTTATAGGAAATATAATTTCCTATCGCATGCAATAAGTGTGTTTTTCCTATACCACTTTTTCCATAAATGAATAATGGGTTGTAGAACTTTCCTGGCTCTAATGCTGCAGTTAACGCTGCACTTTGAGCTTCTTGGTTGGAAGGGCCTACAACAAAATTTTCAAAAGTGTAATTTCCGTTTAAATTTGACAAGAAAGAATCGGATTTATTGTTTTGAACAAATTGTGGAATACTTTCTTGTACTGTTTCCATAGTAATTACACAACGAAAAAAAGATTTGCTCACTTCTTGTAAAGTAGTTTCTATGACATCTTTGTATCTAGTTTCAAGAAGTTCTTTTGCAAATTTTGTTTTGACACTTATATAAGCAGTGTCTTCTTTAACTTCGTAAAGCTTAGAATCTTGGAAAAAAGTGTTGAAAACGTTTATGTCTTGAAGTTTGTTTTTTAAACATTCTAATACTTCTTCCCAAATTGTGTTTAATTTAGAAAAATTCATAATATATTCTCTCCCCCATGTTTAATATAACATAAATTGTGGAAAAAGTATCACTAAATTGCTTCTCCACATACTTATCAACACTATTATAACCATATTTCTCTAAAAAAAATAAAAGTTTTCCACAATTTTAATGTTAATTTTTTTTTGTTTAAAAAATGTTTTTTTCCACAATGTTGAAAAATGCGTGGAGTTTTCCACAATGGGCAAAAGTAATTATTATTGTTTTTCTTTAGATTTTCTATAAGAAAAGTAAGTGTTTCCACATATTTTTTTGAGTTTTAAACAAAAAATGTTTATAAATACTTTTTGATTTTAATTGACTTAATTTGTAAAACAACTTATAATTTTATCGCTATGTGTAATTATTTGATGGAGGTGTAACAATGAAAAGAACATATCAACCTAGTAAAAGGAAACATTCTAAAGTTCATGGTTTTAGAGCAAGAATGTCTACAAAAAACGGCCGTAAGGTACTTGCTAGAAGAAGAAGCAAGGGAAGACAAGTCCTATCTGCTTAATTAAAAGAGCTACTAGTAAGTAGCTTTTTTTTAATTTGTTTTTATGAAAAAAGAAAATAGATTGCTTAAAAATTATGATTTTAAGAATGTTCTTGATTTTAGAAAAAGCACAGCATCTAAAGAATTTGTTGTTTATAAAAAAAATAATGAATTAAGTAGAGCAAGAATTGGTATAAGTGTTAGTTCTAAAATTGGCAATTCCGTTGTAAGACACAAAGTAAAGAGGCAAATTTCTAATATTATTAGAAATGGTTTTGATTTATCCAATAATGTGGATATTGTTGTTATTGTTAGAAAAAATTATTTAAACAATGAATTTGGTAAAAATGAAAAAATTTTGGTAGATTTATTGAATAAAAAAATATAGGAGGAAAGATTGTGAAAAAAATAAAAATGTTAATAATACTTTTGTTTTTTATTGTTTTTGTTGGTGGATGTAGTTGTACTCAATCTATGTGTACAGGCGAAGATGTGGAAAAAATAAAAACTTCTATTAGAGAAAAATGGGAGAATAATGAAAAATATATAGAAAAACTAGAGCAAGAAGCTGCTACTAAGGATATTACTTCTCCAGCAGAAGTGGAAAATTACGTTAAGCAGCATATAGAAGATAAAATTGAAAGTGAATATAATAGTCACCCTAAGGCTTGTTTGACTACTGTTGATATGGTTGATCCAGATAGTGGTGCTACAATTAGTGGAAAAACATGGGGTAATGCATTTAAAGAAGGTCTTTTAGAAGGTTTAATAGTATTTCCTATTTCTTGGTTATTAATTTCATTTACTACTTTATTTGGTGGTAGTGGGTTTGCAAAAATAATGGCTATTGTTGTTGCTACTATTATTATAAAGTTAGCTATGCTAACTTTGACATTTAAACAACAAGTTCAAACTCAAAAGTTGCAAGCTATTCAACCTGAACTTACTGCATTAAATAAAAAGTTGAGTGATCCTGCTTTATCTCAAAATGAAAAATATAGATTGCAGATGAAAATGATGGAAATTTATAAGAAAAATAATATAAATCCATTTGCTTCTTTGATTCCTACATTAATTTCTTTCCCTATATTTTTATCTGTATGGTCTGCTGTTAGTCAAACATTAGTAATTAGAACAGGTACCTTTTTAGGAGTTGAATTAGGTAAAGCTGTTAGTACTCAGTTTTTTTCTTTTAATATAGGTGCAATAATATTATTTTTATTGATGTCAGGCTTACAAGTTTTATCAATGAAAATGCCTACTATGATTAGAAAAAAATATGCATCAGATAGAGAAAAAGCTCAAATAGATAGTTCTAATGATCAAATGAAAACTATGATGCGTGTTATGATAATAATGATTATTTTCACTGGATTTATGTTGCCAGCTGCCTTAGCTATATATTGGACTGTAGGTGCTTTATTTACTATTTTACAAACAATTGTACTTAGTCATCCTGTTGTAAAACAAAAATTAAGTGCAGTAGGTAATAGAAAAAAGAAAGCAAAAGTTGTACAATAGAGAATGTAAGAGGTGGAGTATATGAATTTATATGTTGGAAAAGATTTAAATGAAGCTTTAGATAAAGCTGCTGATGCTGAAAATGTGGATGTTGAATATTTACAATATAGAGTCATCAGACAAAGTGATGAAGAAGTTGAAATTGAAGCGTATTTTGTAGCAGATGTTATTGATTATGTTAAGGGATATTTGAATACAGTTTTAACTAATATGGAATTGAAAGTTGAATTAAATTCTAAATACGAAGGCGAAGTTATTAACGTTAATATTAAAACTGATCACGATGCTGTATTAATTGGAAAAGGCGGAAAAACATTACAGGCTTTAAATGAACTTGTTAGAGTTGCTATTCATAACAGATACAATAAACATTACAAAATTTTGTTAGATATTGGTGAATACAAAGAAGAAAAGTATGAAAAATTAATCCAAATGGCAAGAAGATATGCTAAAGAAGTTCAACAAACTAAAGGAAAGGTTACATTAAGACCAATGCCAAGTGATGAAAGAAGAATAATACATGGCGCTTTAACTAATTATCACAATATAAAAACTGAAAGTGTTGGACAAGGAAAAGATAGAAGATTAACAATCTACTACGTAGAAGAGTAAAAAGTGGATAATTGTGGAAAAATATTTAGGTTGAAAAATCTAAATATTTTTTTTGTTTATAAACTTAATCGTGTATAATTAAATTAAATAAAAAAGAATTGAGGAATGATTAAATGATTAATGATGTAATAGTTGCTTTGGCTACAGCGCCTTTAGAATCTGCAATTGCCGTAATAAGAGTTAGTGGAGAAAATAGTTTTGAACTTTTAAATAAAATTTTTAGTAGAAAAATAAATGTGGAAAAACATAAAGCATATTTTGGAAATATAGTTGATGGAGAAGAAATAATAGATGAAGTTATAGTTACTACTTTTATATGTCCAAATTCTTTTACTGGTGAGAACTCTTTTGAAATAAATTGCCATGGAGGTATGTTTATTGTTAATAAAATAATTAAAACTTGTATTAAAAATGGTGCAAGAATAGCTAATAGGGGAGAATTTTCTAAACGTGCATATTTGAATGGAAAAATAGATTTGATTCAAGCTGAAGCTATTAATGATATGATTAGGGCAACTAGTGATGAAGAAAGTAAATTAGCGGTATTATCTTTAAAAGGATCAACATCTAAAATGATTTTTGACGTTAAGGAAAAGATGGTTCAAATATTATCAAATATTGAAGTTAATATTGATTATCCTGAATACGATGATGCAGAAATAATAACTAAAGAAGTTGCTAAAGTTAAGCTGCTTGATGTTAGAAAAGATGTTAAAGAGATAATTAAGGATGCTAAAATAGGAAAAGTTATAAAAGATGGTATAAAAGTTGCTATTATTGGAAAACCAAATGTAGGGAAATCAAGTTTATTAAATGCTTTGTTAGATGAAGAAAAGGCGATTGTTACTAATATTGCGGGTACAACTAGAGATATAGTTGAAGGGCAAATAAATATTGATGGTTTAAAACTTAATTTGTTGGATACTGCTGGTATTAGGGATAGCGAAGATAGTGTGGAAAAAATTGGTATTGAAAAATCAAAGAAAGTTATAGATGAAGCGGATTTAATTTTACTTGTATTAGATGCTAGTAGAGGTATTGATGAAGAAGATGTTAAATTGATGGAAATGATAAAAGATAAAAATTCTATAACAATTGTTAATAAAATTGAATTAAATGAAGGAAGCTTGTTAGAAGGAATAAAAATTAGTGCTAAAAATAAAAATGTGGATAATCTAAAAGAAGAAATAAAAAGAAAAGTAGGATATTCTTATAACTATGAAAACAAACCTTTATTAACTAATGCTAGACAAATAGGATTGTTAGAGTCAAGTTTAAAAAATATTGAAAATGGATTGAAGGAATTAGATAAAGGTGTTCCTGTTGATTTAGTGACAATCGATTTATCAAAAGCATTACTTGATATGGAAGATATTTTAGGAAATAGAAGTAAAGTTAATTTGAGTGAAGAAATCTTTTCTAGATTTTGTTTAGGAAAGTAGGTGAAAAAATGTATTTTGATACTCATGTTCATTTAAATAGTGATCGATATGAAAATGTGGAAAAAATTATAAGTGACGCTTTAGATAGTGGTGTTAGTAAAATGGTGGTGGTTGGATACGATATTCCAACTTCACTTAAAGCTGTTGAAATAGCTTCAAAATTTGAATTTGTCTATGCGGCAGTGGGAATTCATCCAAGTGAGGTAAAAAATGCAAAATTAAGCGATTTTGAGACTTTGGAGAGCGTTTTAACTAATGAAAAGGTTGTTGCTGTAGGGGAAATTGGTTTAGATTATCATTGGGACAAGGATAATAAGGAATATCAAAAAAGATTTTTCGTAGAACAATTGAAGTTAGCGAACAAGTATGATTTGCCTGTTATTATACACTCTAGAGATGCTGCTTTAGATACTTATGAAGTGCTTAAAGGAAATAAAAAATATTATAAAAAAGGTATTATGCATTGCTATAGTTATTCTCTTGAAATGGCACATAAATTTGTTGGTTTAAATTTAAAATTAGCGTTTGGTGGTTCTTTAACGTTTTTAAATTCAAAGGAAAATAAGAAAGTTGTAAAAAATATAGAGTTTAAAGATTTACTTATAGAAACCGATGCTCCTTATTTAACTCCCCATCCATATAGAGGAATAGTTAATGAACCTAAATATATTCATTTGGTAGTGGAGGAAATGGCTAGACTAAAAAATGTAGAACAGAAAGAAATGGCGCGTATAACTTATAAAAATGCGTGTGAATTATTTGGGGTTGATTATGAAAATTAAGGAATTAATTGTTGTGGAAGGTAAGACTGATCTAATATTTTTGAAGAGTTTTTTAGATGCGGATATAGTTATTACTAATGGTAGCGAAGTTTCACATGAAACCTTAGAATTTATAAAAGAAGCTAATAAAAGGCAAGGGGTTATTATTTTAACAGACCCGGATTATCCAGGACTTAGAATAAGAAATATTGTTAGTGAATATATTGGAGAGTGTAAACATGCATACATTGAAAAGAAAAAGGCTATTAAGGGAAAAAAAGTAGGAATCGCAGAAACCAGCAAAAAAGATATAATAGATGCTTTAAATAATGTTGTTACTTATAGTAAAAAAAATGGAAAAGTAGTAAAAGAAGTAGATTTATATGAACTTGGTTTATTTGGTAATAATGATTCGAAAGCAAAAAGAAATAAGGTTTGCGAGTATTATCATTTAGGATGGTGCAACGCTAAGACGTTTTTAAAGAGAATTAATATGTTTGGCCTTAGTTTAAAAGATATAAAGGATGTGTTAGAAAAATGATTATAGCTACAAAAAATGGTACATTTAATTTATTGGAAAAATACAATTTAATAGCCAAAAAAGGTTATGGACAGAATTTTTTAATAAATCATGAAACTATTAAAACAATTGTTAATAAAACAGATATTAATGAAAAAACTCTAGTTATCGAAATAGGACCAGGTTTAGGCGCTTTAACACAAGAGCTTTTAAATGTTAGTAAAATGGTAATTGCTATTGAAATTGATAAGAAAATGGTTGAAGTTCTTAATGATAATTTTAACGGTTATAATAATTTATTAATTATTAATAATGATTTTATGAAGGTAAATTTAATGGAAATAATTGATGAATATAATCAGTTTGAAGAGGTTGTTGTGGTTTCTAATTTGCCTTATTATATAACTTCAGATATATTAGAAAGAATTATTGGACTAAGACATCCAAAAATAAAGAAAATTGTGGCGATGATGCAAAAAGAGGTTGGAAAGAAATTTTTAAAGAAAGAGAGTAATATTGAGAGTTATTTAAAAGTTCTAATTGACAATTATTGTGATGTTTCCACTGTTATGTATGTTAGTAAGAATGATTTTGAACCTAGACCTAACGTTGATTCGATTGTTCTTGAATTTTGTTTAAATAATAATAAATATGAATTAGATTATTATTTCTTTGAAATAATAAAGACGTGCTTACAAAATCGAAGAAAGACTTTAATTAACACATTTCCTTGTGAGGATAAAGAGAAAATTGAAAATGTCTTAAAAATTTTAAATATAAAAAATACTATTAGAATAGAAGAACTTAATATAGAGATGTTTAAAAAAATCGTAGAGGAGATGAGATAAAATGAATTTAGAATTCATTGGTATTGGCGGGGCTTTTAATAGTGATTTGGGATGTAATTGCGCTTATATTAAGGAAGATGATAAAATTTTATTTATTGATTTTGGAATGGATGTTTTTGATAAGGTTGTTAAGTATAATTTGCTAGATGGGATTAAAAATGTTTATGTTTGTCTTACTCACTTCCATGGGGACCATATAGGAGGCCTTTTTACGTTTATTGATTATTGCTATTTTAATAAAAATATAGTAGTTCAAATTTTGAATAATAGTATTACATTTACTAATGTATTAGTAAAACTATTAGAATTTACGGGAATTGAAAGTACTAGATTTTCACTTATTTTACCAAAAGAGTTAAATTTTAAATTTTCACTGAATTTTGTAAAAACTGAGCATTCTCCACTTTTGGAATGCTATAGTTTGATTTTTAAATGTGGAAAAAATAAGATTTTGTATACATCTGATAGTAATGATATAAATTTTGTTAAGGAATGTATAAAGGATGAATCATTTGTTAAAATTTATTGTGAAGTTGGTGAAAATTCGCCTGTTCATATTGAATATGAAGATTTGAAAAAACTTAAAAGGGATAAATTGATTTTGATGCATTTTCAAAGTGTTGAGTTGTATGATAGGGCTATTAGAGATGGATTTAAAGTTCCTATCTATTTAAAATAGTAAACTTTAGTAAAATATCTCATATTTTAATGTGAGGTGTTGTTATGGATGTTGGAAGTTTGGTTACTAGATTTAAGTATAATCATGATATTGTTTTTAAAATTGTTGATATAAGAAATGGTGTTGCTATTTTAAAGGGAGAATGTATAAGATTAAGTGCAGATGCTCCTATTAGTGATCTTAAAATCTATGAAAATAAAGAAGTTTTTCAAGATTTTGTAGAATTGGAATTTAATAGAAATTTCAAACTTATTAATGGATGTGTTTTACATCTTGATGGGGATGAATCTTATTTAAAAAAATGTTTGGATGTTTATAAAAAGTATGATATTCCTGTTCAAGGATATTATATGGAAGAAAAAGAAATGCCAAATCAAATAACCAATCTTCTTGTTAAACATAAGCCGGATATTTTAATTATTACTGGTCATGATAATTATAAAGTGGGTGCTAATAAAAAAGAATATTTTGAAAATAGCAAATATTTTATTCAAACGGTGAAAAAAGCTAGAATTTATCAAGCAGATAAAGATGCACTTGTTATTTTTGCGGGTGCTTGTCAATCGTATTATGAAGCTCTTATTGAAAGTGGGGCAAATTTTGCTTCCTCTCCTTCTAGGCAAAATATCAATGTGTTAGATCCTGTTTATATTGCTATAACTGTTGCAAAATCTCATGTTGGAAGTTATATAGATGTAGAACAAACGTTAAAAAAAACTATTTCTAAAGGTGTTGGATTAGGGGGTATTGATACTAGAGGTGTTGCAAGGAGATTATATTAACTTTTTTGTTTATAAGTTTTATAATTGAGCATACTTGAAAGTGTGTTAATCATAAAATAAAAATGGGAGGTAAATTCATGATTACAAACTTTTGTGAAAAGGCTCAAAAAATAATAGCAGTGGCAGAATCTATTGCTTTTGATTTTGGACATTCTAGTGTTGGTAGTGAACATTTACTTTTATCTTTTTTAAAGGTAAAGGAAACTAATGTAAAAAAATTGTTGGAAAATCAAAATATCAGTTATGAGCAAATAAAAAAGGAACTATTAAATCTTTTTGAAAGAAAGGATTCTTTACCTTTTTATATGGAGTACACACCATCATTTAAAGAAATATTGGATAATGCTATTAAAGAATCTAAAAAATTAAATGAAGAGAAGGTTAGTGTTGAGGTTTTGGCGTTATCTTTATTCAATCAAAAAGATTCTTTTGCAAAAGAATTGTTAGAAAAACATCATTGTGATTTTAAATATTTAAACGATAATTTAAAGGTTGCTAAAATTAGTGTTTTAGACAATGTTGATGAGTTAACTAATTTAAATAAAATGGCTGTTAAAAATCCTAATATTGTTTATCAAAGAGAAAAGGAATTACAACTAATTTGTAATACCCTTTTAAGAAAGCAGAAAGCAAATGTAATGCTTGTTGGAGAACCTGGAGTGGGAAAAAGTGCTCTTGTAGAATATTTTGCTTATAAAATAGTTAAAGGTGAAGTTGAAAATGAATTAAAGAATAAGGTTGTATATGAACTGGATATTCCATCTATTGTTGCAGGTACAAAATATAGAGGAGAATTTGAGGAAAAATTAAAGAAAATTGTAAAGAAAATCAAAGATGATAAAAATGCAATCATTTTTATTGACGAAATACATAATATAATAGGTGCTGGGGGCGCGGAAGGTGCTATTGATGCCTCTAATATTTTAAAGCCTTATTTAGCAAGAGGTGATATAAAGTGTATTGGGGCTACAACCTATGATGAATATGTAAAATTAATTGAAAAAGAAAAGGCTATTGAGAGAAGATTTCAACTTATAAAACTAGATGAGCCAAATTCAGAAAAATGCCTAGAGATTTTAAAGGGAATTAAAGTAGATTATCAATCTTTTCACGGCGTGGTTATAGAAGATTCTATATGTAAAAAAATTGTGGATTTGTCTAAAAAATATATAGCTGATAGGTATTTTCCTGATAAGGCCATAGATGTGCTGGATTGTGGGTGTGTATTGGCTCGAAAAAAAGGACTTAATGTACTTGATGAAAATACGGTTATAGAGACTATAGAAAATTTATATAATGTTGAGATAAATAAATGCATTGTTAAAGCAAATTTAATTTCTGATTTAAATAATTCAATTGTAGGTCAAAATAGAGCGATAGAAAAAATAATTAATCAGTTATTTTTTGTTGATAAGGGTCTTGTAGAAGATAATAAACCACTTGGTGTTTATTTATTTGTAGGGCCAAGTGGAGTTGGAAAAACAGAGTTAGCAAAGAAAATTTCTAAATATTATTTTGGTAGTGAAGATTCGTATATAAAAATAGATATGTCGGAGTTTAAAGAGAGTCATTCTGTTTCAAAAATTATAGGTTCCGCACCAGGTTATGTAGGATATGAGAATCAAACGTTATTAGTTGATAAACTTAGAACTCATCCACATAGTGTTGTTATATTAGATGAAGTCGAGAAAGCTCATAAAGATGTTTTGAATGTGTTTTTAAATATTTTTGATGAAGGCTATTTTTATGATTCTAAGAAGAGAAAAATAGATTTTACAAATTCTATTATTGTTATGACTAGTAATATTGGTAGTGATTTAAAGGACAATTCTATTGGATTTGTACCTTCTTTAAGAAGGGAAGAGGATGTTATTAAAGAAGTTAATAAATTTTTTTCAAATGAGTTTATTAATAGAATTGATGAAATTGTTTGTTTTGATTGTTTGGATGAAGGTAGTGCTAAAAAGATTGCTAGTAACTATTTAGATAACTATAAAAGTAAACTTAATTTTGAATTAAGTGAAGAAATTATTTTAAGCGATATATTAAAAAAAGAGGAACTAAAAAAATACGGGGCTCGATATATAAAAAGAGAGTTGAAAAAGAAACTTTTGCAATATTTAGAGAATAAAATAGAAGTTCGTTAGTGTTAAATCCACGTAATGTGGATTTTTATTTATGGAAAAATGTGAATTTTTAAATAAATAGTGTTAAAATGATTTAGGTGATTTGTTTGAAAATAGGAAATGTAATATTAGCTGGAAAAGTAATGTGTGCTCCAATGGCGGGCATTACAAATAGAGTTTATAGGAAAATAGCAAAAGAGTTTGGCGCAAGTTTAGTCTATACAGAAATGATTAGTGATAAAGCTCTTTGTTTTAATAGCGAGAATACGTATAAGATGATTGAGTTGGATGAAAATGAGCATCCTGTGGCTTTACAGCTTTTTGGTGGCGAAAAAGAATATTTAGTTAAGGCAGTTGAAATAATAAATAAAACAAATGCTGAAATTTTGGATATTAATATGGGTTGTCCAGTTCCAAAGGTTATCAAATCCTTAGCAGGAAGTTATTGGCTAAAAGATATAGAAGCAAGTAAAGAGAAGATAGAAGCTATTGTTAAAGCAAGCAGTAAGCCAGTAACAGCTAAGATTAGGCTTGGTTGGGATGAGGAAAGTATTAATGTTGTGGAGATGGCTAAAATGTTAGAAAAAGCAGGTGTTAGTGCAATTTGTGTTCATGGAAGGACTCGCAGTCAATTTTATACTGGAAAATCTAGAGTAGAATATATCAAAATGGTTAAAGATGCGGTGAGTATACCTGTTATTGGTAATGGAGATATCAAAAGTATTGACGATGCAATAGAAATGTTTGAAAAAACAAATTGTGACGCCATAATGATTGGTAGAGGTGCGCTGGGGAATCCGTGGCTTTTTAAACAAATTGATCATTATTTAAAAACTGGAATTCGTTTGGAAGATCCTGGCATTTGTCAAAGGCTTGATATGTGTATTAGGCATGCTAGAGAATTGTGTGAAATTATGGAGGAAAAAACAGCAATTAAAGAGATGAGAACGCACGCTTGTTATTATATTAAGGGCTTGCCAAACTCATGTTTATTAAAGAATGAAATAAATAAATTGGAGGATTTAAATTCTTTTGTAGAATTGATAAATAAATACAAAATAGAATTGGAGGTTTTATAATGAATCCGTTAGTTTTAAATGGTAAGGAATTGTCTAAAAAAATAGAAGAAGAATTAAAAGAAAAAGTGGCTTTTTTAAAGGAAAAAAGTGGAAAAACAGCTACGCTTGCTACTATTATTGTAGGAGATGACATAGCTAGTCAAACATATGTTAGAATGAAGGGCAATGCATGTGAGAGAATAGGGATAAATTCATTAAAAGTAGAATTAAAAAAAGAAACGACAACAGAGGAACTTTTAAAGGTTATTAATGAACTGAATTGTGATGAAAATATAGATGGTATTTTATTACAGCATCCAGTCCCTAAACATATTGATGAGAGAAAATGTTTTAACGCAATAAAAATGAGTAAAGATGTAGATGGAGTTACTAGTGCAGGATTTGGTGCTATGTCGATGGGGGAAGACGCTTATGTAAGTGCTACACCTCTTGGGATAATTAAGTTGTTGGAATATTATGATATAAAATTGGAAGGAAAAAAAGCAGTGGTTATAGGACGCAGCGCGATTTTAGGAAAACCTATTGCGATGATGCTTTTAAATGAAAATGCTACAGTTACAATAACTCATAGTAGGACTGCTGATTTGGAAAATGTTGTAAAAGAAGCAGATGTTGTAATTGCTTGTGTTGGTAAGGCTAGGTTTGTGAAAAGAGAATGGTTGAAAAATGGCGCTGTTGTAGTTGATGCTGGTTATAATGAGGGAAATGTTGGGGATGTTGATTTGGAGAATGTTAAAGATATTGTTGGTGCATATACTCCAGTACCTGGTGGGGTTGGTCCAATGACGATTGCTTCTCTTATTTATCAAACAGTATCTTCTTTTGAAAAAAGAATAAATGTTAGAGCAGAGTAAATCTGCTTTTTTTATACCAAAATTTGTTAATTTATTGTTAATTTTTCGATTATTCGACTTTTATAAACATTATATGGCTGGAATTATTGAATAAAAAGGTCAATTACTTTAAAATTAAATCGTGTATCGAAAGGTGTGGTAGTATGGATTTTATTAATAAATTAATAAAGAAAGGGATATTTGGTTTAATAGTGTGTTTTTCTTTCTTTGCTTTTTTTGGCGGAGAAAAGATAGAGGCTGCTGCTAATTGTGATGCTTCAATAAACGATAACACTCAATATCTTGTTTTAAACACAAAGTCAAAGTGGAGTGATAGTGGGGTTACGTTTAATTGTGGAGGTAGTATAAACGCTAATGTTTCTGTTTCTATAAATGGGCAAACGGCAGTTGCGACAACAAATTCTGGGGCATACGTTAGCGATTCATATTTGTTAAATGCTGGATTCTATAAAATCAAATATTTTTTAAGTGATACTACAAATAATCCTGATGATTTTATTGTTCGTTACGTTAGGGTTTTGCCTGAAAATTTAAATGATGTTAGAAATCTATGGCTTGCAGAATTCGATAAGAATACAGTAAGTGATGATACTTTTAATAAAATTGTTCAACATAAGAATAACTATATTGCCATTGGAACTTTTGGGACTGATTCTTATCTTGTTTATTTTAATTCACTTGGTCAATATAAGTGGCATGTGGTGTATTCAAATGTAATTTTAAATGATATTGTTGCAAATACAGGAGACGCAAATGGCAATATTTATTTTATTTCTGGTAAAAATGAATTGGGTAAAGCTTTTATTAGAAACGTTCAAGTTACATCTAATCAAAATGGTCTTACTGAGGGGTATGGTCAAGAATTGTCTATTGATGACATGTCTTTTGTTAGTGATTCTATTTTTGCTGGTAATTATATTTATGCGGTAGGGTATGTTAATAATGGTGATGGTACTAAGACTGGTAAAATTATAAGGGCAACTTTTAGTGGTTCTGTTTTTAGTGATTTGAAAATGTATACAAATGGTGATAAATCAGAATATAAGGCTCTTTTAACTACTCAAATTGATTCATCTTTACATGTTGTTGCAGTAGGAGCTACTTCTATTTCTAGTGATGCTGGTGCAACTGGTGGATTGTTGACTGTTTGTACTGAGGCGTTAACTTGCGAAGTTAATAATTCATATTTATGGAAAAATAGTAATGGTGCAAGTGTTACAACAACAATATTTAATGATATCGTAAAACAAGGAGAAAATTATTTAGTAGTTGGTAAATCAAGAATAGATAAAGTAAATGGTTCTGGTTCAGTGAATAATTCTGGTGAAGAAGATGCTTTGGTTGTTTTATTTAATTCTTCATATGTTTCTTTAGATGCTTCTTTAATTGGTAGTTCTTCTCTTGATGAACTATATTCGGTTAAAGAAATCAATCAAAATGAATATATTTCTGTTGGTAAAAAAGCTGATCAAGGCGTTTATTTGAGTGTAAAAATCAGTGAAGATAAAATAAACGTTGAAGAAAATGTTATAACTGGTAAAAATGGTAATATTGATCTTAAAGATGTTTTAGTAAAAAAAGATAGTGATGGAGAAATTAATTTTGTTTTTGTTGGTTCTAGTAAGGCAGTTTCTATTGAAAATATTATTTTTAGAAATAGCAATTTATCTTCTAGTGATGCCTTATTTGTTATTTTAGATGATACCGAATTTAAAAATTATAATGATATAAATATTAAGCAAAACGCACTTATTTGTGATACACCTGATGGTGATGGGAAAACAGATGGAGTTGCTGATTCTACTAGTTGTGAATACGGAAATTTGATGAGTGAATATAAATTAGTTTATGGAGATGCTATAAAAGATTTATTGTCTTCTCAAATTATAGATTCTACTGTTTTAGGAACAATATCTGCTTATCATGATTTTAAAAATACTCAAGGCGTTAGATTTATTTTAGGTAGAGATATTATTGTAAGTGCAAATCCAGTTGCTCCTGATATGCAAACATCTTTAATGGGTATTGATAAATGGTATTTGTATTCTAGAACTCAAACTATTGGTGAGAACGTTTCTCAAAAAACAAGGGAAGAATTGTGGACAACTAGATATATGCCAGTTGAGAATAATTTGATTAAGGATGAAAGTACTACATATTATTTGATTGATAAAACTAATTCTTTTGTAGAGGATACAAGTGAAAGAGAACATACTTATAATAATTATATTAAACTAGTTGATGAAGCTTTAAATTCTACAGTTGCATTCCAAAGTGTTGAGAAAGCTAAAGAATTTGCTCTTCTTCAAGAGTTTGCAAGAGTAGCTTTTGTTAAGAAAAAATATAATTATCAAAATACGTTAATTGCATCATTCCAAAATGAAAATGCGGCCTTATCAACTCAAAATTACTATTTTGTTTATTACATAGATTTGGGCATAACAAAAAGCGGTGATTGTAAAACTGAAAATGGTGCAATTCAAGGTCTTTGTACATCTTATACAGGATACGCTTTTGCTAGTTTAAATAGAATAAAAGAGATTGCGACATTAATACTAGAAAAGAACAATTATTTTGTTAGTGAAAGTAATAATCGCTTTAATCCAACAGGAGGAATTTCTTCTCCTACAACAGCATATTTTAAAGAGGAAATTTCTACTGAAAAATATATGCAAAATAATACAATTAGTTTGTCACAAAATTTAACGTTGGAAGTTTCCTATTATGCAATAGATGATAATAAGTTTGCTTCTACTCCAGTTGTAACAACAGTATCTGGAAAAAATTCTGTTTTATTTTCAGAAACTGAGAATGCAGATTACAAAGGTGAAGGTAAGTATGTTGTTAGATATTGTTACAATTATGGAGAAAACAATCAAAATTGTGGAGAAAGTTCAAGTTTTGTTATTGATAGATCAAAACCTATAATTAATTATAATCTTACTAATGGAGATAAGGGTTCAATAACAGCATCTTCTTCTATCAGAGAGCCACTTTTAATCAAAACCAGTATGGTTGTAAGTGAAATTGTCGATATAGATCCATATGCGTATACTTTGGTTAATGGTAAAAAGTATTATTTGCAATGTAATGCGGTTGTTAATAGTGCAAACTGTATAGAAAATATTGCTTCTTTTGTTAAAAAGGCATATTCGTATAATGAAGAAAATCCAAATGAAGTATTTAATATTGTTGTTTATGATAGAGCAGGTAACTATGTTAACTCTTACTTTAAAATAGGTACTGTAATGCCAAAAGTTTCTATTGCTGATAATCCAGAAAATGAGTTTGTAATAAATGTTGAATTTTACTATAGAAATGCTATTGATAGTTTTGATATTTATTATACAAAAACTAGAGAATGTGGAGATTATTGTACTGATGGTTCTGCAATAGCTCAAGCAATGACAAATTATATTAAGGCGCTTATTTATAATAATGATTTGGAGTTAAAGAAGGTTGAAGATGATCCTGAGTATATTCCAAATATAGTTGCTAGTAAACCATTTTTATTCCAAAGAACTTTAACTGATGCGTCAGGAAATATTACAAGTGGTGGTGTTTCTATTCCTAAAGTTGATATAAGTTATGATGGTGATGGAAATGTTGTTTATACGCTTGTTGAAAATGAAAATTTAATATTCCCTGTTTCTTATGGATTGTATAAATTTGTTTTGGCTGATTCTTTCTACAATACATCTACTGTTTATGCTGGTATTGGTTTAGGTAAAGCAGATTTAAATGTTTATGTAAATGCTAATGATAATGCACAAGAGGATATTGAAGAGATTGTTCGTTTAATTCCAAAAACTAAAGAGGAAGTTGGAGATATTGTTCCTGGAAATGTTTTGTTAGTTAAAAATCCATCGACATATGCATATTTTGATGTTTTACCAAAAGATTTACATAATGATTTTGATGAAAATATGTTCTTTACTAATAAGTTTGTTTACGTTAGATTTCAAATAAATAACAACAGTTTTGTTAGAATAAGCAAAGCTAATACTCTTAATTCTGTAAATGGATATGGTTTGTCTGACGAGACAAATCAAAAGCTAGATTGTTTGTTTAAATTGTATGGAGATAATCTTATTCCTGAAAATGTTGGAGAGTGTAGTGGTGGAGAAGTAATCAAACTTTCTAGTATTGCAGGAAATGGTGAATACCAACAATTATTGAAGGATGAAGGTATTTATTATCTTACGGCATATGATGGATATTATTATTTTGCTGTTACTAAAGAAGGAACTTATGATATATGGAGTGAAATATATGCAGAGATAGAAGGTAGTGATGGTAAAGAAGAAAAATGGACAGCATTGCCTGTATATTATGCATTTACTATAGATTCAGCAACTCCGATTATTTCATTTAAAACTGTTTGTGCACAAAATACTACATGTATTGGAGAAAAATCGAATTTTGTAGATAGTGATTTTACAAACCCAGAGGGAGCTAAAGTAAATATCGGTAGTTGGGATTTGCAATTAAATCTTGATGAGGACTTATTAACTGGAGGAAGTGTTAATAGACTTATGGTTGTTTCTATTAATGGCGAACTTGTTAATGCATATGATTTCTCTAAGAAAAATTCTGATACTACTAATGGAAATTATATTATATTTTCTGAATCTGGTGTTTATACTATAGAGTTTTATGATGCGGCTAAAAATAGTAAGACTTATACTTTTACTATAGATAAAACACCACCTACTATTGATAAGATAGAGGATGTTAATGGAAAGAGTTTTACTGCATATCAACAATATGTAGAGGTTGAAATTGAGGTTAATGAAGGTAGTTTCCTTTCTAATGTTAATGACAAAACAATGCTAAATTTCCGTTATTGGGTTGATGATATGGATACTCAAGAAATTACAGTGAAAAATGAAAATGGACAATGTGTAATTTTTACTGGAACTTATGATTCTGGACGTTGTAATGTTAGCGAAGACAACAGTATGAGTTTAAATCTTGTTATTCCAGTAAATAGAGATGAAGCAACTAGGGATGTTACTAAAGTTATCAGAACTTTAAATATTAGTGTTATGGATTATTTTGGAAATCAAAAAACTGTATCACAAGATTTTGTGTTCGATAATCTAAATCCATATTTATATTTTGTTAGTGATTATCAACCTATAACAGATTTTGGCTCTCAAGTTGGTAGTGAAGAGAGAAAGAATATGTTGTCTACTATCGCTAATTCTTCATTGGGTGAGTTTGATTGTGATAGTGGTATTAACTTTACTTTGTGGAATGACGAAGAAGAAAAAACTATTATCAATTGTAATGATACTCCAACTATTACAGGAAAGAGTAATGAGATTAGTGTAAATGCATATGAAGCTTATAAAGTTTCGTTTAATAATTATAAAAAGAATCTTAATAATACATATACTTTAATAAAAAATGGTACATATTTAAGTCCTACAGATATTGTTTATAAAGAGAATTTTTATGGATTTGATTCTGTAGATGTTTTAAAAGAGAATTTAGGTAAAATAAATATTTATTGGAATTTTACTAAGGTTTCTTCTACAGATTATGTTGATCCTAATGTTGTTTATTATGATGCAAATGGAGACAATGGCACATCTATTCAAGATATGTTTACAGGAGATTATAGTGCATGTCAAACTTCATCTTCTAGAAAATGTATTTTATATAATATGTATATGAATGATGGTAGATTTACTACAAATCAAGATTTCTATATTTATAATTCATCTAATCCATCACTTATAGCAACAACTTCAACATCTGAAGAAAATTTAGCTGCTATTGCTTCTATCAGGACAATAATTGAATCTAATCCATCAGTATTTGAAAATTATTATTACGGTGCTGGAACGTACAGAGAAGATCAAAATCAAGGTAAATATTTACCAGCGTTGACTTTAGAAAAAACATGTATTAAAGTTAATGATAATCCTTGTGTTTTAGTTGAGCCAGGAAGAGTTAAATTAAAGAGTTATGAGTCAACATCTATTATTTATTATAATATTATTAATAAGATGAGCGGCGAAACTAGTGAAAGTGTTGTTTCTATTACAATGGATGATAGTACTGTGGTGGATGCACTTAAAGATAATCGTATATGGCAAATTGCTATTGATAGTTCAGGTAAACAAGTAAAGTTTGGATTTGGTTTAGCTTCAAATTTAGGTAGACCTATTATATTTGCTGCTAAAGATGGGGCTGGAAATGGTTCTTTAAATTACTTGGAAACTGTAATAGCTATAATGGATAGTGTTGCACCTGATATTAAGCAAGTTTCTTCAGTTTCTTATGAGTTAAGTGGTGAGGGGCAATACGAGAAAAAATTAGTTTATTATAAAGTTTATGATGTTGAGTTATTGAATTGTTCAAGTAGCACTTCTAGTTTCTATTATAAAAATGAAAATACAGGTGAATATGATAGTGTTAATTGTTCTGAAATGAGTAATGATAAAGATTATTATATTGGTAAATATGAATATGTTTTAAGTGATGATACCAGTGAGCCAGGAGAGTATTATAAAGCAGAGAAAGTTGATTTAGGAGTAAATTATTTAACAGGAAAAGATTTAATTGTTGAGTTTGATGAGCCAATTCATAGAATTGAATGTAGATATTATGTATACAATGCCTCAGCAGATGAAGGATATGAAAAATATTGTGATATTAATAATGCTGAATATAATTATAGCGATGATAAGAGAATATTCGATTTGATTTATACTCCTTTAGCAGGGGAAGAACAATATTTTGTTAATTATATTTTAACTGTTTATGACTTTTCTAATAACGGTAAGATGATTAATTATTTGTTTATTGATAGAGAAAAACCTTCAATTGAGTTAAATGGTGATATTAATGAAGATGATTATAGAGAGGTTGAATATACAGGAAATGAAAAATCTATATATGATGAAGTATATGTAAATGGTGGATTTAAGTCTGAAACAACTTCAACAGATTCAATTAATACAAGAATTAATAGTGTGGGTAATAAGAATATTAAAAATACATTTAGTTATGAAGTTAAATATTATTTATATAATTATAATTTAACTTATAATAATTATATTTTTATTGGAGATACACCTCAACTTAGAGCAAATGGGGAAGAAAAAGATTCTGGGTTAAAATATTATGTGTTAGTTAAAAAGCCAACTGATTATGTTTTAAAAGGTATAAAATATATGAGTAATGGTGAGGCAGCCTGTGAGCAAGTAAATAATGAAACGTATTGTTATATTGAAGATAATTATAATTATTATCCTCAATTAAGAGATGATGCAGGGTATTGGAATGAAGTAAGTGATGATGAATATTACATTAAGAGTAATGCGGTAAATGTTTATAAAATAGTTTATAGAGTAACTGATTATTCTGGTAACGTTAGTGAATATTTAACTAAGACAGTTTATTATCATGATGTTACTGTACCGGTAGTAACTATTAATGGACAAAATACATCTAATAAGTATGGATATCATAATCCGCCTTCTGCAGATAATCCATTAGTTATCGAATTTAGAAATGAAAAAGAGGCTACATTATATAGTTATAAGTGTAGTAATGGTTCAATTTCTTGTGTTCTTCCTTCAAAGATTTTTGAAGAAGCAAAAGCAGGTTTAGAAAGAGACGTTTATCCTAATACAGGTTCTTATAAGTATAGCGAAGAGTCAATTTATAAAGTTTATTTACACGATAAAGGAAAATACATAATTTCAAGTATTTCTTATTATGATGAATCAACAGCTTCTTATGTTGTAGATAATGCAATGGTTTTAAAATATAACTATGTTGATTATACATTCTTAATTGATACAACTAGTCCGGATTTATACCTTGAAGCGGTAAATACTGATGAATTTGGTAATAGTGTAGATTTATATTATAAAGCTCATTTAGATAAAGAAGAGTATTTATATTGTGTTAGAAGTGATCGTAATGGAATGGATCCACAATTTAATTCTCAACTTAGTGAGTGTAAGAACTTGCTTCCTATTTATAGAAGTGAAAATGTTGTAGATAATGACAATAGTCTTATTACTAATAAAGCATATGATGCAAAAAATCGTTTGATTTATAGCCAGGTTTATAAAAAAATACCTGTTAATGCTCAAAAATATTTCTATAATACGTATTATAGATTTGTAAATAATGAAATGATTGCTTATAACATAGGTGCTTCTTATGATGAAAATAATGTTTATATTATTGATGCTATTGATTTATATTTTAGAGAAGATGGTAAATTTATTATTAAAGCACAAGATAAAGCTGGAAACGTAGCTGGTCGTAAAGTAAGCAGTTCTAATCATGAAAATGATTATTCTATGTTTATAATAGATAATACAGCTCCTATTTATAATAAGAATCAAAATAAACCTACTGGTATTAATTATTGGTATAGTGTTCCTAATCAAGTTATTAATGCATTAAATAAGAATAATGTTGATAATTTAGGTGGTAAGTCTTCATATAGGATTTTTGATTATAATAATTTAAATAGCAATTTCTTCTATGCTTTTGCTACTAAGTTGGAAGCGGAAGAGTTCTTGTTAAAAATTTATAGCAGTCATATAAATTCACTTGCAGATAATACTTGTAATAGTGGGGGTGGATTTAAATATAGTTATTATAATCCTGAAACTAAATCAATGATAGAAAATTGTTTTGTTGGACAAGGTGGTATTGAACATAAAACTCAAGCATTAAATGAAATGAGTTCAATAATAAAAGGTCTTGTTTATCCAACTTATAGTGACGGAGTTTTCTTTGGAGATTCTTCTATTAAGCAAAAGGCTTGCGATGCTAGCGTTTCTGATGATTGCTTGAATAATAAAGATATGTATAAGACTATATATTTAAAAGTAGATTCAACAGATCCAAATTCTGTTACTAAGTCTATTGTAGAAAGTTGTGTTTCTGATAATAAAAATATAGAGTGTATTGTGGTAAGTGCTAGAATAGTTAATCCGACAAAAGTAAATAACGTTAGTTTTGAGATGGGAACAGAAAATACTATAGATACAAAAGGAATAACTGTTTATAGTAGAAATATTGTTGGTAATAGTTCTACTAATACATCTAGATATAATCCTCAAACAAGTGTTAATTTAATTAGTGATTATTATTATATTTTTGAAGAGGTTGATGAAACTTTAGAATTTGATAATCATTTTGCTAAAGGCGTTGTTAGAAATTTCAATACAACTTATTATGCTATTTATGTGGATAATAATGAGTTTGTTGATGTTTATTATGATGATGGAAATGGAATTAGTAGCGATAGTTTAATTGTTTCTGGTGTTGGTAGTGTTAAAAATAATACTGATCGATATTCACTTATAATACGTAATAATGGTGATGTTAATTTCATTAATAAATATGAAATCCATATGGTTAAAGATGGAGAAAATATTATAGAAATTTATTCTTACTTAGTTTTAAAAATTGATGGTGTTTATCATAATATAAATGATTATTTGGTTAAGAGTGGAAATGATTATTATTTTGAAATACCAGTAGCTAAAGAAAAACTTACTGAAGTAGAACTTATTGATAGGGCAGGAAATTCTACGGTTGTTGAAGTTTCTAGAAGTCAAAAAGCGCCAAATATTAATGTTGTTTATGATGGTAGCGGTGGTGAAGAAAAGGCTACAGTAATTATTGTGGATAATACTTTAACAAAAACTGTTATTGAAAGTGTTGAGGTCTTATTTAGTGCAACTGGTTCAAATTATTCTAGTGCTAGAACGACTAATATAAGGGCGTCTTTAGTATGTTCTCCAGGACAAGCTAATTTGTTATATGGTTGTTCAAATACAGGTGCTGCAAATGGCATTAATAATTATAGGGTTGTTATTTCAAATAAAGAATCATTGTATGGTTTCTTTAAAATTAATTTAAGAGATAATCATGGTAATACTAATACAATAGAGTTTGTTTATAATCCAGCAGATATGAGCGCTAGATATACAGCTACCAAGAGATTTATGGATTATAGTATGGCTCCGGATAATATTAGAATGATTAATAATACACAAGTTCAATTGGAATTTAACAATGAAATAAATTATGTTATTCTTTATAAATTAGTGGATGATGAATTAGTTGAAGTATGTAATACAAAAAGTATTGTAGAAGGTGTTTGTTTACCAACAGGTAATAGTGAAAATAAAGTTGTTAGAACTATTGATGATAATAGGCAATATGTAAAATCTACTTTATATTATGTTGATGAAGGTATATATCAAGCTAAAATATTTAATAGAGCGTCTGAAATAATTAATAGAGCTTGTTTTGAAGATGATGGCAGTGGAAATTTAGTTGTAAGTGATAAATGTAAAGGAATTGAGTCTCCATCTAGTTTATCTTGTTCATGGAACAATAATCCTGATATTTGCGATGATTATTTAGAAGTAATTAGTAAGGATGTTGTAGAAATATATGATAATGTTGAATATTTGAATATTGAAATAGATAAAACGATGCCTGTAATTGATGTTAGTGATTTTGTTGTTAGCCTTCCAACAGGTAATGTAGCATTTGAGGATGGTAAGGATTATACAAATGCGGAAGTTACTATTAATTGGGGCGAACCATTTGTTCGATTATCTTATACTTGCGTGTTTGTTGATGAAGCTGATGTAGGTAAGGTTTGTAGTGGTAATGATACAGGCTTTAAATCATCTAAATCTTATACATTTGCAGTTAGTAGGCAAAGTAAAACATATATGTTCTGGTTTGAAGATTTTGCCGGAAATACTACTGAAAACCATAAATATACATTTACTGTTAATGTTGTTTTACCAGATATTGCTCTTTATGAAGTTGATGAAACTGGAGTAATTATAGAAGAAGGAAAATTAGAGTATGGTGAAAAGGGAGAAATTCCTATCACAAATAAAAATGTACAATTATTGTGTTATGTAGAAGGTAAAAATGATAACAGGTGTAGTACTTATGATGTTAAGTTAGAAAAAGCTAATGGAAATGGCAGTTATTCTCAAATGGTTTTAAATGATATTACGAGGGTTTCTCAAGCATATGGTAATCATGTAGAATATAGATATACGGTTTCAGTAAAGAAACAAGATAATACAATTTATAGTGAGTTGAATACTACTATTGTATTTACAATTGATAAACAGTCGCCTGTAATTACTGTTTCTGGTGATAATAACAATATATGGGGAATATATAAAGGTGAAGTAAGTGTTAAGGTTTCTGATGGAGGAATTGGAACAGTTTATTCAGGATGTATAGATACCGATGGAAATAAAAATTATGTTTGTGATGTAATTCCATTTGCAACATTTGAATCTAGATATTCAATTAAGAAAACTGGTGTTTATATGATTGTTGCAAGAGATGAAATAGGCAATGTTACAATTGGAGATGAAATAAAATATATACGAATAGATAATGATGCTCCAACAATTAGTGTAACTGCAAAAGGTCAATACTTGGATTATGTTGTTTCTGAAAAGGGCTTCACTAATAGTGAGATAGTTTTAGTAGAGGCTAGTGATAATAATGAAAGTTGTTACTTTAAATATAGAATAAAAGACATTAATGATGTTTATGGAGAATGGAATTATACAGTTGGCATTGGCGGAGTAAGCACTTCATATCTAGAGTTTAGTGAAGAAGGATTCTATGAGGTTGTTCCAATTGATGCTGTTGGTAATGAAGGTATGGTTAAGCATTTCATTATATATAGACAAAGTCCAAAATACAATGTAAGTATAACAGATAACGAAAAAACATATTCTAGTAACATTATAAACGGAAGGTTTAATATTTCTTGGGAAGAACCAATGTATTCTTATCAAGCTCCAATTATTAAAGTTATGGTGAATGGAAAGCCTTATAAGAAGAGCACTGTTATGTCTGAAAATGGTGAGTACTTATTTGAATTTATTGACTTGGCAGGAAATACATCGACTTATAAGATTGCTATAAATACAAATGATAAGATTTGTTTGGATAATGCTTCAATAGTTCCAAAAGCTCAAACATGGTTGAAATTAGAAGAAGGTAATAAGAGTGTTGTGGCTGTAGATAATTATAAATTCAGCGATGATGATATTATAATTTTAGCGACATCTATAAATTATCTTGGAATTGGCTCAGCGTGCGGTGTAGATATTCTAAGTTATAAGATGGTTGAGTATGTTTCTGTAGATGGTTTTGCTAAATATGCAAATGCTAATAAGGGATTACCTTTGAATTTATCTTCGAAAATAGTAGATATTATGCAAGGAGAAACTAATGTATACGTTACAGCAATAATTATTGATAGAGAAGTTGCTAAAAACGAGTTAGGAATTGTAATTGGCGAAAACTTCTTTACTAAAGATCCTCTTGGTTGGTCACTAATATTTATTGCTGGTTTAGGAGCTATGTATTTTGCAGTTAAATTAGTATTCTTCAGAAAGAAAGTAAGAGTATTAAAGTAGTATAAAAAGCACTTCGGTGCTTTTTATTTTGCTATTATGTTTTATACTGCTTGAATAAACAAGGTTAGTAATGTTAAAATTTTAGAGTATTACAATTAGGAGATGAAATATATGAAGTTAATTGTAGGGTTAGGAAATTTTGGAAAAGAATATAAGAACACAAGACATAATATAGGGTTTATGGCACTTGATTTTTATGCTAGTAAAAATAACTTGTCTATCGATAAGAAAAAATTTAAAGGGTTATATTGTGAAACAACTATTAATGGAGAAAAAGTAATTTTGCTTGAACCTCAAACATATATGAATTTATCTGGCGAGTGTGTTAGAGATTTTGTTTTATATTTTCATATTGATATCAAAGATATTTTAGTTATATATGATGACATGGATTTAGATGTTGGTGTATTGCGCTTAAGAGAAAAGGGCAGTGCAGGAGGACACAATGGTATAAAAAATATTATTGCTCATTTAAAGACCAGCGAATTTAAAAGAGTTAGAGTGGGTATTTCTAAAGATAAAGAAGGGAATACAATTGATTATGTGTTAGGTAAATTTAGTGGAGAAGATAAAAAAGTTATTGATGAAAAAGTAGAAAAGATAAGTTTCCTTATAGATGATTTTACAAGATTTGATTTTAATAAATTGATGAGCGTGTATAACGGATGAAGATAATAGATTTATTTAAAGATAAAGATATTGTAAAATCTTTTGTTAAAGAAAAAGGGAACTATGTATGTGATTCTATTTTAAAAAAGGCTCTTTTATTAGCTAATGGGTATTTAAATGATTCTAAAAAGTATTTAGTTGTATGTAATAGTTTGCATACAGCATCTTTAATGTATGAGTATTTAAGTAATTTAGTAGATAGTAGTCATTTGTTTACCTATTTTGCTGATGAAGCGATAAGAATTGAGGCTTTAGCAGAATCTAAAGAAATGTTAGCTAATAGAATATACGCTCTTAATAAAGCAATAAAAGAAGAAAAAGGTATTTTTATTACGCATACAAGTGCTTTTTTAAGGTATTTGCCAAATAAAGAACAATTCGAGAAAGGGATAAAAAGAATAGTAGTAGGTCAAACTATTAATAAAAAAGAGTTTGAGATGTTTTTATCGAATAATGGTTATAAAAAAGTTAATAAGATTTGTAATACTTTGGAATATTCTTCTAGAGGTGGAGTAGTGGATTTTTTTAGTATAAATTATGATTATCCAGTTCGTATTGAGTTTTTTGATGATGAAATAGAGAGTATAAGATATTTTGATTTAGAAAAGCAAACAACAATAAAAACAGATGATCATGTTCTTATTTTACCTGCAAGTGAGCTTATTATTAGCGATGTTGAATACAGTAAAAATATTCTTTTAAAGGGATTAGAGGATTGTAAGGGTAAAAGTAGTGAAGAGCAGTTTGAATTGTTGAGGCAAAGTATTTTAGAGGATGTAGAGCGTCTTGAAACAAATACTTATAGTTCGTCTTTATATAAATATTATTCATTAATTAATGAATGTAGTTCTTTTATGGATTATGTAAGTCCAGATGTTTGTGTTTTAATGGATAAGGCATCTATTGATAATAATTATAATTTGTTAATTAAAGAGAGTTTTGATTATCAAGAAGAGTTATTTGAAAATGGTAAGGTTTTAAAAGGTATTTCTTTGTATCATTCTTTAAATGATTTGTTAGTAGAGAATAAAAAGTTAATTATGTTTAATGATTTTCAAAGTAAACGAGATGAAGAGTATTTTTATTTAACTCCACTTATAAATTGTAATGGAAGTTCTAAAATTGCTTCTAGATTTATTCAAAATTATATTGATCTTAATTACAAAATATATATTTTCTTGAAAAATGAGCATCAAATAAATAACTTATATATGTGGTGTGATGAGTTTGAGATAGATAAGAATAGATTTGAACTTATAAAAGAAGATTTTATCGAGGGGTTTGCTATTGATGATGAGAAAATTGTGGTCATTACCTCAAGAGAATTGTTCTTACAAAAAATAACAACAGGGAGATATTTTACAAAGTTTAAGAGCTCGCAGGCTATAAGTGGATATGAGGATTTGACAGTTGGAGATTATTTGGTTCATGAAAATTATGGAATAGGCAGATATAAGGGGCTTGAAACAATTAAAACTGGGAAAATAAATAAAGATTATTTGCATATTGAGTATAAAAATAGTGAGGTTTTATATGTTCCTTTGGAGCAGTTTTCGCTTGTTAGAAAGTACGCTACTAGAGATGGTAAGGCTCCTACTCTTAATAAACTTGGGAGTAGCGATTGGGAGAAAACAAAAGAGAGAATTAAAGCTAAAGTTAAAGATATTGCTTTTGATTTAATAAAACTTTATGAAGAGAGAACTAAAAAAATAGGTTATTCTTTTTCTAAAGATGATGAGCTTCAAGAAATGTTTGAAAATGATTTCCCTTATGAGCACACTAAAGATCAAAGAGAGGCAATTGTTAAAATAAAAAAAGAGATGGAAAAAAGTATTCCAATGGATATGCTTTTATGTGGCGATGTTGGTTTTGGTAAAACTGAAGTTGCTTTTATTTCAGCTTTTAAAGCGATTAAGGATGCTAAACAAGTTGCGCTTTTATGCCCTACAACTTTGCTTTCAAGTCAACATTATTCTAGTGCGGTAGATAGGTTTAAGAATTTTAATATTAGAATAGAACTTTTAAATAGGTTTAAGAGTGAGAAAGAACAGGAAAAGATTATTAAGGATTTAAAGGACGGCAAGATAGATTTGCTTATTGGTACGCATCGTATTTTATCAAATGATATTAAGTTTAATGATTTAGGTCTTTTAATTGTTGATGAGGAGCAAAGGTTTGGGGTAGAGCATAAAGAGAAGATTAAAGAATTTAAGAATTCTATTGATGTACTTACTTTAAGTGCGACACCTATTCCTAGAACTATGCAGATGTCTTTAATAGGTATTAGAAGTTTATGTCAAATTCAAACTCCTCCAGAAAAAAGGATGCCAATTCAAACTTATGTTATGGAAAAAAATCCTAAAATTATTAAAGAAATTATTGAGAGGGAGTTAGGCAGGAACGGACAAGTTTTTTATCTTTATAACAAGACTAGTAATATTGCTAGTGTTGCTTATCAAATTGAAAACAGTATTAAAGGTGCAAGGGTTGGTATAATACATGGTAAGATGGACAAGGAAGCAATTGAAGAAGTAACGTATGATTTTTATAATAACAAGTTAAATGTGCTTGTGTGTACGACTATTATAGAAACAGGTATTGATATACCCAATGCTAATACTATTATTATTGAAGATGCTGATCATTTTGGTTTATCTCAACTTTATCAAATTAAGGGGAGAGTTGGTAGGAGTGATAAATTAGCATATGCTTATTTGCTTTTTAAGCCTAATAAGCAAGTAAGTGAAGTAGCTAGTAGTAGATTGCGTGCGATTAAGGAGTTTACAGAGTTAGGTAGTGGATATAAAATTGCTTTAAGAGATTTATCTATTAGAGGAGCAGGAGATTTGTTAGGCGCTAATCAATCTGGATTTATAGAAAATATTGGTATTGATTTATATATGGATTTGTTAAAAGAAGCAATTGAAGAGGAAAAAGGAATTGTAAAAGAAGATAATAAAGATATTTCTAATAATATCCAAATTGATGGGTATATTCCTATAAATTATGCTGGAGTAGATGGAAATAAGATTGAATTATATAAAAAACTTGATGCTGTTAAATCTTTAGAGGAGTTAAAAGAGTTAGAAATAGGTATTAAAGATATTTATGGAAAGATGCCTGTTAATGTTACTTTATTAATTGAGAAAAAGAGAATGGATGTTTTATCATCTAGTGACAAGGTAGAGAGAATAAAGGATGATAAAGAATTTATTGATGTTTATTTAGCGAAGGAGCTTTCAAATAAAGATGGCATTGGTATTAAATTATTTGAACTTTCTAATAGACTTGATTATAAAAATATTAATTTGAGTTTTAAAAAAGAAAATATTAAAATAAGAATTAAGAAAATGAATAATGAATGGATTTATTATATTAATGAAATACTTTCAAAAATATAAGTGTTGTGGGAATCTTATTAATAAGAGGTATTATAAATCTTTATGTGTTATAATGATATAAAGTGGTGATTTATATGTCAGCTATGAGTGATGAGGAATATGCAAAGTTGTTTAAAAAAATTACGTCTAGAAAAACTAATATTGAGCAAATAAAAACTTTTTTACAGGAGTCTTTTTTACGTTCCTCATTTAAAGATAAAATTTCTAATGTGCCAAAAATAATAACTGGTGATTCTGATCTTTTGGCAGGTCAGTACGATGCTTTGGAAAATAGTGTTTTTATCGGGAATTCTATTTTTGAGGATATAATCAGGGGGAGTAAAGGTTCTTTAGGGGATTTGATAGATACCTTTGGGCATGAATGTACACATGCACTTCAAACTAATGAGAAAGATTTAGATCATCGTTTAATTAATGAGCAAGAGGTTGAAAATGTTTTTAATTATTTAAATTTAAATTATGATGGTGATCTTCAAGAATTTTGTGATCTTCTTTCATTTAGTTCATATTATATAACGCATCATGAGGTTATGGCACGAGAAGGAGGAAATAGGTATAGCAAAGAGGTTTTTGCGGATTTGAAAAATAATATGTATTTAAAAGGTAAGTGGCAAAAAGTGGTTGAAGAGCAATTAAAAGGAGCTAATGAAAAATATTTTGAATCCAAGAAACAAACATCTTCTTTTGAAACAATGTATTATAATTTTGCTAAAATCGTTGCACAGTATCCCATCTCATATTTTTTAGATAAAGAAAAAGAACTTGTTGATAGAGGGTTTCCTCAAACGGAATGTTTTGCTTTTTTTTATTCTTTAAGATTAAAGACTGAAGGAGAGGATCCGTTTGAGGTTTGTGAAGATTTTGTTACGGTGTTTGAAAAGAATTGTCTATTTACAAAAAGATCTTTGATGGATAAGATTTCTACTTTTTCTGAAGAACAGTTGTCTCGATTAAGGGGGGCTATAGTGCCTATTTTAATTAAAAAAGATTGTAGTAAATTTGCTTTTCAAATTGATTTGCAGAGTGTGTTGGAGAAGGAAGATTATGTTAATATTTATCGAGGTATTTTGAAAAATGGAGATTTTGAAAAAATTAATTCTAAGTTTGTGAAAAGTTTTATTAGTAATGGTGATGGTAGAAAAGTTTTTGAAAATATTTTGTTTGATGAACTTTCAAAAGGAAGTTTGAAAATTGAGAATAGTAAAGATATGGAGCGTTTTAAGAGTCATTTAGGGTTATTTTTAGATGATACAAGGAAAAATCTAGAGCATATTTGTGATCAATTAGGTGTTGTATCTTTACAAACTAATAATATAAAAAGATGATTTTTAGTCATCTTTTTTGTTTTTTATATATAAATCGTAAACATAATTCTTTTTTAAATTATAGGATGTAGAAATTATTTCAATTGCTGTTTTACTTCTTTCTCCTTTTTCTATTAGTTTGTTTACTTCTTGTAGAATGAAGTAATCATCAATTGTTTTTTCTTGTTTGTTTCCTTCGACTATTATAACAAATTCACCTTTAGTGTTTTCGTCCATTGAATCTATTACTTCATTTATTGTTCCTCGAGTGTATTCTTCAAATTTTTTTGTTAATTCTCTTGCTAGGGTTATTTTCCTGTCTCCTAAAACTGTTAAAAAATCATTTAGTGTTTCTTTAATTCTGTGTACTGATTCATAGAATATTAGTGTTTCTTTTTTATCTTTTATTTCTTCTAGTTTCTTTAGCCTTGTACTTCTTTTTGGATCTAAAAAGCCAATAAAGGTAAATGTAGAAAGATCAAGATTTGATGAAACTAGGGCGTTTAAAAAGGCGCATGGTCCAGATATTGTAGTAACATTAAAATTATTTTTTAATACTGAATCTACTAGAATAGAGCCGGGGTCAGAAATAAGTGGGTATCCTGCATCACTTACAAGTGCAACATCATTTCCTTCTTTTAAGATATTGATTATTTTTTCGCACATTATTTTTTCATTGTGTTCGTGGCAACTTAAAAGGGGAGTGGTAATGTTGTAGTGGTTTGTTAATATTTTGGTATTTCTTGTATCTTCGCAGGCAATTAGTTTTGCACTTTTTAAAATATTGATACTACGATAGGTCATTTCTTCAAGGTTGCCAATTGGTGTTGCTACAAGATAAAGAGTAGGTTTTTGATTAGTAAATGTTTGTTGCTTCATTTTATTTGTTTCCGTTTCTAATAATTTTCTTTAACTCATTTAGGGTTATATTTTCAATTAATTCTTTATCGTCACTTTCTATTCTAGCCATTTGAGATAATAAATTAATTGAGGTTACTTTACAATATTTACCTTGGTGGTTGAATTTTTGACCAATTTTAGGCACTCCTTCTTTTAATGAGGCGTATTGACTGTCTTCATATTTTAAACAGCATAGCAGTTTGTTACATTGCCCAGATAATTTTTGGGTGTTTAAAGCAAGGTATTGGTTTTTGGCCATATTTATGCTTATTCCTTCAAATTCGTTTAGAAATGAAGAACAGCAAAGAGGTAGGCCACATATTCCTATTCCTCCGACACTTTTTGAGCGATCTCTAGCACCAATTTGTTTTAGTTCTATTCTGCATTTTAGTGAAGTTGACAATTCTTTTAAAAGTTCTCTAAAGTCAACTCTCTCTTCTGATACATAGGAAAATAAAATTTTGGTTTTATCTAATGTATATACGGCATTCACTAGTTTCATATCTAATTTTAGTTTTTCTACACCTTCGTTAAATATTTTGCAAGCATCTTCTGTTTCTTTTTTGTTGTTTTGGTATGTTTGTAAATCTTCTTTTGTTGCGCTTCTTATGATGGTTAATGAATTGTCTGTGTATGGTGAGTCGCTTTCTTTAATTAAAGAAGATGTGATAGTTCCTACTTCAGTTCCTAGTGTTGTTTCTATTATTACTTTGTCATTTGGTTTTAAAGTATTATCTAATGTATAGTAATGTCTTTTTCCTTTATTTGAATCGTAACTTACTTCGACAAAATATCCTTCGTTATTATTCATGGGCTTATCTCCTTTCTAATTTTATTATTAAGCTATCTAATAATAGTTTAACATTAGCATTTATCATTGTATTTCCTTTAAAAAGCATAATTGTATTTAATTTGTTTTGAACATTCTCTAGTTGTGTAGATAAATTTTCTATTAAATCTTCGTGTTCTTTAAAAATGATTTCCGTGTTATTTTTATAATTAGCTATATCTAGAAAAGCGAGTTCGAGTAATTCTAGAAACATTAAGAAATCATTTTTATCTTTTACAATATCGCTTATTTCTATTTGTGAAAAATATAATAAATCTTCTTTTTCGTTCATTTGTTCAAGTAATTCTATTGTTACATCTTTTATAGATAAGTAAGATGAATTTTCATAAGTGTCTATAATTGTTTCTAAACTTCCTTGAAAACTAGATAAAATTAAAGCATCTTCAAGGGGAATATTTTTTTTGGTCGTTTCTACAACTAATTCGTGCTTAGAAGATTTTTTTAAACGTATGTTCATGCATCTAGAGATTATTGTTTGTAATACATTGTTTATGTTTGCTGTTGTTATTATTGCGTAGATGTCATTATTTGGTTCTTCTAAAAATTTTAAAAGCGAGTTGACTGCTTCGGTGGTTGCATTCTCTATTTTGTTTATAATGTAAATTTTGCTTCCTTTTTCTTCGAGAGCAGAAATAGAGAATCTTTCTTGTATTTCCTCTATTTGGCCTTTTTTTATTGAATGTTCATTTCCATCTACAATAATTAAATCAGTATAATTTTCATTTTCTATTCTTAAGCAATCCAAACATTCTTCACAAGGGGTCTTTTGCTCACATATTATTGATTTAGCAACATATTTTGCTATTTCAAGTAGGGGAGTATCTTTGTGTCCGTTTAGCAATATTGCTTGAGGAAACTTATTTGTTGTTTTGCAATTAAGAAGAGTGGAATAGGCTACTTTTTGGTTTTCTTTAAAATATTCCTTCATTGCTTCTACCTCTTAAAAAGACATCAATAGCTTCATATATTTCTTTAGCTAATTTTTCTAGTGGTTGGTCACCATTTATTTTAACTACTCTATCTTTAAATAATTGGTTAATTATTAGGTAACCTTCTCTTACTCTATTATAAAAATCAAGTGATTCCAAATCTACTTTAACGCCCGCTTTTCTTGCTTTTCTAAGTCTTGCTAGGCATTTTTCTGGGGCTATGTCAATGTAGATTGTTAAATCAGGCATGTGATCTTTTACAACCAAACTGTTTATAGCCATTACTTGGTCTAATCCTAAATTTCTAGCTATTCCTTGATAAACATATGAACTGTCAACGTATCTATCGGTAATTACAACTTTTCCTTCGTTTAAATTTGGTATTATAAAATCGTGTAGATGTTGGCTACGGCAAGCGGCATATAATAGTGTTTCTGTAATATAATCCATATTTTTTGTTTCTTTATCTACAAGAATATCTCTAACGCGATTTGCAATTGTACTTCCGCCGGGTTCTTTTGTGCATACTAAATCTACACCATCATGTTTTAATTGTTGTGATACTAAATTTATAACAGATGTTTTTCCACATCCATCTAATCCTTCAATTGAAATAAATGTTCCCATAACTAATAACACCTCATTTTCAATTATAGCATAGTTATTTACTAATTTCTTTTATTTATTTGTTACTTTTCTAATTTTATTTTGGCATACAAATAAAAAAAGACGCTTTTTTTAAATAAATTAATGATTTTGTGCGTCTTTTTTATTGTTTTTTAGTTTATAGGTGTAATTGAGTTATCTTTAGATGAATATTGATATTTATCTTTTACGTAGATTGAAAAATAATCTTTATCTTTAAGTTTTTGATTTATAATTTCTAGATTTTCATTTTCTTCTTTTAATTCTAGGAGTTGTTTTTCAAGGTTTTCATTTTCTTTTCTTGTAATTGCATAATTTGTTATTGATTTAACTGAATAGCAAACGGCAAATATTCCTATGATTAGGACAATATAAGAAAATGTTCTATTTAGAAATTTTTTTATACTTTTTTCTTTTTTTGTTCTTTCCATTTGTTATTCGCCTCTTTTTCTTTTTTTTCATTATAGCATTAAATTTTTTTAAAATAAATTCATAGTATAATAAAATTTTAGGAGCATAAAATTTTTGATGTATAAAAAAACCTATAAATACGGCTAAAATTAAATATATATTAAAGATTCCTCCATTTAGTTTAAATAAAAGAAAATAATATAAGAGGGCGTTTAGGATAAAGAAGGGTAGTTCAAAGAAAAATCTTATTATTTTATTTTGAAAAAATTTATTTAATAATTGCCAAAAAGAAAGAAGGTACATTCCAAATAGTATAGTCATAAAAAATACTTGGAATTGTACCTCTAGTTCCATCATTTAAGTAATTTTTTAAAGATGTTTCCTTTGTTTTCTTTTCCTTTTTGGTTATTTACATAAGACAAGGAATCTATTTGGCCTTTAATTAGTAGTTCGTTATTTTCATTATCCATTTTATCTAGTGTTAGGTTGCTTCCTTTTATGTGTAAGAACCCTAAAACTGTGTGGATTAGAAATTCTGCGCTATCGAAGCTTTCAATGTTTTTTACTCCAGTTACTAGTAGTTCTTTTCTGTTAGTTAAGGACAAATCGTGTTTTAGATTGTTGTTTATGTTTATAACTTGATTATCCATATTTTTCCCTCCTATTTAAAAATATGAATAATGTTTTATTTTATTCCTCTTTTAATAATTTAATTAAATAATCTAATATTAAGTTTATGATTGCAGAATCAAGGGAGGTTGATTGTTTTTCTTCATGTATTATTAAGAATTTTTCGTTTGTTATGTTTCCTATTATATAATTGTCTTCTTGGTGTTTGTAGCGCATTAAGTTTTTGCTGTTGTATTGATTGGTATTTAATGTTAATAAGGAATTTGTTATTTTGTTAAGGTTTTTTCCATATCCTAGGATTATAATTTTATTTTCTATGATAGAAATTGAATTGTGATATTTTAGGTTATATGTTTGAAAAAGTTTATATATTTCATCGTCCAATCCTTTTAGGGGAGAGGGCTTTTTAATTATTATTTCATCGTTATTTAGATAAAATTCAATGTAATCTCCTTCTTCTATTTTAAAGTTATTTCTTATTTCTTTTGGAATTACAATTCTGCCTAATTCATCTAATTTTCTTGTCACTCCGGTTTTTTTCATTTCTATCGCCTCGATATTATTATTTCTAAAAATAATATTTTAAAACAAATTTTAATAGAGTGGTGATGTGTGGAATATAAATAAAAATTGAAAATTGTAAAATTATGTGTTAATATTAACTTGCGTTAGTGAGGTGTGTTTATTATGGAAACTATTAGAGATTGTGGCCCAAAATTAAAATCTTTTTTTTATCACGAGTGTAAACCTAGTGATCCTGCCCTTATTAGAGGAAGTGTTGTTGTTCTTCATGGAGCAGAAGGGTATGGAGGAAGGTACGAGCCTTTTGGTGATGCTTTAGTTAAAAATGGATATGCAATGTTTGCTATAGATCATATAGGTCATGGAAAAACAGCAATGGGTGATAAGAACGAGCTTGGAAAATGGGAAGATAAGGATTTTTATTATTCCGCTTATAATGCTTATTATTTAGTTGATAAGATAAAAAAAATGTATCCAGGTAAACCAGTGTATTTGTTAGGTGATGATTATGGTGGTTCAATGGCTCAATATATGATGGGTGAATTTGAAAATATTTTTGATGGTGTTATTATAGCTTCTTGTGGTGTACCATCTTTTAGAGATAAATCAATGTTTTTAAAATGTTTGCTAAAGAAAGTTTTATTTTATGATAAAGCAAAAAGTAAAGGAACTTTTAGAAGTAGAACTAGATTTTTAAATATGCATTTTAGGCCAACAAGGACTAAATATGATTGGATGAATAGTGATCCTAATGAAGTTGATAGATTTATTGAAGATCCTTTAGCTGGATATGTATGTACTGTTGGATATTATTATTATCAATATAAATATATTGTTAGTACACCAAGAATTGGAAAATTAAAAAAAGTTAGTAGAGATTTTCCTATTTTACTATTAGGAGGAAGAGAAGATTACATTACTCATTGTGGAAAACAAATATTGAAGTTGCAAGATTACTATAGAGGAAAAGGATTTAATAATGTAGAAACTATACTATATAATAATTCTAGACATGATGTGCTTCTTGAAAAAAATAAAGAAGAAGTTGCTCGTGATATTGCTGAGTGGATTAATAAATATTCTAGAGTTGAAGAAACATTCGTTTCAAATAAAAGAAATGAAGTAATTGAGGTAAAAACATATACGATAAAAGAGGATTCAATGGTTGTAGCTAGCGAAGTTGTTGAAGAAACTGCTTTTGTTGAAGAAGAACCAGAGGATGATTTAAGATTATCTACAAAATTAAAGAAAGATTAGGCCATAAGGCCTTTTTCTTTTGAAAACAACTGTTCTTTATATGAATTTAGAATTTAAAATGGTATATTATAAATAGTTGGAGGGGTCGTTATGAAGATAATAGATGTATTAAAAAACGAAAGGCCTGTTTTTGTTATAGATGATATTGAGGATAAGAAAACAAAAAATTTAATAATGCAAATAAATAAACAAATGGCTAGTATTTTGGGTAATTTAGAAAAGGTTGAGCAATTTTGTGCTTCTCAACTTAATGGCGAATATGCCGATAAAATAGTCATGGCAAAAAGTTTGCAAAAAAAGTATAGTAATTGGTTAACTATTAAAAATGCGTGTCAAGCTTTAAAAAATGAGGAAAATAAAATAATAGATGAGTATTATTCATTTAAGAAACAGTTAATTGCTAACTTAAAAGTTTTGCTATTTGTTGTTAAAAAGTTTCCTGTTGTTAGTGCTTATGATGTTTTTAATAGTGATTTTGCTCTTGCTAGAAAAGGACATAATATTGTTATATTAGGAAATAATAATACGGGAGTTATAGAGTCAATTATTTTGGAGATAGAATCAGGGTTTAATGTTAGTGGAAATTATGATAGCGTTGAAGGGAAAGAGCTTACTGCTAATTATTCTAGTGTGGATAAAAATGTTAGTGAGTGTAAGAGAGGCTTGGATTCTATAGGAGCTATCAAATCTAGTAAAGAAGAGAAAATTTTATTCTCGATAGAGCAAATGGAAAATAGCGCAAAGGAGCTTGTTTTCTTTGCTACATATAAAGAAGATTTAAAAAATGTTGGATGCAATGTTAAAGAAATAGAATTGTATGAAAAAGAGTTGCTTAAGAAGTACGTTCCAGTAAAAAAACAACTTAGTAAAATATTAAAAGTTGATTTTATAGATGTGTGCAATATTATTCATAATGAAGATGAGTTTCCTACTCAAGAATTTAAAGCTATAAATGATTTTTTTGAAGAATAAAATGAATTATATTGTGTTGCAAATCACAAAATAAACATGTATAATTTAGGCAAACGTTGAAAAAGACAAGTAGTAAAAAGATAATTTTTTAGAGAGTTTGCGGGTGGTGAAAGCAAATAAAAGGACTTTTTATGAATCTACTTTGGAGTTTTAGGTTTATGCCCGGTTAATTACCGTTACCAAATGAGTGAACTAGTTTGCTAGTTAATTAGGGTGGCAACGCGGTTTCTATAAAAATAGAGGTCGTCCCTTGTTTTGGGGATAGACCTTTTTATATTCTAAAAATTTAATAAAGAAAGGGGAAAAGAAAATGATTGATATTAAATTAATTAGAGAAAATCCAGAACTAGTTAAAGAAAATATTAAAAAGAAATTTCAAGATCAAAAGTTAGTTTTGGTAGATGAAGTTGTAGCTTTAGATAAAGAATTAAGGGCTGCAAAACTTGAAGCGGATACTTTAAGAGGAAAGAGAAATAGTGTTAGTAAGTCAATAGGAGCTATGATGGCTCAAAAGAAAATTGAAGAAGCTAATAAAGCTAAGCAAGAAGTTGTAGAAATAAATGAAAGACTTGTATTCTTGGAAAAAGAAGAAGAGAGGCTTGAAAAAGAAGTTAAGAGTAGAATGATGGTTATTCCAAATATCATTGATTCTAGTGTTCCTGTTGGTAAGGATGATAGTGAAAACGTTGAGGTTCAAAGGTTTGGTGAAGCTAGTACACCTAAATTTGATATTCCTTATCATGCTGATATTTTGGAAAGACTAAAAGGTCTAGATAAAGATAGTGCTGGTAGAACAAGTGGTAATGGTTTCTATTATTTAATGGGCGATATTGCAAGATTAAGTACTGCGATGATTAGTTATGCTAGAGACTATATGATTGATCAAAACTTCATTTATTGTATACCTCCATTTATGATTAGAAGTGATGTAGTAACGGGCGTTATGTCTTTTGCGGAAATGGATGCAATGATGTATAAAATTGAAGGCGAAGATTTGTTTTTGATTGGTACTAGTGAGCACTCTATGATTGGTAAATTTAAGGATCAAATGATTAAAAAAGATGAATTGCCTATAACAATGACTTCTTACTCTCCATGTTTTAGAAAAGAAGTAGGTGCGCATGGTCTTGAAGAAAGAGGAATTTATAGAGTTCACCAATTTGAAAAACAAGAAATGATTGTTATTTGTGAACCAGAAGAGAGTATGGATTGGTATGAAAAGATGTGGAAATATACAGTAAATATTTTTAGAAATTTAAATATTCCTGTAAGACAACTTGAGTGTTGTAGTGGAGATTTAGCGGATCTTAAAGTTAAATCTTGTGATATTGAAGCATGGAGTCCACGTCAACAAAAATTCTTTGAGGTTGGAAGCTGTTCAAATCTAGGAGATGCTCAAGCTAGAAGGTTAGGTATTAGAGTAAAAGGAGAAAGTGGCAATTATTTTGCTCACACTTTAAATAATACAGTACTAGCTTCAACTAGAGCACTTATTGCATTTTTAGAAAACAATATGAATGAAGATGGAAGTGTTAATATTCCTGAATGTTTAAGACCTTATATGGGTGGAAAAACTATTATTAAATAGTTGTGTTAATTATAAAAGCAAGGTATCTTTTTACCTTGCTTTTTATATTAAATGTAACTAGTATCTATGGAACAGAAATTTATAAAAATCGACAAAAAAACAACTAAAAAGTAAACAATATGTTATAATCGAAATATAAGGAATAGGGCAAGTACTGACTGCTCCTTGCTAGTAGTAAATAAACTATAGAAAGGAGTAAGATAGTGCTTTTTTTATAAAAAAATTGTTTGCTGTTAACTAAAAAAGGGGGAATAAAAATGATTACAGTTAACTATAGAGAATGGATTAAAGATATTAGTAAAAGATATAAGCAAAGTCAAATAAAAGCGGCGATACATGTTAATAGCGAAATGCTTAAATTTTATTTTGAGTTAGGAAAGGAGATTAGCGAATTAAGTTTTAAGGCAGAGTATGGTAATAAATTTTATGATAAATTAAGTAAAGATCTAACCAATGAAATGCCTGAAGTTAAAGGGCTTTCACCGATTAATATTAGGTATATGGAGCGTTTTTATTGTTTGTACAGCAAAGAAATTAAAAATGTTCCACAACTTGTGGAAAAATTGAGTATGGTACCATGGGGTCATCATAGATCCATTATAGACAAGTGCAAGACTACTGAGAAAGCGTTATTTTTTGTTAATAAAATATTAGAGAATAATTGGTCTAGAAATACACTTTATAATTTTTTGGGTACAAATTTATATGAAAGAGAAGGAAAATCTATTAATAATTTTAATATTCGGTTGCCTGATATTGATGGAGAACTTGCATGTCAAATAACAAGAGATCCTTATAATTTTGACTTTTTAGCTATTAGGAAAGATTATGATGAAAAAGAATTAAAAGACGCTTTAATGGATAATGTTGTTAAGTTTTTATTGGAACTTGGAAGTGGTTTTTCATTTGTAGGAAAAGAATATAGGTTGACTGTAGGTGATAGTGAGCTTTATATAGATATGTTATTTTATAATATACAAATTCATTCCTATGTTGTTGTAGAGCTTAAAACTTCTTCTTTTAAAGCAGAATATATAGGGCAGTTAAGTGCTTATGTTGGAGCAGTGAATCATATTTTAAAAAGCAAAGAAGATGGACAAACTATAGGGTTATTAATTTGCAAAGATAAGAATGATGTATTGGCTAAATATACAATTGAGGGTGTTAGTTTTCCTATGGGTATTTCTAATTTTGAAATAAATCATTTGCTTAGTGAAACCTATAAAAAATCACTTCCTACAATAGAGGAAATTGAAAATGAATTAACTGATGCTTGATAAAAATTTGTTGTATACAACTATATTTACCTATGGTAAAATAAGGCTGCCGGTAGTTTGGGGGTAGTTTTATGGTTGATGTTGCTAGAGTTAAGAAAATGCTTTTAAAGATGACAGCAGATTATGAGAAAAATGTGGAACTAATAGCTAGCGAAATGCGCGCTATGGGGGTTCAAAGAGATGAGGCCCTTTTTGCTTTGACAGATTATAAATATGACGAGGAATCATGCCTTCTTGCAATTTTATCTTTGATTTCAACAGAAAAATTCGATTTAAATGCTTCTAATGATTTTAAATATAATTTTATACAAAATGCTATATATGAAGGTTATTCTACTAGATTTATTGTTAGAATAATTGAAGAAATTTTTCATAATCATAAATTAAAAAATAATTTTAACATCAATCATGTAGATGAAGATGGTGATACGATGCTTCATAGTGCTATTTATGCCGATGATTTTAATGGAGATGTTGAGGTTCTTTATAGGACTTTTACTAAATATGGTTTTGATTCATCAATAAAGGATTATTCTAAAAGAAGTATTGTTGAGGCAATGTGGTTTGAAAGGAATCGCTGTAATAAGTTTAGTCAAGGTCAAATTAATAGAATTGAAAAATTGTGTAATGAAAAAAGAAATAGTAAAATTGTTAGAAATATTGATTCTTTACTAAAGGACATTTCTATTGATTATGAATTAAATGTTCCTATTTTAGAAGAAGGGTTAAAAAATATGGGTTATTCCAAAGAAGATTTTTTACAGGCTCTTTTTGAAAAGAAAAACGATGATCTTTTAGTAAATATGGCTGTTAAATCTTTGTTATTTACAGGAGAGTACACTCCTAACACACTAGATGAAAATGGATGTAATTTTATTCAAAAGGCCATGTATCTTGGTTATGATGAGACTTTTATTTTGGATATGATTAATACATGTATGAGTGATTCTAGAGTTAAAGAAAAACTTGATGTAAATCATATTGATGTTGATAAGGAAACAATTTTGCATAGTGCGATTTATTCTCTTTATAAAGGGGATATAACTTTGCTTACTGGGGTATTAAAAGAGTATGGATTTGATTTTAATTTGAAAGATGCAAAGAGAAGAACTATTTTGGATGCTCTTGTTTATCAAAAAAGCAAAAAAAGAAAATATACTGATGAGGATGTTAGAAAGGTTAGCGAAGTTATAAAAAATGATAAAGAAGAGGATAAATTAAAGATTTTATTTAGTAAAAACGATAGAGAAATGGATTATTCAAGGCTCGTTACAAATATGGTTAGTGAGATTAGTGGGAACCTTGAGGTGGATAAAGAAATAGTAAATGAATATGTTTGTTGTAGGAAAGAATTAACATATAATGATTTATTGTACGTTTTAAGTGTTAAAAAACTTGATGAGAAAAAAGTTGTTTGGACAATTAAAGCTCTTTTGGAGAACGGAGCAGATGCTAATTATACTGTTTTTAAAGGTCAAGATAATATTGTTCAAAATTTTATTAAGTATGGTTACAGTGAATGGACAATTAGGGAAATTATTAAGAATGCTACTAAATCAACTTTAAAGCATCCTTTAAACGTTAATTATGTAAATAAAGAGGGGGAGCATATTTTACATACTGCTATTAAATGGAGTGTGTATGATGGTTCTATTTCTTATTTATATGCAGTTCTTTTAGATTGTGGATTTAATCAAGATGTTATTAACTTCTTAACTTTAGAAAAAGAGAAATACCCTAAAATAGAAGATGAAGATTTTGAAGCTGTTAAAGAGCTTGCTAAGGATTCTAATTCTAGCCAAAAGAATGTTAGTTTATTACCTGTTCCACAAGTTAAAGAAACAATTAGTAATGAACCTGTTAAAGTGGAGTTAAAAGAGGATGTTAGACCAAGGCTAACTCATTCGGAAATAAAAGAATTAGAAAAATACGGGACTATTTTAAATTATAAAAATTTTATAAGCGAACCGGTAGCGTGTAGAGAAAAAGAAATGAAAGCTTTAATGGTTGCTTTAGCGCAAGATAAAAAGAGTCCTATAATAGTAGGTGAGTCTGGTGTTGGTAAGACGGCGCTTGTAGATGAACTTGCTTATTTAATAGAATATGATAAAGTGCCTAATTTTTTGAAGAATAAGATAGTATATGAAGTTAATCCAGGAGAGCTAGTTGCGGGCTGCCAATATGTAGGGCAATTTGAACAACAATTAAATAAGATGTTTGAGCTTGCTAAAAAATATGATGTTATTTTGTTTATTGATGAGATTCACACAATGTATGGTGTTGGAACAACGGAGAAAAAATCTTCTGGTATGGATGCACATATTAAACATTTTATTGATAGAAATAATATTAAACTTATAGGTACGACAACTGAGGATGAGTATCAAACATTTTTTGCTCATGATGCATTAAAGAGAAGATTTGAAAAGATAAAGATTGAAGAGCCAAGTGAAGAAAATTTAAGATTTATTTTAGATAAGGTTATTGATGATTATTGTTTAAAGAGTGGTTTGTCTTTTGGTAATGAAAGTATAAAAAGCGAAATTGTTGATGTTCTTGTTTTTGCAACTGGTAAATCTCATAGAGTATATGACGATAGAGTTAATAATCCTGATTTAGCCATTTCTATTATAGATAAGGCTTTTGCTTTTGCTAAATATCATAATAGCAAAAACATAAATAAGGATCATTTTAAAGAGGCTTTTGAGTTTTGTGATAGGATTTATCAGAGCACTTGTAATAGTGCGGTTAGTAGGCTAGAGGAAGCTAAAGAAAATATTGTTAGAACGGCTAAAATATTGAATGTTGATTTTAATAAATTTAGGAGATAATTATGGAATTTGATAATGACCAAATTATTGATATTTTAAAGAGCAATGATGATTCTAAAAAAATTAATATACTTAATATTATGACCTATGAAAAATTTAAAGAGTTATCTAGTATTGATAATAATTTTATTAAGTATGTGGCGAGCGTAGCAGGAAACAATGGTTTTTATCATTTAGTTTATCATTTTTCTACAGATGATATTTGGAATTTATATGATAATTTTAGTGATGAAATTAAGCTGGTAAATGATAGTGGTTTTATTCAAGCAGTAGAGTATGCTGGTTATTGTTGTGGTGACAATACTACATCTAAGGTTGGGGGATACGTGGTTTGCAATGTTAAAGAGCAAAGAGAGGCGCATATTAAGTTTTTAGAACATATTTTTGTTACGTATGAAGATAGGTTGGCCAATATGACATCGTATTCAACAATTCTTCATTTTTTTGTTAATATGTTGGATAAAGGTATAAATAAAGATTTATTAGACAAATTTATTTTTAATAATAAGGATAAAATGAATGAAGCTTTTAAATTGTGCGATAACAGTAGATTATTTGATCTTTTTGAGGGGGTTGATACAAATAAACAAATTTATATTTTGTCTCATTTCTTTGATGAGGTTTATAATCATGATGGTTTCAAGGGATTATGTAATTGTTTACATGATGATACGCTAGTTTATATTTATAAAAAAGATAATAATGCAGTTTCAAAGATTTCTTTGCATCATTTTTTAAGAGGTAAAGTAGATGATGAAAAGAAAAATATTATAGATAAGTATTCAATTGAAGACTTTGGAAATATATTTTCTTTTAATGTTTGGTGTCGCGCTAATAATGTAAGGCATGTTGAAAATATGCTTATGGATAAAATTGTTTGTGACGGTCAAATAGAAGAGATTGATGAAAATACGTCAGTTTTTTCTAGAACGTACTTAAAAAATTTAAAAGAAATTAGGATGATGATTGAAAATAAAAAGATTACTAGAAATAGTGAAGTTTATAAAGAGCATTTTAAAGTATTTTATAAATACTTGGTTGAATCTAAACATCTTGGAGAACTTAATGAAGATTGTGTTAGAGAAGTAGAAAAGCTGTTTTTTAGAATATTAAGAAAAGATGGATTGTGGAGTATTAAAGAACTTAATAGTTTAAGTATGATTGCTTTATTTAATAGAGTGGGTATTGTTAAGATGTGGGCGAATCAATTTAGCGTGGAGCAAATTTTAAAGTATAGTGTTAAAGAGCATAAGAAACTGTGTGAGATAATAAAATCTAACAATAAGGAAAATATAGGCGATTATGAACAATATGTTTTAAAGTTAATGCTTCTTGTTGGTTATCAAAGGGCTGAATATATTTTAAGTGCTGATAGTGATATTGAAACTTTACATCATCTTGTTGGAAATGTTGGTGTTAAAGATATTAAAATGGATGATGAGGGGAATCCTATTGTCGATAACAAGTTTATAAATTTACTGTTTAAGGATAAAGACCATAATCGTGTTAAATTAATGTTAGAGAATAAAGGTAGTGATTTATACAAGTTTTTCCCACGCATTGTTAATGAGTGGGAATCAATTAAACTTAGTAATAAAAATAAAAGTTTAAAGGAAGTTATTGAGTTTTTAAAGAATGGTGAAGTTGTTGTTCCTGCAAGATATTATAGATTAGAGGACTCTTTTAAACTTATTGGTAGGACTAATGAGCTTGTTTTAGAGACGTTTCGTCTTCATGATGAAATGCTTAAAAGAGTAGAGTCTACTATTCCTAGAGTTAAAGGGAAAATTAATGATTATGAATATGAAGTTTTAAGATATGATGATATGGAAGGATTAACGGTTGGTAATGCGACTGATTGTTGCTTTACAGTAAGGGGAGCAAGTCAGACTTCTTTAAGACATGCTTTAACTAGTAAAAATGGAAGGATATTAATAGTTAAGAAAAATGGTGAACTTTTAGCACATAGTTGGCTGTGGAGAAATGGCAATACTTTGTGTCTTGATAATATAGAAATATCAAAAAAAATTAAACAGGTTGATTTTTTAGAAGTTTATGAAGAGTTTGCTAGTAGAATTGTTGAAGAGTCTATTAAATGTGAAGGTAGTAGTGGAATAGTAAATGTTCTTATTGGAGGAGACATTAACGGAAATAAATATAAGGGAATTGATAAGTATCCAAGTTATGTTAAGAATGCTTTAAGCAATAATTCTAAAGTTATTTATAGTGAATATTTAGTTTCTCCAATAGAAGAAGGGTTATATAGTGATGCTAAAAGTTGTCAATGGTTGATAAAGGGTAAAGGGGATTTTTCTTTATATCAAAGTAAATATTATTATAATGATGAGAGAAAAGAAGTGTTAGAGTATGATAAAAGTAAGAAAGATGACTGGGATTTTATTAGATTAGTTAATAAAAGAATAAATGCTTTAAGGGTAATTAAAGAAGGAATAGATGATATAAATAAGGTAGATGTTAGAAGTTTTTCTAAGGTGTATTCTGGAGAAGATTTTTATGTTTTAGTTGATAAAAAAGGTAGTGTTGAAAGTTTTGTTAGTTCTAATGATGATAGGGCTAATAAAGAGATGGAGAGTATTTTAATTTGTAATAAAAAAAGATAATGTTTTTATCTTTTTAAATTAATAATATTAGAATAGGAATTTTGATAATAAAAAAGATGTATTTTACTTTTTAGAAAATGCATCTTTTTACTTTAGCGGACAGTTTCTTTAACTTTTTCGCTTTTTAATTTAAGGTCTTTTACGTATTCTTCAAGGCACATGCCTGTTTCATATATTTTTTTTGCATGTTCTTTTCCAACATATCTAAAGTGCCAATCTTCTTCTTGAACTCCTGTTATGGATTCTTTGTTTGCGTGATATCTTTTTATAAGACCAAATTGCACGGCTTCTTTTTCTATTGTTTGGAAAATTTTCTTTTGTATTCCAATTTTTTTTGCTAAAGTGTTAGCTTTAGATCTTAAGAATTCTGGAACTAATGTATGTTTGAAACGTAAGTCAAATGCAAGTCCTGTATGATGTTCACTTTGTCCTGGTTTAGCAACATGAGTTTTCATCCATTCTTCTGTGTGTGTTTTGGCTAAATCTTTATAAACTTTTTCTTGAGTATCAATAGATCTATATGCGGAGTGAGAATCAATATCTATGTGGTGTTTTTCCTTCATTAGTTTTACTAGCGAAGTGTATGCTTTAAAAGTTTCTTCTTCCATGCAACTTTGACCATCTTCATCTGTGTAAGGTACGTAGTTGAAATTTTCTTTAAGCCATTCTTCTTTTTCGCTTGTTAGTGGTAATGCTTTACTAACTATTATTAAATATTTGTCTAAATTATTTTCGTTATTCATATTTTAGACCCCCACTTCATTTATAAAATAAATATATCATATTTTATAAGAGAGAGGAAAGAAAAAAAATTTTTTAGTATTTATATTGTTAATTGTTTTGTTCAATAGTTTTTATATGGTTATTGTGTAGATAATTTGTTGTGTACATCTTTTTTTTGGCGTGATAAAATTATAAAGCCAGGTAGTTAGGGGGAGTTTTAGTATGGATCAATCAAAAGTTAAAGGGATTCTTCGTTATATGGGAAGAAGGGTAGCTGATAACTCAGCTTCTTTAGTAGCTTTTTTTAATAAAAATCATGTTGAACCGAAAGATTACTTGTTTGTTTTAACGAATGAATTATATGATGAAAATAAATGTTTAACTGCTATTAAAAGCTTAACTTCTTGTGGGAAAGCTAATTTGAATCAAATCGGAGATTTTGGATATAATTTTATTCAAAATGCAATGTATGCAGGATATAGCAATAATTTTATTATGGATTTATTTTATTATGCTGATGATTTAAATGTTAATCATGTTGATGGAGATGGAGATACAATGCTTCACACTGCGATATATGCGAATGATACATGTCATTATAATATTGAAGAATTATATAGTAAACTTATAGACTGCGGTTTTGATTCTACTATAAAAGATAAAATGGGTAGAACTATTGTAGATGCTATGAAGTATGAAAAAAGACGCTGTAATAAGTTTAGTGATAAAGAAATTAATGAAGTGGAAAAATTGTTTGTTGGAAATGTTTCTGAAAAAAGAGATGGTGGTAAGGAGTCGGCGTTAGATAGAATTTTATCTATGATGGGATATAACTTAACTGCAAATGAAAAGATACTTAGAAGAGAACTTTCAAAACTAGGAATGGATAGATATTCTTATTTATTAGAATTAACGGATGTTTTGCATAATGAATTATGTTGTTTTGCTGCACTTAAGTCTTTGATTACTAGTGGAGATTTTAATCTTGATAAAGTTGTTGCGGATGGAGAGTATAATTTTATTCAAAATGCAATTTATGCAGGCTATTCAACTTCTTTTGTTATTGGTTGCATTGATGCGAGCATGAATCCTTGTTTAAAAAATAAACTTAATATAAATCACGTAGATGAAGACGGTGATACAATTCTTCATAGTGCTATATACGCAAATGATGTGTGTGTAATAGATGTAGTAGCACTTTACAAAACATTGCTTAAATATGGTTTTGATTCTAATATTAAAAATAATGAATTAAAAACCATTGTGGATGCGATGCAAGATGAGAAAAAACGTTGTAATAAATTTAGTAATTCTCAGATAGTAGAAGTTGAGCATATTTATAATGATGCTCTTGGTTATTATGATGATAGTTTTTCTAAAGATGAGCAATTGAAAAATAAAAAACTAGATGATGATGGCTTAAATAATTTTTTAAAAAATTGTAGGAGATAATCTTTATGCCAGATATTAGTGAAGAAGAAGCAAAAGATTTGTTGAAACAAATCTTTAAAGAGTCTTTCCCTTCAACTTTAAGGAAGGAAAATGAAGCTATTGCAAAAGAAGAGTATCAAATATACAAGCAAGATAATAATTTTAAAAAAATTAATGGGTTAAATCCGTTAACTATTTATTTTATTATTAAAGATTTAAAGGGAGAAGATCAAGTTAATTTCATTAAAGATAATATTGAGTATATAAGTAAAAATGACGAGGAGATTTTCATTTACAATATGATTGCTCCGGCTGCTCTTTCTTCTTTTTTGTCATATGAATCTATTAAGGCGATATATGATTTGAATAAAGATATTTTTTACAAATTACTAAATGGGTGTGTAGAAACATTGATTGATGGGTTTTCTAATGAAGAAATTTATTTGTTTTTTAATGATTTTTATAGTGAGATTAATGAAAAGATGGTTTCTTATAAGTTTGTTAATTTGTATCATTATGCTAAGCGGGTTATTTTTGAAAATATGCGTAGAGAATCAAAGGATAGTGAGCTTTACTATGAAAATATTTTTTTAAAATCAAATGAAATAAGTGGAAAATTATCTTGTGTACTAATAGAAAGGTATAGCGAAAAAATTGCTAATTTAGAATCAAGACCATTTTTAAGTTTCTTTAATGCAGTGGTAAGAATGGATATGCTAGAAACAGAAGAGTTTAAAAATTTTTTGAGAATTAGTGAAGATAAATTAAGAGATATTTATGCAAATGCTCGTATGGGAGACTTGTGGGATTATTTTGAGGATGCAGGGTTTGAATCTACGAAAATAATATTTGATTATTTTGGAGATATTATTGTTAATAGATCTGATTTTGATGAACTTTTTATTGCTATAAATGGAAATGTTTTGTGTGAGCTTTATAAAAAAGATAAACAACCTTTTAAAAATATTGATATTAGTCAGTGGCTTAAATTTGTAGAATTTAATGAGAATCTTAAATATGTTTTACAAGATTATGAAATTAATAGTTTGCAAGAGATTTTAGAACTTAAAATGTGGGTTAATTATAAGAGTCTTGCTGTAGTAGAGAATAAGTTTAGAAACGGTATTATAGTAGATGGGAATTTATTAGAGATAAATGAAGATACTTCTATTTTCTCTAATGAGTATGTTAAAAATCTTAAAGAGCTTAATTATATGTTTACAAATAAGATTATTAGTAGAAATAATGAGACCTATAGGAAACAGTTTAATTTGTTTTGCAATCACTTAGTTAAAGAAAAGATTGTTGATAGGGTAAATGAAAATAATTGTAGGGATTTAGAAATTTATTTTAATCATATTATTAGAGGTGCTAATTTAAGTGATTTAAAGAGATTTGATAATATAAAAAAAATAGTTCTTTTCAATAGAGTTGGTAAAGGTGCTTTTTTTAATCCTGAAGAATTTAGTGAGGATCAGTTGCGAAAATATAATGTTAAGGAACATAAAATGTTGTATAAAAGATATGAGCAAAAAAAATATGAACTTTTTTCATATAAATCTTTAACTTTAAAACTCCTTTTGCTTTTTGGATATCAAAAGGCGGAATATATTTTGTCCCTTATAGAAAATGAGTTACCTGTTTTAGAGCATTTGGTTGGGAATGTAGATGTATCTACTGTTGAAATTGATGAGAATAGTAATCCAATTTTAAATAATAAAATTATTAATTTGTTATTTAAGGATCAAGAACATAACAGGATAGAGTCAATGCTTAAAGATAAAGAAAGCGATTTATATAAATATTTTCCTAGAATATTTAATGAATGGGAAATGATTAAACTTAATGGCAAAGATAGTTCTTTAAATTGTATTGTGGGATATTTAAAGAGCGATGATGTTTGTGTTGGAGTAAAATATTATAGGCTTAAAGGGTTATTTAAGTATATTGGATGTAGTAATGAGATTGTTAAAGATACTTTGAATTTGCATGATGAGATGGTAAAAAGAGTTTCCTCGACTATTCCTAGAATAAAAGGTGAAGTCAGTGGGTACAGTTATGAAATCTTAAAGTTAGACGATATGGAAGGTTTAACTGTTGGTAATAAAACTAATTGTTGTTTTACAGTTAAGGGTAACGCTTATTCTAGTTTGATACATTCTCTTACTAATAAAAATGGTAGAATTTTAACTGTCAAAAAAGATGGTAAATTAGTGGCTCATAGTTGGGTGTGGAGAAACGGCAATGTTTTGTGTCTTGATAATATTGAAACAGATTTGAAGGAAATTGATTTTATTGAAGTTTATGAAAAATTTGCTAGTGAGATTTTAGATGTTTCTTTAAAATGTGAAGGAGAAACTAGTTGTATAAAAAATGTAATGATAGGCAGAACTGATTTTGATAAGAAAATATTAGATTTAGAAAAATATATGATGTTTGTTTTAAAAGGAGAAGATGAGGGTGCTAAAAGCGGTGTTGTTGTGGACAAATTACCTTGTGTCGAGGGTAAGGATTTATATAGCGATGCAAAAAAGAGACAAGTATTAGTTAAAGGTAATGGGAATTTTGAGTATTATGATTGTGATGATAGTTATTTAGATGAACGGGAAGATGTTTTGTTTTTTGATTGTAACAATGAAGACAATGTGGATAAAATTAATGATGTTATAAATGCTTTGAGATATTTAAAATATGAAAGTGAAAATAATCTTAATAAGTTTAAGTTGATTGATGTTGAGGATTACAAAAAAGCTTGGTGCAATAAGGACTGGTTTATACTAGTTGATGAAAAAGATAATGTGGAGAAATACGCTCTATTAAATGATGAAAGGTGTAAAAATGAGATAAAAAACATCTTAAATAATACTATTAAAAACAGTTGTAAAAAAACTGTTAAGTGCGTATAATAGGTAATGTCAGTGCAATAGTGGTGCATGAACCATGTCAGGACCGGAAGGTAGCAGCATTAAGTGAGTTCGCTATGTGTGCTGACTTTTTATTTTGGCTTTTTGTGTTTGAAAATGATTTAGTACTTGTTATATTGTCGGAAAATGTTTTATAATATTTGTAATAGTATTTATTTTTTTGTTAGGAGGTGGATGATTATGTCGCTGAAAGATACATATGTAGTAAAAAAAATGGAATATAAAAAGAATGATCGTATTAGAAAAGAAGAGATGTTGAAGGTTATTAATCGTGTTAGTAAGGGCCTACCAGATAATATAAAATCATGTTTAGTACGTTCGCAAGTTAGCGTTTTTAGTTATGTGGAAGGTGTAAAGAAGGACGCAAAAGAGAAATATGGCGTTAGTTTTAAACAAGCGAAGGATAATTTTCAAGATAGAATGAGAGTTATGGATGGTGATGATTTAAAAGAAATGAACGCATATATTCAAGAAAGAACTGGAGATAATTTGCCAAAAGAAAAAATTTTTTCAGAAAGTTTGTCTTCAGAGGATATTGAAGTGTTGAATATATATAATCAATATGTAGAAAAGAAGTTGGGAGAAGTATTTAAGAATATCCAAAAAGAACATCCATCACTGCTTAAGGATTTTTCTTCATTTTTAGAATTAGAGAGAAAAAATGTTGAAAAAGAATCTTTAAAATATTGTAAGTTAATTAAAGGTCAAATAGAGCAAATTAAATCGTTAGAAAAAAAGTTAGATGCTTGTAAAACAGAAGAAGAAAAAACTTCTTTGCAAAAAGTTATAAAACAGCGAAAATCAGGTTATCAAATTTTTTATGATAAATTAGTTAGACTTGAAGCAAAAAATATTGTTTTTACAAAATTAGAAAAAAATGTTAAAGAGCGTTGCAAAGTTAACATAAAAAAATAACAAAATATAAATAAATTTTATTGTTTTAATATTAAGTCAATTAGTTTTTGGCTCGCAAAAGAGATGTGGGTGTTTTTGTATAATACTAGACCTATATCTCTTTTTTTTGGAATTATTGATGTTTTTAATTCATTTAGATATCCTTTTTCTAATTCTTCTTTAATAAATTCTCTAGTAGAATAAGAATATCCAAAACCAATTTTAGTTAAATCTGTTACAACATTAAAACTAACAGCCTCAATGGAAGGGATAAGTTTTGTGTTGTTTTCTTTTAAGAAGTTATCAAAGAAGGTTCTTGTGTTGGATGGTCTTTTTTGTGTTATCAGATTATAGTTTTTTAAATCTTGAAGTGAATATGTTTTGTTTGTATCCATGTATTCTTTGTTAGAGCAAAATATATCTTGAACTTGTTTGAATGGATGTATTTCTAATTCACTAGTTTCTTGTGTTGGTAAGTTTAAAATTAATAAATCTAAAAATCCGTTTTTTAACATTGAAATTAAAGTGTTAGAAAGATGATTTACTATTTCTATATTGATGTTAGGATAAAGTTTATGAAATTTATCAAGGTAGGGCATAAGAATGTGTTTTGTTAAAGTAGCAGAGGCTCCAATTTTAATTGTTCCTACTTCTAAATTTTTTAAAGAAGAAAATATCCTTTCTCCATTTTCTATATAGTCTAATCCTTTTTTTATGTATTCATAGAAGGCTTTTCCTTCGCTTGTAAGTCTAACGCCAAATTTTGTTCGATTGAAAAGTTCTCCACCGATTGTATCTTCTAGTTTTTTTATTGATTGAGAAACGGCAGGTTGTGATATGAATAATTCTTCACTAGCTTTTGATATGCTTTCGTTTCTTGCAACACTTTCAAAAATTTTATAACTATCTATTTTATTTTCCGTATATAATCCCTCCTTATATTTAACATAAGAAATATATATTTGTATTATATTAGGCGGTGAAATATAATGCAAGTAGAAGGAGGGGGAAAATGGATAAGGAATACTTTAAAATTGGATTTGCTCAAATGAAATTAAATTTGGGTTGTGACAATGAAAAGGAATTTTTGATAGGTGATGATTTGTACTTTAATCAAATGGATGAAGTTGTTAAAAAAATTGGTGATTGTGATGTGTTGATATTTCCGGAATTATCTTATCACAAGAATTATGAGAGTTATTTTTTAAGTAATTCAAATAACAAAATTATTGTTTTTGGCAGCTGTTATGTGGGAAATGAAAATTTTACAATTGTATATTACAATATGAAAAAGTATATGATTAAGAAAATGTTTAATAGTCCTGTAGAGCCATCTATTAGGTATCAAGAAAACATTGGGGTAAAAGAGTTTTTAAAGAATAACTTAAAAGAGCGAACATTTGTTTTAAATGGCAAAAAATTTATAGTACTTAACTGCGCAGAGTATTATAAAGTTGCTTATTTTATTGCTAGAGATGAGTACAAAAGCAAAAATTTATTTGGTTTTTTAGTTCCTTGCGCTAATAACAATAATGAAGTTTTTCTAACTGAAACTAAGGCTATATCTAATCATAACGATAATGTGTATAGTTTTATTGTTAATAGTAATTCTTTATACAATGGCCAAAAGTATTCTTTAGGTGGAAGTTATGTGTTTGGCAGAGTATCTCCTTTTGAAAGAGATAGTTTTAAAGATTTTAGATTGAAAGAGTCTAGCAACATATGTTGTTTAGATAGCGGTAGTTATTTTGTTAGGGGTATGTATTTATATAAAGAATCTAGTAAGTATTATCGTAGTGATAGTTTTAGGCATACTCCTAAAAATATTAAAATTGAAAGGATAGGGATAGGAAATGAAAAAAATATTGATTACAGCAGGACCAACAAATGAATATATTGATGAGGTTATGAAAATAACTAATATGAGTACTGGTAGGTTAGGAGTTGAACTAACAAGGAACTTTTTAAATAGTGGGTGCGAAGTTACTCTTATTTGTACTAGAAGTGTGGCAAGAAGTGGTTTGTATGAAAAGTATGGGTTATTAAATAAAGAAAATTTAAAGACTGTTCAAATAGAGACTACAGAAGATATGTATAAAGCTTTAGAAAATGAAAGTAAGGGAAAGTATGATTTGGTTGTACATGCTTCTGCAGTAGGGGATTATAAACCAGAGTTTAGTTTTAGAATGGAAGATTTAGCTCAAGAATTGTTAGAGATTGAGAATAAGAGTTATGAGAGTATATTAGAGGTTTTGACAAATCCTAAGTGCAAAGTTAATGATGAAACTAAAATTAGTAGCTATGAGAAACATTTAACTGTAAAATTAACACTTACTACTAAACTTATCTCTCATTTAAAAGAATGGTTCCCTAATAGTGTTTTGGTTGGGTTTAAGTTATTGGAGAATGTTAGTAAAGAGCATATAATAGAGGTTGCTAAAAAGTTGTGTGTTAAAAATAGTATGGATTATATAATTGCTAATGATTTAGCGGATTTAAGAAAAGGAAATCATATCTCTTATTTAGTTAATAAAGAAGGGTATTTGAATCATGATTTTCATTCGCCAAAGGATATATTTGAGAAGACGTATTCATTTGTTAAATAATTTTGTTTATAGCATCATTTAATTGATGCTTTTTTTGTCTTTTTGTAAAATGTAATTGGTGGTAAATGTGAATAAATTTATGGATGAAGCTTATAAAGAAGCTTTAAAAGCTTATAAGGAAGATGAGGTTCCTGTTGGGGCTGTTATTGTTTTTGATGGAAAAGTAATTGCTAGAGCTCATAATAAAAAAGAAAAAAATAATGATCCTATGGGGCATGCTGAAATTTTGTGTATAAAGAAGGCTTGTAAAAAACTTAGTGATTGGTATTTAAAAGATTGTGAAATGTATGTAACATTAGAACCGTGTCTTATGTGTGTAGGGGCACTTATTAATGCTAGGGTTAAGAATGTTTATTTTGGGGCAAGAGATTTAAAAGGCGGCGCACTTGGTGGTTTGTTTAATTTGTTAGAGCAAAAAGGTTTTAATCATTATTTTGATTTTGAGTATTTAGAAGATGATAAATGTAGTAAGATTTTAAAAGATTATTTTAAAGAAAAAAGGAAAAAGTAGGATAGTCTATAATATAATTTTTGTTGAAGGAGTGTGTGGTATGACAATTTATGAGATGATTAATGGATTAATGCAATATGGTGAGGATAAGGGTATATATGAAGGAGAAGATAAAGAGTACATTTTAAATTCTTTATTAGCGATTTTTAATTTGGATGATTATAAGGATAATGATTATATATATGATAAAGATAATGATGTTACTTATCTTTTAGATGAGATGCTTGAATATGCGATTAGTAATAATGTAATTGAAGGAACTCAAGTTAATAAAGATTTATTTGATACAAAAATAATGGGATGTTTGATGCCTCTTCCTTCAATGATTAATAAAAAGTTTAATGATTTGAAAAGTAGAGATAGTGTGTTGGCTACTGATTATTTTTATAATTTGTGTAAAGATGTAAATTATATTAGAACTACGCGTATTGCTAAAAATATTGAATTTCCTTATATGAGTAAATATGGAAAGATTGATATTACTATAAATTTGTCAAAACCAGAAAAGGATCCTAATGATATAAAGAAACTTTTAAATATGAAGAAGGTTAATTATCCTAATTGTATGCTTTGTAAAGAGAATGTCAATTACAAGGGAAGGCTTGATTTTCCTGCTAGGCAAAATTTGAGATTTGTTCCTGTTACTTTAGATAACAAACAGTTTTATATTCAGTATTCGCCATATAGTTATTATAATGAGCATACTATATGTTTTAAAGAAGAGCACAGTAATATGAAGGTTGATATTGAAACGGTTAAAGAGTTGGTGGATTTTGTTAGTCAGTTTCCTCATTATTTTATGGGGTCTAATGCAGGTTTACCTATTGTTGGAGGCTCTATTTTAAATCACCATCATTTCCAAGGTGGGAAGGCTATTTTTCCAATGGATAATGCTAATGAAGAATTTATTAAAATAAATGATGAAGTAGAATATAATTTGTTAAATTGGCCTCTTAATGTTATTCGTTTACGAAGTGAAAATAAAGATAAACTTATTAAAGAAGCAGAAAAAATATTTAGTAGTTGGAATATTTATGAAAATAAAGATTTGATGATTATAGCAAATGATGAAAACGGAAGTCACAATGCAATAACTCCAATTTGTAGATATAGAAATGGTTGTTTTGAGCTTGATCTAGCACTAAGAAATAATATTACAACAGTTGATAGACCATTAGGATTGTATCACCCTCGAGAAGAGTATTGGAATATTAAAAAAGAGAATATTGGGTTGATTGAGGTTATGGGGCTAGCGATTTTACCTTCTAGGTTAAAAGATGAGATGAAACTTGTTAGAAAATATTTGCTTGAAGATAAATTAAGTGAAGAAGAATATACGAAATTCAAGATTCATTTGGATTTTGCTAATAATATTGCAAATAACAATAAAGTTAATAGCGATAATGTGGATAATCTTATTAATGATGAGATAGGAAGAATATTTACGTTAGTTCTTGAGGACTGTGCGGTGTTTAAAAAAGACAGTATTAATGTATTAAAGGAATGGATTAAAAATTTATAGTAAGATTACGTTAATAGTTGTTTTGTAATGCTAGTTTTTGTTGTATAATAATTTTGTGGTGATATTATGAGTTATAAAGCGTTATATAGAACTTATAGGCCTCAAACTTTTGAGGAAATGGCAGGGCAAAAACATGTTTTAAAGACCCTTGAAAATGCAATTAAGGAAAATAAAATTGCACATGCTTATTTGTTTACTGGCCCTAGAGGAACGGGAAAAACTAGTATGGCAAAACTATTAGCTAAAGCTTTAAATTGTGAAAGTGAATTTGGGCCTTGTAATGAGTGTGAGAATTGTAAGGAAATAGTAGAAGGCAGTCATCCTGATGTTGTAGAGATTGATGCAGCTAGTAATAATGGTGTTGATGAAGTTAGAAATCTTATTGATAAAGTTAAGTATTCGCCAATTTTGGGAAAATATAAAGTTTATATTATTGATGAGGTTCATATGATGTCAACTGGAGCGTTTAATGCTTTACTTAAAACATTAGAAGAACCTCCAGCACATGTTATTTTTATTTTGGCAACTACTGAACCACATAAAGTGTTACCGACAATTATTTCTAGATGTCAAAGATTTGATTTTGGTAGAATTAGTTCTAATGATATAAAAGAGAGAATTGCTTCTGTTTTAAATAGTGAAGGAATTAAATATGAAGATGACGTTGTTGATTTAGTTTGTGAATTATGCGATGGTGGTATGCGTGATGCTTTAAGTATTTTAGATCAAGCAATTGCATATGCAGGGAATGATTTAAAATGCGAACACATTAGAGAAATTTATGGTGTTACTTCTTTAAGTGAGAAGATAGAACTTCTTAATTGTATTAGTCTTGATGAAGAAGAAAAATTAATTAAGATGATTAATGAATATGATGATAAAGGTGTTGATTTGACTAGGTTAGTTATAGGTCTTATTGATTTGTTGAAGGAAGTAATTATTTATAAAAATAGTAAGAATAGTAAGATTTTAAAAATTATGAGTGTCGATAATATTGCTAGTTTTAAAGAAGATAATGTTAATAAATTATTTAAATGGATTGATATACTGGTAGATTCACTTTCTAATTTTAAGAAAGTTAATGCTCCTAAATCATTTTTTGAATTGGCATGTTTAAAAATGGCAGGTTGTAGTGGAAGTGTAAAAGAAAATGTTGTTTATGTAACTAAGGAAGTAGTTGTGGAAAAAAATGCTTCAGAAGCAAAGGAAAAAGTTATTGAAGCAAAACCAATTGAAAGTTTAAAACCAAGTGTAGAGAAAGTTGTAGTTCAACAAGATAAAAAAGTAGAAGTTAGTGAAGAAATAAATGAAACGATAGAAACAAAAGAAAATGTTGTAAGTGATGGTAAATTTATTCCAACTGAAGAGGAACTTTTAAATGTTCTTGTTCAAGCTACTAAAGATGATTTAAATACAGCTAAAAAGAAATGGGTAGAACTTCCTAGATATTTGAATTCACCTAGTACTGCCAAAGTGGCGGTTTTACTTACAGATGGTTTGCCTGTAGCAGCAGCTAAGAATATGATTGTATTAGCGTATGATAATGAAACATATTTAAATACAGTTAATTCTATTAGCAATCATGAAATGATGAATAATTTCTTGAAGGCTGTCTATAAAGATAATATGATGTGTTATTGTGTGACTAAAGAAGATTTTATGAAATTAAGAGATACTTATGTTAATCTTAAAAGTTTAAATAAATTACCTGCTCCTAAAAAAATTAGTTTTACTAGTGAGGAGAGCAAAGTTGATGAAGGGTTAGAGTTTGGCAAAAAAATATTTGGCGATTTTTTGAAAGTTAGGGAGGAATAAAAAATGAATATTAACGCGTTAATGCAACAAGCACAAAAGATGCAAAAACAAATGGAGAAAAAACAAAAAGAATTGGAAAGTAAAGAGTTTGAAGTTTCTACTAATGGTGGTGCAATTAAAATTAAAATGTTAGGTAGTAAGAAATTAGTTTCTTTAGAGATAGAAGAAGACTTGATTGATCCTAGTGACAAAGAAATGTTGCAAGATATGTTAGTTGTAGCTATTAATGAAGCTGTTAGTAAAATAGATGAAGAAATAGATAGTGAAATGGGCAGTATGACTGGTGGAATGAGAATTCCAGGTATGTTTTAATGAATTATCCTAAAGAGTTTGAAAATCTTATTGATTCTTTTAGGAGGTTGCCAGGAGTTGGGTATAAATCAGCGGAGAGAATGGCTTATCAAATTTTAGAGATGAAAGAGGAGTATAGGGATAAGTTTGTTGAATCTTTAAATGGTGTTTCTTCTTTAAAAAAATGTGAGATATGTCATAATTTAACATCAGGTGATAAGTGTGATATATGCAGTGATATCAATAGAGATACTTCTCTTATTTGTGTTGTTCAAAGTATTAAGGATGTTTTTGCTATTGAGAAGAGCAATTCTTATAATGGTTTGTATCATGTTTTAGATGGTGTTATTTCTGTAAAACAAGGTAAGCTTCCTGAAGATTTAAATATTGATTCTTTACTTAATAGATTAGATGGGGTTAAGGAAGTTGTAGTTGCAACAAATCCAAATTTAGATGGGGAAACGACGGCTTTGTTTATTGCTAAATTGTTAGAAAATAAAGGTGTGAAAGTTACTCGTCTTGCTTATGGTCTTCCAATGGGAGGAAACTTAGAATATAGCGATGACGTTACTATTATGAAGTCGTTTGAAAACAGAAAATCATTTTAACTTAACGGTATTCATATATTTAAATGGTGATTTAAGATATGGAAAAAACTGTTAAGTTTTTATTTAAAATATTACTTATGATTTTTACTCTTTTTGGAGTGCGATATGTTTTGTCTTTGATTGGAGTTATTATTCCTCTTGAGTGGTTTGTTATAATGGTTTCCGGTATGATTGGGTTTTATGGGATAATAATTGTTGTTTTTTATACTCTTTTTATAAATTTATTTTAAAGTAGATAGTTCGACAAAATTCATCTTATATTGTAAGTACAATTCATGTGTTAGGTGGTGTAATTGTGACAAATAAGATGGATGTTTTTAGAGATATTTGTTTATTTTTTTTAATTTTTGTTGTGTCTTATTCTTTAATTAATATAAATATATTTAATAATCGTTTTATCTTTATTGTTCCTTTTATATTTTTTTGCTTTATTAACGGTAGATGGCATGGCGTGGTAAGTGCTTTTGCTTCTTTTATATTTGTTAGTTTTATTAATATAAAATATGTATTTTTCATGGTTGTTGTATTGTGTAGTTTGGTGGTGTTTAAAAAGATTGTTGAGATATATAATAATAGATTTTTGTTCGCGCTTAGTTTTTATGTTTTTTTTGTTGTTTTATTATGTTCTTTAATAAGTAATTTTATTTTTCAAGATAGTAATTATTTTTTGTTAGTAGCGAGTTGTGTTATTAGTTATTGGTTTATGAGATTTTTGATTGAATTTTATTTTTCTTTCAAAGGAGAAGTAGATTTTGATTTAAGAATGTGCAGTTTTCTTTTTTGCTTTTTAGCATTAGTTGTTTGTGGGTTAAAATTTAATCTTTTTTTTATAGATTTTTCTTTTATTTTGCTTTTAATTTTGTCGTATATAAGCGTTAGAGTTGGTTTGGATGTAGGAGCAATTTATAGCATTTGTTCATTTTTTTTGCTTTTGTTTAGTAGAGGTGTGTATATTCTTTTAGTGCTTTTTTTATTTACTTTTTTAATTGTTTATTTTTTGAAGAATGTTTCTAAAATGACATTTATTATAACTTATTTGTTTGGGGTTGTTTCTTTTTTATATTATTTTAATTTGAACTATTTTTATCTTTTGAATTTTGTTATCTTTTGTGTGTTTGTTTTTTTTATAAAGGATTCTTTTGTGGACAAAATAGGGGCAGTTTGTTATGGGGGTGAAGGGTATTTAAAAAAGGTTAAGTTAGATAATAATAAATCTAATTTGCTTATTTCAAATAAAATTGTAAGGATGGAGGAAATTTTTTCGCTTATTTGCGAGAAAATTGATATTAAGGGAAGACTTAAAAGTAGTGAGAAAAAGCTTTTGATTGAGGAGATTAATGTTTTTGATAATCTTTTAAAGAAACTTTCTTATGAAGTAAAAAGTAATGCTGATTTTAATTTAAGTGAGCGACTTGAAAGAGAGTTTTTTAAGTACGGTGTTGATTTGTTAAGCGTTAATGTAAAAGAAAATATTTTTAAAGATAAAGTTGTACATATGTGTGTCAATTGTAGAGAAAAAGAAATAGATGATTTACTGCTTCCTCTTGTTTGTAAAATTTTAAATGAGAATATGTTTATAAAAATAGTTGAGTATGATGAATTGTTTGCATATTATAGGGTGGTTTTACAGAGTAAGAAAAGAAGAAATTTTAAGTATGGTGTTAGTCAAAAAAGTTTAGATAACAGAGTGTGTGGTGATAGTTATTTAGTTTATGAAAATAAAAGAGGAATGTTTTTTGCTATTAGTGATGGCATGGGAGTAGGAAAAGAGGCAAAAGAATGTTCAAAGATGGCTTTGGATTTGTTAAGAAAATTTTTAGAAATTGATTTTGATATGATAACGTCCCTTAAAATGATGAATGATGTTTTAAAATCTAGGTATCAAAAGGAGAGATATGGTACGCTTGATTTATTTGCCTATGACAAGTTCTTGAATAAATTTTATTTTTGTAAAAATGGTGCTTGTGATTCTTATGTTTTTGGAAGAGAAAAGCGGGTTATAAAAGGTAATGCTTTGCCTCTTGGAATTGTAGATAAAAATGATTTTAGTGTTTTAGAAGTTGAGTTAGAAAAAGGTGAATTAGTTATTATGGCAAGCGATGGGGTTAGTGAAAAGAGTATTGATTGTATTATGAAGGTGAGAGGAAAAAGTGAGCAAAACATTTGTGAGTGTATAATAAAAAAAGAAAGTGGGATTAATGATGATAAAACGGTTTTTGTTATAAAAATTTGTTAAATGATTAAAAGTAATGTTATACTTGTATTGGTGGTTGATGAATGTTATGAGATGTAGTTTAGTGGCGGTAAGTGGCGGTAGTGATTCAATGGCTTTACTTGATAAACTTTATAATAGTGGTAAGAGTCTTGTTGTATGTCATGTCAATTATGGGTTTAGAGAGAGCGCTAGTAGAGATGAAAATATAGTTAGAGAGTATTGCCAAAAAAGAAATTTAAAGTTAGAGATTTTAAAAGGTTTTAAATACGATAAAAAAGAAGGTAATTTTGAGAATTGGGCTAGAGTTAAAAGGTATAACTTTTTTAAAGAAATGTATAAGAAATATGATTGTGAGTATTTATATGTTGGGCATAATTTAGATGATTTGATTGAAACTTATTTTATTCAAAAAGAGAGAAAAGGTAAATGTGATTATTATGGTTTAAGAGAAGATAGTTATATTTATCAAATGCATGTTAAAAGAATTTTGCTTAGCTTTAGTAAGCAGGAGTTAACGGATTATTGTGTTAATAACGATATTTGTTTTGGTGTTGATGAAACTAACTTTGATGAAACTTATTTAAGAAATAATATTAGACATAATGTTATTAAAAATATGAGTAAAAAAGAAAAGGTGGATATTGTTAAAGAGATAAATGATTTAAATAAAGTAAAAGAAAATGATTATAAAAATATTCATCTTTTGTTAGATAAATGTAAAGTGGGAAATAATATTATAGATTTAAGTTTATTTAAAGATTTAAATGAGGAAGATAAGGTAAGTGTTTTGTATTATTTTGTGATTGAGAATGTAAAGGAAAGAATTTCTATAAGTAATTCTAGAATATTGGATATTCTAAGCAAAATTAGATCAAATAAGCCTAATATTGTTCTTGCATGTTTTAAGGATTTGATATTGTACAAAGAATATGAAAGATTAGTAATAAAAAAAGAAGAAAAGGAATTTAGTTATACTATAGAGGATTTAAGTAGTGATATTGGCGAGTTTGAAATAGCAATTTGTGGAAAAAAATTGGAGAAGATTGTTGTAAGTAAGGAGTTGTTTCCTTTATTTTTGGAGAGCTATAAGGGAGATGATAAGAATATTAATAGGCTTTTTATTGAAAAGAAAATACCTATTAGTGAAAGAAGGCGTTGGCCGATAGTTAGAGATAAATTAGGTAGAGTATTACTTGTGCTAAATATTAAAAAGTTTTATAATAACATAGATTCAAATTGTGAAGATAATGTTGAATTTTATATAAGAAGGAAAGTAGAGGAGAAGTGTTAATGAATAATCGTTCTAAAAAAAGAGGTTTATTTGAGTATATTGCACCATGGCTTTTGTGCCTAGTTGTTATTATTGCTCTTATTTTTGTTTTCAATAAAGACAACAGTATAAAAGAGTATAGTGAAGAAGAATTTTTTGCTATTCTTGCTACTGAAAACTGTGATTCTAATACTGGTGTTTGTACTTGGGTTTCATCAGGTAAAGAGTTTGATTCATTATCAATTGTGGAAAAAAATAGAGTTATTGATATTGAAGGTGGAGTTATTATCGATGGTAAACTTACTAAGTTTGCAACAAGAATTTCTTATGTTGGTAGTGAAGATTTAAGAGAAGCTATTACTGCTAATGAGAGTGCTGTTAGTAAGGTTAAATATGTTGATAACTTTGAAACTAATATTTGGGCTGAAATGGCTGTTGCTATAATTCCTATGGTTATAATTGGAATTATCTTTATATTCTTATTTACTAGAGTTTTGGGTGGCTCTGGTGGAGGAGGAGCTAGAGGAGCTATGGATGTTGGTAAGTCTCGTGCTAGAAGAGAAGAAACTACTAAAGTTAGATTTGATAATGTAGCAGGTTGCGTTGAAGAAAAAGAAGAAATGAAAGAACTTGTGGATTATTTAAAAAATCCACAAAAGTTTGCTAAGATGGGTGCTAGAGTTCCAAAAGGTGTTCTTTTAACTGGAGCCCCTGGAACTGGAAAAACTTTGCTTGCTAAGGCTATTGCTGGAGAAGCCGGGGTACCATTCTTCTCAATATCTGGTAGTGATTTTGTAGAAATGTTTGTTGGTGTTGGTGCTAGTAGAGTTAGAGATATGTTTAAACAAGCTAAGTTAAATGCTCCATGTATTATATTTATCGATGAAATTGATGCTGTTGGTCGTCAAAGAGGTACTGGTCTTGGTGGAGGGCACGATGAGAGAGAACAAACTCTTAACCAATTACTAGTTGAAATGGATGGGTTTAATGAGAATAGTGGAATAATTATTATTGCTGCTACTAATAGAAGCGATGTATTAGATCCAGCTTTACTTAGACCTGGAAGATTTGATAGGCAAATTATAGTTAACTTACCTGATAAAAAGGGAAGAGAAGAGATTTTAAGGGTTCATGCTCGTAATAAATTCTTTGAAAGTGATGTTAATTTTGCAAATATTGCAAAAAGAACTCCTGGATTTAGTGGTGCTGAATTAGAGAATACTTTAAACGAAGCTGCTATTTTAGCTGTTAGAGCAAATAAAACTAAGATATCTAAAGAAGATATAGATGAAGCTATTGATAGAGTAATGGGTGGTCCTGCTAAGAAAAGTAGAATCATTACTCCTAAAGAGAAAAGACTTGTTGCATATCATGAAGCTGGACATGCTACTGTAGGTTTGAAGGTTGAGAAAGCTGATATTGTTCAAAAGGTTACAATCATTCCTCGTGGAGATGCTGGTGGTTATGTGCTTATGACTCCTGAGGAAGATACTATGCTTCAAACTAGAAGTGAACTACTAGATAGAATTACTGGATTACTTGCTGGACGTGTTAGTGAAGAAATTTTCTTTGATGATGTAACTACTGGTGCTCATAATGATATTGAAAAGGCTACTAGAATTGCTAGACTTATGGTTACTGAACTTGGTATGTCAAGTCTTGGTACAATTCAATATGAACAACAAACAGGTAGTGCCTTCCTTGGAAGAGATTATGCTAATACAAGAAAGAGTTTCTCTGGGCAA
>JBGVED010000001.1:0-1535 GCA_045119835.1 Bacilli bacterium | reverse complement strand
TACTCACCCGTCCGCCACTCGTCATCAAAAGAAGCAAGCTTCTTTTATGTTACCGTTCGACTTGCATGTATTAGGCCTGCCGCCAGCGTTCAATCTGAGCCATGATCAAACTCTTCGATAAAGAATTATTTGATTTTTTTCGTTGTCCTTCTACTAGACTCTTTCTCTAGTATTCTCAACGTCTTTTGTTTCTAAACCCTTTCTTCAAGGGCCCACACAGATTGTCCGTACTGATTTTTAAAGAACTTTTTAAACGCTTGGTTTATTTACGTTGTCTTGCGTGACAACGGAGACACATTTTAATGATTTTTTAATCTATGTCAAATATTTTTTTGATCTTTTTCAAAGTTTTGTTCCTATCTTTTTATATAAATCCCTTATTTATGCCTTTCTATTTTTTTGTAAACTTTATTTTCTACCATTTATTTCTGCAAACATTCACATTTACGTTTTATTGTTAACTATTTTAATTTGCGCACATGTTGCGAACACCACTTAAACTTTTTCTCAATTCTTACAATATAATCATCCTAAAAAAATCTACCATTTTTGTAGGATTTATCACTAGTTCTTTTTACTTTGCAGATCATGTAAGGCACATTTGATACTCAAAGTTCTTTCATTTGTACTTTTTAAGTGATCTTTTTCACGATTTTTTAATTTATTTGTTTTTACTAAAACGGTTTTCATAGAGTATCTAGATTTAGCATTCTTACACCGTTTAAGCCGTAATTATTTATTTTCCTTTAGTAGTAACTATTATCACTAATCTAATTTTTCTTCTGTTTTTCAATAAATTGCCTTAAATTAGCCATTTATTAAGGTTTGAACTATGATAAATAGTGCGATTCTAACGATCTTCTAAAATCAATATCAAACAAACATAAGGCTACTCATATATGAAAGACTTTCTCAGATCTTGCTCGATTAAATCGAAACTGATTTTCAGTTTTCTTCTTATCGTTCTATTAACTGTTGTCCTCGACTTTTTCGCAATAAAAAGTCTCAACGAAGCAAAAGAATATGGTCAAGCTAAAGTAGAACATCTACAGCAACGTTATGGAAGAACCAGAAGAACTCTTGATGATGTAGGTATAATTCAACACAACGTTGTTAAAGCTTTAGATAATCCAACAGAAGCTAAAGTTTTTCTAGATGAGAATAATAAAATCATATCTAATCTTGCTGAGCATGCCGAAGCCTTGCAACTTACAAGATATCCAAAAGAGATTGGTGAAGTTAAAAAGGCAACCAAAGAATATATAGATTTCTACCAAAACGAGTTTTTACCTGCTTTCACTCAAGGTGATATTCAAACAGCAGCTAAGATCTTCTTTGATAAATCCTGCACTCCTTTCTTTACTATTTTTGAAAACATAAAACTTGTTAATGGATATCAAATCAAAGATTCCAAAAAGGCTCTAGAAGCTATTGAAAATGGTAGTACTATCTTCGTTATTATCGTATGTTCCGCAATTCAAGTAGGTATTGCTATCTGCTTGTGTGCTTATATTCCTTTTGTAATCACAAGACAA